>JBCDGG010000238.1:0-3550 GCA_038757905.1 Pseudomonadota bacterium | reverse complement strand
GGGGGGGGGGGGCGTTGGGGTGGTCTCCCGGGGGGGGGGCTCGGTGGGGGTGTGGGGGGGGCGGGGTGGGGGGGGGGGGGTTGCGGGGGGGCGCGCCCCCCCCACCCCCGGAGTACTTCCGCCAAGATGATGTGGGAGGGGGCCCCTAGAGTAAGGGCCGGCGCGGAGCCGGCCCTTGGATTGCGGATGGGTATGCCGCTCAGAAGAAGCCCATCGGGTTCTCGTCGTAGCTGACCAGCAGGTTCTTGGTGTTGCGGTAATGGTCCAGCATCATCTTGTGGTTTTCGCGCCCGATGCCGGATTGCTTGTAGCCGCCGAAGGCCGCGTGGGCGGGGTAGTGGTGGTAGCAGTTCGTCCAGACCCGGCCGGCCTGGATGGCACGGCCGACGCGGAACGCGGTGTTGGCCTGCCGCGTCCACACCCCGGCGCCGAGCCCGTAGGACGTGTCGTTGGCGATCTTGATGGCGTCCGCCTCGTCCTTGAAGGTGGTGACGGAGAGTACGGGGCCGAAGATCTCCTCCTGGAAGATCCGCATGGAATTGTCGCCCCGGAACACCGTGGGCTGGATGAAGTAGCCCTGGTCCAGCCCCTCTCCGAGGGAGGCGCGCTCGCCCCCGGTCAGGAGGTCTGCGCCCTCGTCCCGGCCGAGCTTGAGGTAGGAGGTGATCTTCTCCATCTGTTCGGTCGAGGCCTGCCCGCCGATCATCGTCTCCATCTGCAGCGGGTTGCCCTGCTTGATGTTGCGCACCCGCTCCACCGCGCGTTCCAGGAAGGCGTCGGCGATGTTTTCCTGCACCAGGGCACGCGACGGGCAGGTGCACACCTCGCCCTGGTTCAGCGCGAACATGGCGAAGCCTTCGAGGCATTTGTCGAAGAAGGCGTCGTCTGCATCCATGATATCGCCGAAGAAGAGGTTGGGAGACTTGCCGCCCAGCTCCAGCGTCACGGGGATGATGTTCTCGGCCGCGGCCTTCATGATGATGCGGCCGGTCGTGGTTTCGCCGGTGAAGGCGATCTTGGCGATCCGCTTGCTCTGGGCGAGCGGCGCGCCGGCTTCCGGCCCGAAGCCGTGGACGATGTTGATCACCCCGTCGGGCACCAGATCCGCGATCAGTTCCATAAGCACCATGATCGACGCGGGCGTCTGCTCGGCGGGCTTCAGCACCACCGCGTTTCCGGCTGCGAGGGCCGGGGCCAGCTTCCACACGGCCATCAGGATCGGGAAGTTCCAGGGAATGATCTGCCCGACCACGCCCAGCGGCTCGTGGAAGTGATAGGCGTAGGTGTTGGCGTCGATCTCCGCGATCGAGCCTTCGTCGGCGCGGATCACCCCGCCGAAATAGCGGAAATGGTCAATCGCGAGAGCGATATCGGCGTTGACCGTTTCGCGGATCGGCTTGCCATTGTCGATCGTGTCGGCGACGGCGAGCTTCATGGTGTTTTCTTCCATGCGTTCGGCGATGCGGAACAGCATGGTGGAGCGTTCGGCCAGAGAGGTGCGGCCGAAGGCGGGCGCGGCCGCATGGGCGGCGTCGAGCGCGGCTTCGATGTCATCTGCGCCGGAGCGGGCGACCTCGCAGATCACCTCGCCCGTGATCGGCGTGACGTTCTCGAAATACTGGCCGGATTTGGGCGCGGTAGCCTTGCCGCCGATGAAATTGTCGTAGCGGGCACGGAAGGGGTATTCGACCCCGAGATGGCTCGCATCGAGCGCAGCGCTCGGGCCGTCGGCAATGGTGTGGACGTTCATGTGTGAGGATCCTCCCTCTGAGCGGTTATGGGGTGCGTAGACCGCGCGCCACCGATCCGCGTGGATCGCGCGGTGTCGGTCTGCCTGGGCTGCCTGTCACCGACGGGTGGCACTGTACTACGCAAGGATGAGGCCGGACGCGTCCTCCGCCGCGCCGACCACTGGAACTTCGCGCATGCGCGAACCCCTTGAGTGTGCCGAGCGCGAAGCGGGGTGTCGCCGGGACGCGCCGTCGCAGATCGGGCATTTCGCGCGGCCAAGGCGGAAGCTCCGCCCGAGGCCGCGCGCGTCGGGGGCCTCGGGCGTCGGGAGACTCGTGCGTCGGGAGACTCCTGCGTCGGGGGCCCTGCGACAGCGGCGGGCGACCGTGGCGCCCTCGGCCGCGCCAATAGACACCGCCCAGGATTCGACAGGTCGCGCAAGATTATTGCCCCGTGCGTCCAAGTGGCAGTTGTGCCCCGCGGCACAGGGCTCTAGTTTGCCGCCGAAACCAGACGCGGGTTTGCGCGAACGCTTGAGTTGCGTCTGGATCTTGCAGGATTTCTCTTTCAGGAGGCACCATGGCCGACGCCGCCGCTACTGGTCACGAGCACGAAGATAACCGAGGGTTCTTCACACGGTGGTTCATGTCCACCAACCACAAAGACATCGGCATTCTTTACCTCTTCACGAGCGCGATCGTCGGCTTCATCGCCGTCGCCTTCACTGTCTACATGCGCATGGAGCTGGCCACGCCCGGCGTGCAGTACATGTGCATGGAGGGCGCGCGCCTGCTTCCGACGGCGACGGAAAACTGTACGCCGAACGGCCATTTGTGGAACGTGCTGATCACGGGCCACGGCATCCTGATGATGTTCTTCGTGGTGATCCCTGCGCTCTTCGGCGGTTTCGGCAACTATTTCATGCCGTTGCAGATCGGCGCGCCGGACATGGCCTTTCCGCGCCTGAACAACCTGTCCTTCTGGCTCTACGTCGCGGGGACGTCGCTGGCGGTGGCGTCGATTCTGAGCCCGGGTGGCAACGGCCAGCTCGGCTCCGGGGTGGGATGGGTGCTCTACCCGCCGCTGTCGACGAACGAGGCCGGCTATTCGATGGATCTGGCGATCTTCGCCGTCCACGTCTCGGGCGCGTCGTCGATCCTTGGCGCGATCAACATGATCACCACCTTCCTGAACATGCGCGCACCGGGCATGACGCTGCACAAGGTGCCGCTGTTCTCCTGGTCGATCTTCGTCACCGCCTGGCTGATCCTGCTGGCCCTGCCGGTGCTCGCGGGCGCGATCACGATGCTCCTGACGGACCGGAACTTCGGCACGACGTTCTTCGATCCGGCCGGCGGCGGAGACCCGGTGCTCTACCAGCACATCCTGTGGTTCTTCGGGCATCCCGAGGTCTACATCATCATCCTGCCCGGCTTCGGTATCATCAGCCACGTGATCGCCACGTTCAGCCGCAAGCCGATCTTCGGCTACCTGCCCATGGTCTATGCGATGGTGGCCATCGGTGTACTCGGCTTCGTCGTCTGGGCGCACCACATGTACACGGTGGGCATGTCCGTCAGCCAGCAAGCCTACTTCATGCTGGCCACGATGGTCATCGCGGTGCCGACGGGCATCAAGATCTTCAGCTGGATCGCCACGATGTGGGGCGGCTCGGTGGAGTTCAAGACGCCGATGCTCTGGGCCTTCGGCTTCCTGTTCCTGTTCACCGTGGGCGGCGTGACCGGCATCGTCCTCAGCCAGGCCGGGATCGACCGGGCCTATCACGACACCTACTACGTGGTGGCACACTTCCACTACG
>JBCDGG010000237.1:0-3663 GCA_038757905.1 Pseudomonadota bacterium | reverse complement strand
GTGGTCGATGGGAAACGCCGTTTGCCCGGTGGATTGCAGCGCCCTGCGCACACGCGCCTGAAATGCGGTGTGCTTGGCCGTAGCAGCCTCGTACTCCGCCGCGTCAAAGCGGATCCGAGCGCGCTTGCGGTCGCGCGCATCCGTCAGCAGCCATTGGCCCGTCGTCTCGGCGATCTTGCGCGACACGTAGGCCTCGACCGGGTCGCGGCTGAGCACGATCTTGGCGCAGCGTGGGTCCGGCAGAAGCGCATCGAGCACGCGCGGATCGTGGTCGTGAAAAAAGCGAAACCCGCGGAGAGGGGCGCCGCGTTTGATCCGTTCGAGAAGGGCCAGCGGATCTCGCTCGCGCGCGGCGATATCCATGCCAAAAAGCTCGGACTTGCTCGGCCCCCCGACGAAGGCCGGATTGAACACCTCGCCCAGACAGGAGATGCCATCGAACAGGTTGAGCGTTGCGGCCAGCGCATTGGACCCGGTGCGCATCTCCGCCAGAATCACGAAGTAGTCGAACCGGCCGTCCGCCATGCCCTATCGCACCAGATAGGGGCGCTGTGTCGTGCCGGCCCGGGCGGCGAGCCCCGCATCCCCGGGGAAATCCCCCGGCAGATGCAACGACATCCCATCGTTCTTCAGCCGTTGCAGGAAGGCGCCGAACCCTTCGATCGGGCGAAGCTTGGGCGCCTCTGTGGGCCGGCGCGGCGAGCGTGGCGTGATCTCGTCCAGGATGGGTGCGAGGTTGTCCATCGGGGCGTCCAGAAACTCCGCCAGAGACCATGCGCGCACCCGCGCCTTGACCCATGAGGCCCGCATCAGGGCCAGATGCTGCAACTCGATCCGCTGAAGCCGGGCCGCGCGCTTGCGCAACGCCTCGCCCGTCAGCGCACCGGCCTGTTCCTGCGCAAACAGCGAGAGCGCCCACGCGCCGGCGACGATCGACACCTGCGCATTGGGGTCGCCCGCGATGAACGGCATCACCGCCTGATTGTCCGCCGGGCCGAACATGAAGCACTGCCGCTCGCCTCGCGTGGCCCAGATCAGGTTGGTGAGGAACGCGCGCGGATTGTAATCGCGCAGCGCCGCGGTATCGCACAGGCCGCCATTATAGGCCCGCGCGCTGCCCGAAAGCTCGGCCCGGGCCGGGGCATAGAGATGGCCATGCACCCGCAGCCCGCTGGCCTTCGCAAGCCACGGCGCGAACCCTTCGAAGACATCGGCGAACCCGCAGAACACCGAATAGGGCGCAGCGGTGCGTGCCGCATCGATATGCCTGGCCGGAAAGCGCGACTGCATCCACAGGCCCGGCCGCCCATGGAGGCGCCGCTCCGTTGCATGGGCGAACAAGCGGTCGATCTTGCCGGGGTTCGGCTCCGCGTTCTTCGTCACTTTCGGATCGTTGGACAGAAAGCTGGCGTAGAGCCGATGAGCCTCGGGCCAGATCTTGCGCGCGACGAAGCAATCCGACCGGCGCAACAGCTGCAGATGATCGTCGTAGAACGTGTGCGGTTTACCCTGATGATCGAACTTGGACAGGGTGAGCGAGCGGCTCTCGACCTGCCGCCCATGGCGGCGCACCAGCGTCTGAAAGTAGCTCTCATCCGGGATCCAGACGCGCTTGAAGTATCGGTCGAGCACCGGACGATCGGGATCGGTCAGGATCGCTTCCAGCGTGGCGCGGCTGAGGCACCACCATTGGGAGCCCAGATGGGGCACCAGCCCGGCGGGCACGCGGCGCAGCATGCCAAGCCGCCGCTGCGCCGACGTGGCCAGATCGAAGAGCCTGCGGTTGCGCCGGAACGAGAAGGGAAAGCGCAGGTGGAAGCGATCGTGATCGAACCCGCCCTTGGCCCAATTCACATCGTCGATGGTGACGCTTTCGATGAAATCCGTATCGGTTCGCGCGTCGAGATAGGCGACGAGTTCCGGGACAGGCCGCAGCGGCAGGCAGGACCCGGACGCAAGGTAGACATGCCGCACCTCGGGATGCGCGGCGAGCAGGTCGGCGCTGGCGTCGATGGTTGCGCCGACGATCCCCCACATTCCCCAGTCGCACCGGTGCCGCCGCCGCGCCAGGGCGATGCGAGGCACCCCCGCCAGCTCCGCCACAAAGCGCTCTAGCTCCGCCCGGTCGGTCTTTTTGTCGGCGTGGATCACCACTGGACAGCCCGAGGCCGCGAAGTGGCGCGCCACTTCGGCGGCGCGGCCGAGCGCCGTGTGCACGAGCATCACGACACCGACGGTCACGCCCAATCCCCCTTGGACATCAGGCCCAGGATCTCGAGCTGACGCCAGTTGATGTAGCGTTCGGACCATTCCGTCCAAAGATCGAGGCTGGTGTCGAGCGAGGCGCGGTAGGCGGCGTATTCGCGGCCCCCCGCATAGTGCTGACCGCGCGCCTCCTCCTCCGCCGCTCTGCTTGCGAGCGTGGGAAGGAACTTGGCGTGGAGCAACGCGCCGGAGGCTTTTTCTCCCCCGTCCTGCGCGTAGGTCAGGTTCAGGCCGCGGGGCAGCAGCATGTGAGTGGAATGCACATAGGCATAGCGGCGATCCCACTTCACCAGGGGGATTTTGTTCAGCGCCGGCGCTTGCTTGGGGGCGTCCGCGAAGAACGCGCGGGCGCGCGGCCCGCCCTGTATCCAAAGGTTGCGGTACTCCGGATTGCGCTCCAGCGTGTAGTTCGCACTGTCGAACCACTGCGCCACCTCGAAGGGATCCTGCCCTTCGGCGAGGCGCTGCGCATTGACGTCGCCCTTGGGATACATGTCGATCAGCATGGCCGCGAAGGAGCGGACGCCTGAGGCCTCCAGCCAGTCCGTCAGCGCAGTGATCGGGCGGGTGTCGCAGAAGGGGTAGACGAAGAACTCGTCGGCATCGACGGTCAGGCACCAGTGGCCGTGGCCGTAGCGCCGTTGCAACCCCATCAGCCAATCGACGCCAAACCGGCTCTGGCGGTAGCCGGCCTCCGTCTGCCAGAGCGAGACATCTTCTTGCCCGCTCAGATACTCCGCCGTGCCATCGTCCGACCCATTGTCGACGCACAGGAAGTGGCCCACGCCCTGCGCGCGGTAATAGGCGAGGAAATGCGGGAGTCGCGGCCGTTCATTGCGCATCGTGCTGAAGCACAGGATGTCACTCGGGCCGATCTGGCCTGTCCGATCCTCGAGCGCTCTCAGTTGCCGCCGCTTGGAGATGGCACGCCAGATCAGTCGGCGGCGGCGCCAGCGAAGACCGTATGACTTGATAATGCCCAACTCGCCAAGCGTCCTGCCTGCCCATGCCGCTGTCGTCTCGATCCGTCGCGCCGGGTCTACGTCACTTCGGTTAACCGTGTGTTGCACCCTGGCGGGTCACCCCTTCATAGGGCCCCACGAATATGGCGCAAGCAAGGAGACGCGCGCCTACCACCCCCCGCGCGACATCAGGCCGAGCGCCTCCAGCTGCTGCCACCCCTCGTAGCGCGTCGCACCCGCGTGGAAGAGCACCGGATCGGCCGCGAGCGCATCGTGATAGGCGGCGAACACGGACGGGTCGCCGAAATGCTCCGCCCGGTGGGCCGGATCGGCGGACTTTCCGACGATCTCGGGCAGGAACTTCGTGTGGAGGAGGGCACCGGACAGCCGCGTGTCGCCCGGCCCGTCCCACGCCCGGTTCAGCCGGGGCGGCAGC
>JBCDGG010000236.1:0-3684 GCA_038757905.1 Pseudomonadota bacterium | reverse complement strand
GTCAGGATGCCGATTTCGCCCGGGCCAAGCTCCGCGATGTCCTGCATGGCGGGTTTCAGGACGGCGAGCTTGTCGATACGGTAGCGGGCATCGGTCTGCATCATGCGGATCTCGTCGCCCTTCTTGATGACGCCATCCATGACGCGGATCAGGACGACGACGCCGAGATAGGGATCGTACCAGCTGTCGACCAGCATCGCCTTCAGCGGCGCGTCCCGCTCGCCCGTCGGGGCGGGCAGGCGGTGGACGATGGCCTCCAGCACGTCGGGGATGCCCACGCCGGTCTTGGCGGAGATCAGGCAGGCATCGTGCGCCTCGATGCCGATCACATCCTCGATCTGCTCCATCACCCGCTCGGGCTCGGAGGCGGGCAGGTCGATCTTGTTGAGGACTGGGACGATCTCGTGATCGGCTTCGATGGCAGTGTAGACATTGGCGAGCGTCTGCGCCTCGACCCCTTGTGTGGCGTCGACCACCAGCAGAGAGCCCTCCACCGCCTTCATCGAGCGGCTGACCTCGTAGGCGAAGTCCACATGGCCCGGCGTGTCGATCAAGTTGAGGATGTAGGTCTGGCCGTCCTGCGCGGGGTATTCGATGCGCACGGTGTTGGCCTTGATGGTGATGCCGCGCTCGCGCTCGATATCCATGCTGTCGAGCAACTGCTCCTGCATGTCGCGCGCGGCGACGGTGCCGGTCATCTGAATCAGCCGGTCGGCCAGGGTGGATTTGCCGTGGTCGATATGCGCGACGATGGAGAAGTTGCGGATGCGGGAGAGGTCGGTCATCGGGCCTATGAAAGCAGGGGTCGGGACGGGATAGCCTGAAACGCTGACATACGCCATTGTGGCGCGGGGTCCAGAGGTTCAGGTACGGGGCGGATGGTGGATTTCAGTGACGAGGACGGCCCGAGGGGTTGGATTGTGAGGCGGCCGCCGGAGTTGCACGACCCCGTTGCCGCGCGGAGAGCGTTGCGACGGTTTCCAGGCATCGCGTACTCGGACAGTAAGGCGTCGAACACGGTTGCTCTCCTTTCGTGCCGTTCACTCTGCACGTGGGCGGTCGCAACGGCGGGATTGACCCCCAACCTGAAGGCTGCCGCCACCGAAGCCGCCGCCGCTTTGGCCAAAGTCGAGGAACCCGTTCCACCCGACGCCACTGCCTTCTCCGCCGCAGCAGCCTCAAATGCTCGCGGGGCCCAAGAACAAGACGCCTTGGCCCGAGACAGCGGGCATTCAGCAGCGGAGATCTTTACCACCCCTCTGTGGCTCCACAGCGTTGCGCCTGAGGCGATCGTCCCCGCGCTGGAGGACCTCCAGACATTTTGGGAGACAGCCCCCGCCGCCTGGAGCTTCTGGCGGCGGTGGTACAACGGGATGCTGCGTGGCGAGCCGTTGCCGTGGGATCTGCAGGAGCAGGTGGCGCTCCTTCCCGACGAGATCTGGGAGGCGGGGCCGGAGGCGGTGGCCGGGCGGATTGCAGAGATCGAAGCCCGGTTCGAGGTCAAACGGCGCAATGAGGCGCTTGAGGAGGAGCTGGTACGAGGCGTGTCCCAGCGGCTCGGGATCGGCGGGAATAACCCCCCCGCGGCCATCGACGATCTACCGCCCCGCGTGCGGGAGGAGACGATTCTCATTTTGGAGCCGATCCTCGACTTCAAGGAACAGACGGACGCGCCCGTCGCCGACCCGGGCAAGATCCAGCGCGCGATCTCGAAGCTGATCGGGATCTTGGCCGCCTGCGGCCAGTGGGTGGGCGGCAAGCTGGACGCGGCCGCGACAGAGTTTGCCAAGAAGATCGGAGCATGGGGTGCCAAGGGAGTGATCGCCGTGATCGCAGCACATCAGCTCGAAATTCAGACGCTCATCCGCGCGGCTGCGGATTGGCTGTCCAAGCTGCCGGTCCCATGAGGTCCGGGCGACGAGCCGCGCCATCGCCGGGCCGCGGGGCGGCGACACACCGGTTGTGCGGGGCGGTTTATGGCTGCCAGGTCAGGACGACCTTTGGGAGGCGCTCCGGCGTCGACCTATCGCCGGTCCGTGGGGGCGGCGTCGTGCTGAAGGCACGCCTGCGGCGTGACGATGGCGCGGCGGCCTGCGGCCTTGTTCCGCGCCCTGTCTCTTCACGGCGGTCTCCCAGCACTCTCTCTGCGCGCGCGGATATGCCTAGCCACGATTCAGCAGATGATCTACCAACTGGGTCCAGCCGAGGTGCTGCTTATAGGTCGGTTGGCGCGCCATTCAAAGGTTGGAAGTCGTAGTTGCCGTTGGCGTCCTCACATCGTCTCACGTAAGGCCGATGGGAAGCGCCCACTCACGCCGCCGGGCTGATGAAGCAGGCGAAGGGCTGCACGTTCTCGCCTTCGAAGATCAGCTTGCCGATCACGGTCAGGATCTTGCGCGCATCGTCGCGGAAGACGGCGTCGACCTCATAGTCCAGGGGTCCGCCCAGGTCGTAGTGCGCGTCGAGATGGGTCATGAACGTGCGCACAATAGTGCTTTTGCGCAATTCGCCCGGATCACCGTCGAGGTCGAACGTATAGGTCCCCTCGCCGCCGCGCTCGCCATGCATGAGAACGGCCGTCATCTTCGTCATCGGATGTCCCCCGTCTTTGGCCCCTTCCTATGGCCCGGGGTCTGTGACAGTTTCTTGACACACCTCAAAGCGCGACGCTGCGCTGCAGCGTATCATCGCCCGATCGGACCGGCAGCAACGGGGAACGGCGGATGAACCTGCACAGCGACATTATCTCATCGGCGGAAAACAAGGGCATCGAGGTGGACGACCGGATCGGCGCGCTCGACCCGCCGCCTCTGGCCTTCGAACAGGGCCGCTATCCCTACAAACGCAAGATGGGGCGGCGCCAATACGAGGCCGAGAAGGCGGCCCTGCAGGCGGAGCTGCTGAAGGTGCAGCTCTGGGCGCAGGAAACGGGCGAGAAGTTCGTACTGGTCTTCGAAGGGCGCGACGCCGCCGGCAAGGGCGGCACGATCAAGCGCTTCACCGAGCACCTCAACCCCCGGGCCGCGCGCGTGGTCGCGCTGAACAAGCCCACCTGGGAAGAGAAGGGCCAGTGGTTCTTCCAACGCTATGTCAGCGAGTTGCCCACCTGCGGCGAAATGGTGTTCTACGACCGGTCCTGGTACAATCGCGCGGGTGTGGAGCGGGTCATGGGCTTTTGCGAACCGGGCGAGTACCTGGAGTTCATGCGCGAGGCGCCGGAACTGGAACGGATGCTCGTGCGCTCTGGTATCCGGCTCTACAAATACTGGTTCTCCGTCACCCGGCGCGAGCAGCGGCGGCGCTTCAAGTCGCGCGAGACCGATCCGCTCAAGCAATGGAAGCTGAGCCCGATCGACAAGGCGTCCCTCGACAAATGGGAGGCCTATACCGAGGCGAAGGAGGCGATGTTCTTCTACACCGACACCGCCGACGCCCCCTGGACCATCGTCAAGTCCAACGACAAGAAACGCGCGCGGCTCAACTGCATGCGCCACTTCCTGTCGACGCTCGACTATCCGGGCAAGGATCCCGAGATCGCCACGCCACCGGACCCGCTGATCGTGGGCTCCGCGGGCCAGGTCCTGTCGACCTCGGGCCGGCCGCTCGGCGCCCCCTTGCCCGCCTGAGCGCGGGCCGCCCCCGGCGATCGGGGGTGGGGGGGGGGGCCGGTCGCCGGGGGTGGCC
>JBCDGG010000235.1:0-3772 GCA_038757905.1 Pseudomonadota bacterium | reverse complement strand
GGCGGATGACCTGCTCGGTGAAGACGCCGCCGGATTGATCCAGCTCCCATCCCCCCGGCGTCGCCGAGACATAGACCGATTGCGGGCGCATCGCGTCCCACTCCTCGAACTTCAGGGGGCGGTTGTCCATGCAGGAGGGCAAGCGGAAGCCGTGTTCGGCCAGAGTGAACTTGCGCCGGTAGTCGCCGCGGTACATGCCGCCGATCTGGGGCACGGACACGTGGCTTTCGTCGGCGAAGACGATGGCATGATCGGGAATGAACTCGAAGAGGGTTGGCGGCGGCTCGCCCGGCGCGCGCCCCGTCAGATAGCGCGAATAGTTCTCGATCCCGTTGCAGGAGCCGGTGGCCTCCAGCATCTCCAGATCGAAGTTGGTGCGCTGTTCCAGGCGCTGCGCCTCCAACAGCTTGCCCTCACCCACCAACTGATCGAGCCGCTGCTGCAACTCGGCCTTGATCTGTTTGGTGGCCTGTTGGAGCGTCGGGCGCGGGGTGACGTAGTGCGAATTGGCGTAGATGCGCACTCGATCGAACGTGTCGGTCTTCTCGCCGGTCAGGGGATCGAACTCCGTCAGCGCCTCCAGCTCCTCGCCGAAGAAGGACAGCCGCCAGGCGCGATCCTCGAGGTGGGCGGGCCAGATCTCCAGCACGTCGCCGCGCACCCGGAACGCGCCGCGCTGGAACGCCTGATCGTTGCGGCGGTATTGCTGGGCGATGAGATCGGCCATCACCTTGCGCTGGTCGTACTCCCGGCCCTTGTGCAGGTCCTGGGTCATGGCGCCGTAGGTCTCGACCGAGCCAATGCCGTAGATGCAGGAGACGGAGGCGACGATGATCACATCGTCGCGTTCCAGCAGCGCCCGGGTGGCGGAGTGGCGCATCCGGTCGATCTGCTCGTTAATCTGGCTTTCTTTCTCGATGTAGGTGTCCGAGCGGGGCACGTAAGCCTCGGGCTGGTAGTAGTCGTAGTACGACACGAAGTACTCGACCGCGTTCTCGGGAAAGAAGCCCTTGAACTCACCATAGAGCTGCGCGGCCAGCGTCTTGTTCGGGGCGAGGATGATGGCCGGGCGCTGTGTTTCCTCGATCACCTTGGCCATGGTGAAGGTCTTGCCGGTGCCGGTGGCGCCCAAGAGCACCTGGTCACGCTCACCGTCGCGCACGCCCTGGCTGAGCTCCGCGATGGCGGTGGGCTGGTCGCCGGCGGCGGCGAACTCGGTGTGCATGACGAAGGCCTTGCCGCCTTCGAGCTTTTCGCGCGCGATCACATCCGGCGCGGCGTGGGCGAGAACGGGCATCGCTTCGGGGGAGTTGTTGTGCATGGGCCGGGCACCTCCTGTCAGATGCTGAATGTGCGCCTCCCCGCCAGCAATGCAAGCGGGCTCCTGACACCGTTTGGCAGGATGCGTCAGGACCGGGGCGGCCCGGTCAGACGGTGATCTCGACCAGATCGTCCGGCGCGGGCTCAATCTCGGGAAACCGAAAGACATAGCCCTGCGCGAGCGTCCGGGCGGGCACTACCCTTTGGCCCTCGGTCAGGATCGAGGCCCGATCCCGGCCCACCGCCGCGACGATCAGCCATTCGGGCATCGACCAGAGCACGGGCCGCCGAAGCGCGGCAGCGAACGCATTGGTGAATGCGGCGTTCGCGAAGATCCCCGGCGCCACGGCGTTGAAGCGGCCTTCTGCAGTGTCATCGTCGATCACCATCGTCAGGATGCCGGCCATGTCGTCGATGTGAATCCAAGGAAACGGCTGACGGCCATGGCCGAGCCGGCAGCCGAGGCCCAGACAGAACGGCAACCGGACAATGGGCAGAAGGCCGCGGCTGAGCCCGATCCGCCAAAGCCGTCCGAGGGGGCTCATGCGGTCGACCGCGCCAAGAACGACACCGATCCGGACGCGGACATGGCGGATGCGGCCCGTGTCGAGATGGTCGGCCGCCCGCTCCCACTGCCCGACGAGTTCGGCGGGAAAGCCCACGGCCATGCGCTCCGCCATTTCGTCGAGCGTGGGGTAAACGTCCGGGCGCGACTCCGTGCCGTAGAAGCATTTGCCCGCGGTCGAGACGAAGTCCTCCGGCGGGGCCCCGCTGGCGTTGATCGCGTCGACGAGGCTGCGGGTGGTGTGAAGACGCGAGGCGATGACCTCGTCGCAATAGGCCTGCGTCCAACGCCGTCCTGGCTGCAGGATATGCTGACCGCAAGGTTGATCACGGCATCGCAGTCCGGCAAGCCGTCTTGCTCCAGTTGATCCCAGGTGATCCGGCACTCACCGGCGGTCCGCGAGATCAGCGTCACTCGGTCTCCCCGCGCCCGCAGAGCGGAGGCCAGCGTGGAGCCGATGAAGCCGGATCCGCCTTCGATCAGAACGTGCTTCTGAGCGATACCGACGGGGATCGCCAATTACTCCGGCAGAAGTGGGGCCGAGCCCCGCCCCGCGCCCGATCGCAGATCGGCATGTCGGCCCCGCCCGTGCTTCGCCGTGTCTGCGTCGCGCTTCTGCCTGCCCTTGAACGCCCTGCTGCTTGGGTCCATGTTGCGGCCATCGCCCACGGAGGAACCAGCGATGCAGGCCCGCATCTACCAGCCAGCCAAGACCGCCATGCAATCCGGCACCGCAAAGACCCACCAGTGGATTCTGGAGTTTGCCCCCGAAGCGCGGCGCGATATCGATCCGCTGATGGGGTGGACGTCGTCTGGCGACATGAACAGCCAGGTGCGGCTGCAGTTCGACACCAAGGACGCCGCGCTGGATTATGCGCGCGAGCACGGCATCGACGCCATCGTGATCGAACCCCGGAAGCGGAAGCCGAACATCCGCCAGCGCGGCTATGGTGAGAATTTCGCCACCGACAGACGGGGCTCATGGACTCACTGACACCGTTCGTGATCGCGCGCGCCGATCCTCGGGATGCCCGGGTTCAAACGCTGATCGACCGCCACCTGGATCTAATGCGGGCCACCTCACCACCGGAGAGCGTCTTTGCCCAGGATGCCGAGGGACTGGTGCGGGATGGCGCTCACCTGTTCGCCGCCGCGGAGCCGGAGGCGCCGTCTGCGCCCCTGCTCGGCATCGGCGCCTTCAAGATGATCGGCACGGGCCATGCCGAGTTGAAGTCGATGCATGTGGCCGCCGAGGCGCGCGGGCGCGGCGCCGGGCGCGCGCTGCTGGAGCGCATCCTGGCCGAAGCCAAGGCGATGGGCGCGACGCGCGCCAGTATCGAGACGGGAAGCGCGGCGGCCTTTGCCCCGGCGCTCGCGCTCTACCGCGCCTACGCCTTCAAGCCGTGTCCGCCCTTCGGGTCCTATGTCGAGAACCCGTTCAGCGTGTTCCTGTCGCGCGACCTCTGACGGCAGCACCTCGGGCGCCCAGTCGCGGCGCGCCTTCGGCCAGCCCATCCTTGCATCCTACGGCCTTGCGCGCCCCGGGGCTCATGGCATCAGCCGCCACCGCGCCGGTGTTTGCACCAGCAGGTCCCCGCCCAAATGCGTCCCCAGGAAGGGCACCGACGGGTTGGACGCGGGTCAGCCCTGCGTGCCCAGCCCCAAAGTGCAGCGGCCGCCGGCACGGTGGCAACCAGGGACCCGGCGATCTGCCCGGATCCTTAAACGCCGAGATTCGTTGCGAGGATTCCGTTGAAATCGCTCTTCCGCGCGATCGGAAAGGTCTTCTTGAACGCCGCGATGGCGGCCGACGTCTTCGCGCCTGCGAGATCCTGTTCCTCGGCATAGGCCTCGCGCACGGCGGTGGCGGCGCCCGAAAGCTTGGCG
>JBCDGG010000234.1:0-3791 GCA_038757905.1 Pseudomonadota bacterium | reverse complement strand
GGCAGTTTCCTGTTTCTGGCGGGGGTCAGCCTGTGGCTGGCCCATGGCGCGGGCATCAGGTGGCGCGGCTTCTGGCGCCGCTGGGGCATCCTCGTTCTGGCCGCTGCGGCCGTCAGTGCCGCCACCTATATCGCGATGCCGCGCGCCTTCGTCTATTTCGGGATCCTGCATTCCATCGCCGCGGCGAGCCTGATCGGGCTCGCCCTGCTGCGCTTGCCGACCGGCATCCTGCTGGCGCTGGCCTCCGCCGTGGTCGTGGCGCCCGATTTCCTGCGGACCGAGGCCTTCAACCATCCCGGCCTGTGGTGGACGGGGCTGGCCACCGCGCCTCGCCCATCGGTGGATTTCGAGCCGGTCCTGCCCTGGGCCGCGCCCTTCCTTGCCGGGCTCGCCGTCGCGAAAGCGGCCGATGCGCGCGGGGTTTGGCGGCGGCTGGCGGGCCAACCCCTCGGCCCGAGCTGGCTCGCATGGCCGGGGCGCCACAGCCTGATCCTCTATCTGCTACACCAGCCCGTCCTGATCGCCCTCGTCTGGGCCGCTTCCCGACTGCTGGCTTGACGCCCCGAGAGGCGCTGGCCCGGTCAAAACCCGCGCCGATACACCCCTAGCGCACGCCGATCTCGGCCAGAGCGGCCTCCAGTTGCGGCGGAAGGCCAGGCTCGGCCGCGCGGCCCCGGCGCAGATCGCGGGGCGCGTCCTCGGACGACAGATAGCGCCAGCCCTGAAACGGGCGCCGCGGTACGGCCTCCGTCCGGAAGACCTCGTCGTCCAGCACGATGCCGCAGCGCAGGATCCCGTCCTCGCCCCGCACTTCGTCGAGCCGGAGCACCCGCTGCCGGGCCAGGATCAGGCCCTTGAATACCCAGTACATCGACCCGCCGCCGGTAAGCTCGGCTTGCCGCTTGGGCCACATCCGCGTCACGTGCCGCACCAGCCCGTCAGGCCCCTTTGCGCGCGGGCTCGCCTGCCACGACAAAAGATCTTCCACACTCTCCGCGCCGACGCAGAGCTTCAAGAGATTGACATAGGTTTCTGCCACGATACCCCCCGCATCTTGTTGTTTGAGACAGACAGTAGCCAAGTGATTGCGATTCTCAAGGGACATGCTATGTTGGGCCCCTTGCCCGACGTCGATCCGGAGTGCCTGACATGAGCCGCTTCGCCGCCCCTATCTCAGAGACGATCTGGGATATGAAATACCGTCTGAAACAGGCGGACGGGACGCCCATAGACGCCACCGTCGAAGAAACCTGGGACAGGATCGCCAACGCGCTCGCCCGCGTCGAGGCGGACCCCGGCCCCTGGGTCGGCCGCTTCCGGGACGCGCTCGATGCATTTCGCTTCCTGCCAGCGGGCCGGATCGTGGCCGGCGCCGGAACCGGCCGGGCGGTGACGCTTTTCAACTGCTTCGTCATGGGCACGATCCCCGATTCCATGGGCGGGATCTTCGATGCGCTGAAAGAGGCCGCGCTGACTATGCAGCAGGGCGGCGGCATCGGATACGATTTCTCCACGATCCGCCCCAAGGGCGCCGCCGTGTCCGGCGTGGCGGCGGACGCGTCGGGGCCATTGTCGTTCATGGACGTCTGGGACGCCATGTGCCGCACGATCATGTCCGCAGGCTCGCGCCGAGGCGCGATGATGGCCGTCATGCGCTGCGACCATCCCGACATCGAGGATTTCATCGCCGCGAAGGCCGACCCCGCCCGCCTGCGAATGTTCAACGTCTCCGTTCTTGTAACGGACCCCTTCATGGAAGCCGTGAAGACCGATGCGGCGTGGGATCTGGTGTTCGACGGCACAGTCTACCGCACCCTGCGCGCCCGCGATCTGTGGGACAAGATCATGCGGTCGACCTATGACTATGCCGAGCCCGGCGTGATCTTTATCGACCGCATCAACGCCGCCAACAACCTGGCCTATGTCGAACGGATCGCCGCCACCAACCCCTGCGGCGAGCAACCGCTGCCGCCCTATGGCGCCTGCCTGCTCGGCTCCATCAACCTGGCCGCCCTGGTGCACGACCCATTCGGCCCGGAAGCCGCCATCGATCCCGCCGAACTCGAGCGGTTGGTCACCGATGCCGTGCGCATGATGGACAATGTCGTCGATGTCTCGCGCTTTCCGCTGCCCGAGCAGGAGGCCGAAGCGCAGGCCAAGCGCCGGATCGGGCTGGGGGTCACCGGTCTCGCCGACGCGCTGATGATGACCGGCCTGCGCTATGGCTCGGACGAAGCCGCCGCCCAGACCGAAGACTGGCTGCGCCGCATCGCCGTGGCCGCCTATGCCGCCTCTGTGGACCTGGCGCGCGAAAAGGGGCCGTTTCCGCTGTTTCAGGCCGAGCCCTTCCTGGCCTCCCCCTCCGTGGCATGGCTCCCCGAGGAGGTGCGCACCGGGATCGCCACCCACGGCATCCGCAACGCGCTCCTCACCTCCATCGCGCCGACGGGCACGATCTCGCTCTATGCGGGCAACGTCTCCTCCGGCATCGAACCCGTCTTCGCCCACGCCTATACCCGCAAGGTGCTGCAGGCCGACGGCTCCAGGATCGAGGAGGAGGTCGTCGACTACGCTGTCGCAAAATGGCGCGAGATCCATGGTGACGCGCCCTTCCCCGACCACTTCGTCGATGCCCAGACGCTCAGCCCGGCCGAACATGTGCGCATGCAGGCCGCCGCGCAGAAATACATCGACAGTTCGATCTCCAAGACGATCAACTGCCCCGCCGATATCGACTTCGAGGCCTTCAAGGACGTCTATATGCAGGCCTGGGATCAGGGGTGCAAAGGCTGCACCACCTACCGGCCGAACGAGGTGACCGGCGCAGTCCTCAGCGTCAGCGAACCCGACGCGCCCGCCCCGGCCGAGGCGCCCCTCCCCCCCCATCATCTTGGCGAAAATACTCAAACGCCGGTCTCCGCGCCGGCGGACGTCGTCTATCTCTCCGATCCCCTGGACCGTCCCGAAAGCCTGGAGGGGCACACCTACAAGCTGCAATGGCCCGAAAGCCCGCACGCGATCTACATCACGATGAACGATATCGAGTTGAACGGGCGGCGCATCCCCTTCGAGATCTTCATCAACTCCAAGAACATGGAGCACTACGCCTGGACGGTGGCACTCACGCGGATGATCTCGGCGGTGTTCCGGCGCGGCGGCGACGTGTCCTTCGTGGTCGAGGAACTCAAGGCGGTGTTCGACCCGCGCGGCGGCGCCTGGATGGGCGGCAAGTATGTGCCGTCGATCCTGGCGGCCATCGGCGGCGTGATCGAGCGTCATTTGGTCTCCATCGGCTTCATCGGCGGCGAGGGGCTGGGCCTCAAGGCCGACCCGGAAGCGCAACGCGCGGTGGTCGGCAGCGTGCGCGGCCCGGCCTGCCCGTCCTGCGGGCAATACGATATGGCGATGATCGAGGGCTGCATGACCTGCCGCAACTGCGGCTATTCGAAATGCAGCTAGAAAGGACCGGCCGATGGGACTGTTCGTAACGCTGATCACCGGCGCGGTGGCCGGTTGGCTCGCCGCTCAGATGGTCAAGGGCGAGGGCTTCGGCCTTGTCGGCAACGTGGTGGTCGGCATCATCGGCGCCGTCATCGCCGGTTTCGTCCTGCCGCTCCTCGGCTGGACCGGCGACGGAAGCTGGTTCCTCTCCGTCGTCCACGCGACCATCGGAGCAGTGATCCTGCTGGTGCTGATCCGGGTGGTGAAGCAAGTGTGAGAGCTGGCAACGCCCGCTTTGAGCGCCGAGGCGCGGAATCAAGGCCGCAGGCCGCCGCGCCATCGCCGCGCCG
>JBCDGG010000233.1:0-3957 GCA_038757905.1 Pseudomonadota bacterium | reverse complement strand
TCGACGCGGTCGGCGATCAGGTCGACGTGATCTGCGAAGGCGGCATCCAGCGCGGCACGCATATCCTCAAGGCGCTGTCGATCGGGGCCAAGGCGTGCTCGGGCGGGCGGCTCTACCTCTACGCGCTTGCGGCCGCCGGTCAGGCCGGGGTGGAACGCGCGCTCGGCAACCTGCGGACGGAGATTGAGCGCGACATGAAACTGATGGGCGTGACCAAACTCGATCAGCTCGGTCGCGACAATCTGCGGTTTCACAGTCGCGCAGCCTGACGGTATCCCGGAAGGGCTGTGGAGGATGCGTCATGTCGGATGCCGGGTTGATTGAAACGTTGCGCGGCATCGTTGGCCGAACCCACGTGATCACCAACCCGCGCTCGATGGAGCGGTTCTGCAAGGGCTATCGCTCCGGCGAGGGGCCGGCCCTTGCCATCGTCCGGCCGGGCACCTTGCTGGAACAATGGCGCGTGCTGCAGGCCTGCGTGGCCGCCGACAAGATCGTGATCATGCAGGCGGCCAATACGGGCCTCACGGAAGGCTCCACACCGAACGGAACCTACGACCGGGACGCGGTCGTCCTCAGCACCAACCGGATGGACAGGATCGAGGTCCTGAAAGACGGGCGGCAGATTCTCGGCTTCCCCGGCGCCACGCTTTTTGCGCTGGAGAAGCTGCTTGCGCCCTACGATCGTCAGCCGCATTCCGTGATCGGTTCGTCCTGCATCGGCGCCTCGATCGTCGGCGGGGTGTGCAACAATTCCGGCGGCTCGCTGATCGAGCGGGGCCCCTCCTACACCGAGCTGTCGCTTTATGCGCAGGTGACGTCCGACGGCGAGATCGAACTGGTCAACCATCTGGGCATCGACCTCGGCACGACACCGGAGGAGATCCTGACCCGGCTCCAGGAGGGCGAATTCACCGAGGCGGACGTGCAGGACACGAACGCGAAAGCCTCCGACACGGAGTATCAGCGCCGCGTCCGCGATGTGGATGCGGCGAGCCCGGCCCGGTTCAATGCCGATCCGCGGCGTCTGCACGAGGCCGCCGGCTGCGCGGGCAAGCTGGCGGTGTTCGCGGTGCGGCTCGACACCTACCCCAAGAACACGCGCGAACAGACGTTCTACATCGGCACCAACGACACCGCTGCCCTGACGCGCCTGCGCCGGGACATCCTGTCGGACTTCAAGACGCTGCCCGTCTCGGGCGAGTACATGCATGCCGAGGCCTACGACATCTCGAAGGATTACGGCAAAGACACCCTCGTTCTCATCGACAAACTGGGGACGGATTGGCTGCCGTCGATCTTCGCGCTCAAGGGCTGGATCGACGCGCGGCTGAACAAAGTGCCGCTGCTGCCGAAGAACATGACGGACCTGGTTATGCAGGGCCTGAGCCGCATCTGGCCGAATGTGCTGCCGGCCCGGATGGAGACGTTCCGCAAGCGCTACGACCACCATCTGATCCTGAAGATGCGGGACGGCGGCGTCGATGAGACGGAGGCGTACCTTGCGGAGCATTTCGCGGGCGAGCGCAGCGGGTGGTTCGCCTGCACCCCGCGGGAGGCCAAGATCGCCGGGCTGCACCGCTTCGCCGCCGCGGGGGCAGCGGTGCGCTATCACGCCGTGCGCGGCACCGAGGTGGAGGACATCGTCGCGCTCGACATCGCGCTGCGCCGCAACGACCGCGACTGGTTCGAGGTTCTGCCGGGCGATGTGCAGGACATGCTGGTGCACAAGCTCTATTATGGGCACTTCTTCTGCCACGTGCTGCACCAGGACTATCTGGTGAAACGCGGGCACGCGCCGGGCACCGTCAAGGCCCGCCTTCTGGAGCTGCTGGATGCGCGCGGGGCGAAGTACCCTGCGGAGCACAATGTCGGCCACCTCTATGCCGCGTCCGAGGATCAGGCGGCCTTCTACCGGGCCTGCGATCCCACGAACACGCTCAATCCCGGTATTGGCAAGATGTCCAAACAGAAGGATTATGCCTGAGCGGCCGCCACCCGCATGACGAGAAGGTCACGCCAGCAGGGAAAGCCTCGGGCAAGATCCGCCCGATCGCGCCGGCCAAGGTCAACCTGCGACACGGAGGCAGAGCCGGTGCCGAAACTTCGTCCTACCCGCCGTCAGGCGCTCGGCCTGCTCGGCGCGGGCACGGCCGCGGCGCTTGCCCCGGTTGGCGCTCGCCTCGCCGCAGCCAACGCGCATGTGCCGCTGGAGATCCAGCCGACGACGTTCCCGATCCTGGAGCGTCCGACGGCGGGCCTGTTTTCCACCCGTCCGGGCGCCCCGCCCCCGGTTTTGCGCCTCAAGCAGGGAGAGGCGTTCACCGCGGACGTTACGAACCGGTCGGATGCGTACACGACCATGCATTGGCATGGAATCCGCCTGCCGAACGCGATGGACGGGGTGCCCTACCTCACCCAGTTCCCAATCGCGGCGGGCGAGACGTTCACTTATGCCTTCGCGTCCCCCGATGCCGGAACGTTCTGGTACCATCCGCATTGCATGACCATGGAACAGATGGCGTTGGGCCTGACCGGTCTTCTGGTTGTCGAAGAAGCCGACGATCCTGGGTTCGACGCCGAGATCCCGCTCAACCTGAAGGACTTTCGGCTGAACGAGGACGGCGGGTGGCTGGATCTCTGGACGCCGCGCGGGGCGGCGCGGGGCGGCACGCTCGGCCCGGTGATGACCGCAAACTGGGAAGTGACACCGACCTATGCCGCCCCCTCCGGGGGGCTGGTGCGTCTGCGGATCGCGGCAACCGACACCACGCGGATCTACCGCGTCTTCCTGCCGGGCGCGGAGGGTTTCGTCATCGCTCTGGACGGCCATCCGCTGGACGCGCTCGAGCCGATCCCCCAGGCGGAAGATGGCGCGCTGGTGCTCGGCCCGGGCCAAAGGGCAGACCTTGCGGTGCGCGTGCCCTCCGAGGAAGGGCGGGAGATCGAGGTGAGGACACGGGTGCCCGGCGGCGCCCGTCCCCTCGCGCGCATCCGGGCGGAGGGTGCCGATGCCGCGCGCGATCTGGCCGAGATACGCCCGCTGCCACCCAATCCGGTTGCCGTTCCCGATCTTGCGCGGGCCCGGACGGAGGAGTTCGTCTTTGGCTGGTCGCCCGACGGGATGCAGCCCAACAATGGCTTGTGCGGCACGCTCGGGCTGACCTTCTGGTCGATCAACCGCACGCCATGGCCGGGCGACGCCGCCGAACGCACCGGCCCGCTCGCCACGTTCCGGACGGGCGAAAGCGTCGTGCTGCGCCTGCGCAACGAAAGCCCGAACGCCCATCCCATTCACCTGCACGGTCTGGCCTTCCGCCCGCTCGCCTCGAACAAGCGCAAGGTCCGCCCGCACTGGACGGACACCGCCCTGCTTCTGAAGGAGGAGACGATGGATGTGGCCTTCGTCGCCGACAATCCAGGGGACTGGGCGTTCCACTGCCATGTGATCGAGCACCAGAAGACCGGCCTTGCCGGGTATATCAGAGTGCAAGACGGCTGAACCGGGGCTCAGCCGTCCAGTCTTGATCCTTGCCTTGGGCCGTTAGCCGCCGAAGTCATCCAGCATGATGTCTTCGCGGTCCACGCCCAGATCGAGCAGCATGTTGATCACCGACTGGTTCATGATCGGCGGGCCACACATGTAGAACTCGCAATCCTCGGGCGCGGGGTGATCCTTGAGGTATTCCTCATAGAGGATGTTGTGGATGAAGCCGGTGTAGCCGTCCCAATCGTCTTCGGGCAGCGCATCGGACAGCGCGACATGCCACTCGAAGTTGGGGTTGTCCCGGGCGAGCCCGTCGAAATCCTCGACAAAGAACATCTCGCGCTTGGAGCGCGCGCCGTACCAGAACGTGATCTTGCGCGTTGAGCTCAGGCGCTTGAGTTGGTCAAAGATGTGGCTGCGCATTGGTGCCATGCCGGCGCCCCCGCCCACGAACACCATTTCCTTGTCGG
>JBCDGG010000232.1:0-4355 GCA_038757905.1 Pseudomonadota bacterium | reverse complement strand
GCTGGGGCCTGCCTATCCGATGCGTCACCCTCGCGGAGGGGCCGCCCGGGATCGAGACCGACGCCGAAGCGGCGGAGGTCGTGCCGCCGCTCCTGGCGCTTGCCGCGCGGCTCGAAGACGAAGCGGCGGGCTTCACCATCGCCTGCTTCTCGGATCCCGGCCTGCACGCACTGCGAAGCCGCACGGATCTGCCGGTGACGGGAACCGGACAGGCGGCGTATCTTTTGGCCTGCGACCTCGGCGAACGGTTCGGCGTGATCTCCGTCCGCTCGACCTCGGTCGCGCGCCATCTGCGGGCCATCCGGTCGCTCGGGCTGATCGAACGATGTGCCGGCGACCGGGCGCTCGATATCGGCGTTGCCGATCTTGCGGGCTCCGCCGAGACCACGCCGCGGATGATCGAGGTGGCGCGGCGCCTGCGCGACGAGGACGGCGCCGATGTGCTGATCCTGGGATGCGCCGGCATGGCGCATCTGCGCGCCACGCTCGAAGACGCCGTCGGCCTGCCCGTGGTCGAGCCGTCGCAGGCTGGAGCGGCGCAGGCGCTGTCGCGCATCGCGCTCGGCCTCACCCGGATCCACCATGCCACAACTGCCGCCCCAACTGCCCCCCAAACTACCTAGGAGTACCTATGCTGGACGAAACCGCTGCAGGCGTCTTCACCATCGCCGTGACCCCCTTTCAGCCCGACGGCGCGCTCGACCTGGCGAGCGTCGACCGCATGGTGGATTTCTACGCCGAGAAGGGCGCAACGGGGCTGACCATCCTCGGCATGATGGGCGAGGCGGGCAAGCTGACGGCGGAGGAATCCGTCGCCGTTGTCCGGCGCGTGGTGGGGCGCACCGACCTGCCCGTCGTGGTGGGGGTGTCGGCGCCGGGCTTTGCGGCGATGCAGACCCTCGCGGGCGAGGCGATGGAGGCCGGCGCGGCGGGCGTGATGGTGGCACCGCCCGGCTCCCTGCGGACCGACGATCAGATTGCCGGATACTACCGGACAGCCGCAGAGATGCTGGGCCCCGTGCCCTTCGTCCTGCAGGATTTCCCCCTGGCGACCGGGGTGCAGATCGCACCCGCCGTGATCGCGCGGATCGTCGAGGAATGTCCGACCTGCGTGATGCTCAAGCACGAGGACTGGCCCGGGCTGGAAAAGATCTCCACCCTGCGTGCGGCCTCCGATGCCGGGGCGCGGCGGATCTCCATCCTGTGCGGAAATGGCGGGCTCTTCCTGCCGGAGGAGATGGCGCGCGGCGCCGATGGCGCGATGACCGGGTTCGCCTATCCCGAGATGATGGCCGAGGTGGTGCGGCTCTTTCATGCGGGCGATCTCGCCCGCATGCGGGACGTGTTCGATGCCTATCTGCCGCTCGTGCGCTATGAAGGACAGCCCGGCCTGGGCCTTGCGATCCGCAAGTACACGCTGGCCAAGCGCGGGGCGATCGCCCACGCCACCTTGCGCAAGCCGGCGGCGGATCTGGGGGCCGCGGCGATTGCCGAGATCGAGGCCTTGCTGTCCCGCCAGACGGCGCGGCTGGCGCAGCTCGCATAGGGGGCGCTGCCCCCCGCGCGCCCCTGGCGCGCGTCCCCCGGGATACTTTCGGCAAATTGAAGGGGCGCCGGGGTGAAGAGGCGCCGGGCGGGCGCGCCGCCAGCGAGACTGTCCGCCGCATCGCACGTCCGGGCCGGCGCTTGGGCTGGACCATTGCGGCGCCGGGGCCATGTTTCCCGCGCGAGGACGTGACCGAGGAGGGACCGATGCCCGTCAATGCCATGACCGTCTCCGCCGGCGACGCCGCGCGGGTGCTCGCGGAGGGGTGGGAGGCCCAGAAGGCAGGGCGCTTCACCGCGTCCTGGATGCTTCACGGATCGCCCGGAGTGGGCAAGACGCAGGTGGTGGAGCAGCTGGCGGCGCGAAGCGGCGCGCGGCTCTTCGATCTTCGGCTGACCACGATCGAGCCGCAGGACCTGCGCGGTTTGCCCTATTACGATCATGAGGCGAAAACGACGGTGTGGTATCGGCCGGAGGATCTGCCGGACGACCCGGAGCAGCCGGCGGTTCTGTTTCTCGACGAGCTCACTGCCGCGGCCCCCACCCTGCAGCCGACCGTCTACGGCCTGTTGCAGGAGCGGCGCGTCGGACGGCATCGTCTGCCGGCCTCCGTCTTCATCGTGGCGGCCGGAAACATGGTGGAGGATGGCGCCGTCGCCTACGAGATGGGCACCGGGCTGGCCGATCGCCTGGTGCATCTGCACGTGCGGGCCGCCGCGACCGACTGGTTGGAGAACTACGCCGTGCCGCAGGGCCTGCACCCGGCGGTCACGGCCTTCATCCGAACCCGGCCCGATCTGCTGGAAACGACCGAGCGGGCGCTGGAGCGCGGCCATATGATCGCCTGCACGCCGCGCTCGTGGGAACGCGTGTCCGACATCGTCGGCCATGTGCGCGACCGCCGGTTGCGCCAGATGATGGTCGCCGGGACGATCGGCGAGGCGGTTGCGGCCGAGTTCGCCGTGGTGGCCGACGACATCGCCGCCACCGTCCAGGTGACGGACATGCTGGAGGCGAGCCCGCGAGAGCGGTGGGAGATGTATCCCGCTACGATGCACGGATTGACCGCGCTGATCCACGGGCTTGTCGGCGTGCTGGACGCGCGCACCGCACCGGGTGTGATCGACATCCTCGCCGGGATCCGCCAGCTGCGAGAGAAGCGGCGCGACGACGCGTTCACGCGCATGCCCTTGGGCGAACTGACGACCTATGGGTTCGAGTCGCTGATCCGGAAGGGTCTCGACCTCGGCCTGCAGGAGGCCTTCCTCGCCTCGCCCAGCTTCCGCGCCTATTCCGACGAGCGGGAAGCGGCGGGTCTGGCGTGAGCGTTGCCAAACCGGCGCGGCAACACTCGGCCCGGGCGACCCGCGCGCTGACGAAACTCGCCGAGATGGATCCGGCCTTTGCCGCGCTGTCTCTCTGGGTCGATCACCGCGATAGCGACCCCAACACGGAGAGGGCGGGCGGGCCGGATACCCGCATCGACGGCGATCCGGACGCCCCGGCCTGGACGGATGGCCGCGCGATCTACTACGGACCGGCCTTCGAGGCACTCCCGCTGGATTGCCAGATCGGCGTGGCGGCGCACCAGATCCTGCATGTGGCGTTGCGCCACCCGGCGCGGGACAGGGCGCTGCGGGCGCGTCTGGGGCCGGAATTCACGCCGCGGCTGTTCAACATCGCCGCCGATGCGCTGGTGAACGAAACCCTGATTGCCGCGGGATATGCCCTGCCCCGGCCGTGCATCACGCTGACGCCCCTGCAGGCCTTCGTTCTGAAGGACGACACGCCGGTGGCGCAGGCCCTCGCCAAATGGGACGCCGAAGCGCTGACCCTGGCCCTGGCAGAGGCGCAGCAAGACCGCCGGACTGTGGCGAAGGGCGATGGCGAGGCACCGCATTCCGCCGGAATAGCGGAGGGGGAGGCGCGCGAGGCGAACTTCGCCCCCGATATCGCACCGCAGACCCAATCGGGCGGGGGCGACGCCGAGGAGGCCGAAGCGGATGCGGACTGGCGTCAGCGCCTGAGCCGGGCGCTGGAGGAAGGGCGGCTGGCCGGACGCGGCATCGGGGCGCTCGGCCTGCGGCTCGCCGACATCCCGACCTCGGAGGTCCCCTGGGAGCGGCACCTGCGCAACCTGGCGGCGCGCGCGCTGATGGAGGAGCCGCGCCCCGACTGGGCGCGGCCGTCGCGCCGGTGGACCGGGATGGAGGCGCAGGCCCGGGCCAGCGGCACGCGGGCACCGGTCTACGAACCGGGGCGGCGCCGCGCGCGCCAGGTGCCGCGTCTGGCCGTGGGCATCGACTGCTCGTCCTCGATCGACGATCTGCGCCTCGCCATGTTCGTTGGGCAGGTGGCGGGAATCGCGCGCCGCGCCGGGGCCGAGTTGCACGCGCTGGTGTTCGACGAGGCGGTGCGCCACGTTGCCAAACTTCCTGTCAGCGGTGTGGAACAGGCGCTCAAGCGGCTCGATCTCGCGCGCGGCGGCGGCACGTCCTTCGACGGGCTCTTTGCCGAAGCGGCCGCGCTCTCGCCCGCGCTTCTGATCGTGCTGACCGACCTCGATGCGCCCGTGCCGGCCCCATTGCCCGGACTGCCGGTGATCTGGGCCGTCCCCGGCAGACCGGCGCAGCGCCCGGGCTATGGGGCCGTGCTCGACCTTTCGCTCTAGCGACACGGCATGCGGGATCCGGCTGCTTCGGCTCTGGACGATGCGGACTTCAAGTGCCAGCCTGTCTCAACTCGGCAAGTGCGTGGGGGCGCGGCGGCACGATGTATACAGTGATCGGTGGATCGAGAAGCAGAGCGC
>JBCDGG010000231.1:0-4642 GCA_038757905.1 Pseudomonadota bacterium | reverse complement strand
CGAGGAGCCCGTGCCGCCCTACCAGCGCCCGCCTTTGTCCAAGGCGTATTTGAAGGGCGACATGGCGCTGGAGCGCCTCTATCTGCGGCCGGAGGCATGGTATGCCGAACAGGGCGTGACCCTGCGCCTCGGTGCTCGGGCCGAGGCCGTGGACACCGGCGCTCGCACGGTCCGGCTGGGCGATGCCACCCTGCCCTACGACGATCTGATCCTGACGACAGGATCGGTGCCGCGGCGGCTTCCCGTCACCATTGGCGGCGATCTTGCGGGCGTCCATGTCGTGCGGTCGCTGGCCGATGTGGATGCGATGGCCCCGGAGATGCAGCCCGGGCGGCACGTGCTGGTGGTCGGCGGAGGTTACATCGGCCTCGAAGCCGCGGCGGTGGCCGCCACGATGGGCCTTCGGGTGACGCTGGTCGAAGCGGCGGAGCGGATCTTGCAACGCGTTGCCGCGCCCGAGACGTCGGACTTCATCCGCGGGGTGCACGAAGGGCACGGGGTCGAGATCGTCGAGGGTGTCGGGCTGGAGCGGCTGGCGGGCGATGGCCGCGTCAGCGGCGCCGTTCTGAGCGAGGGCCGGACGCTGGACGTCGATCTTGTCATCGTCGGGATCGGGATCGTTCCGGATTGCGCGCTGGCCGAGGCGGCCGGGATCGTACTCGACAACGGGATCCAGGTGGATGCCTGCGGGCGTACCTCGGCGCCGGGGGTGTGGGCGGCGGGCGATTGCGCGTCCCTGCCCTGGCGCGGGCAGCGCATCCGGCTCGAATCCGTCCAGAACGCAATTGATCAGGCGGAATGCGTGGCAGCGAACGTCGCAGGCGTGGAAACCCTCTATGATCCGAAGCCCTGGTTCTGGTCGGACCAGTACGACCTGAAGCTGCAAATCGCCGGGCTGAACACGGGCTACGACCACGTGGTCGTGCGGCCGGGCACATCGCACTGGTACTACCGGGGCGACGATTTGCTGGCGGTCGACGCGATGAACGACCCGCGGGCCTATATGGTCGGCAAGCGCCTGATCGAGGGTGGCAAAACCCCGCCAGCCGCCGCCATTGCCGATCCGGAGACGGATCTGAAGGCGCTGTTGCGGTAGCTTCGGTGCGGATCGTCGCCGGAAAGATGCGGGGGCTGCAGCTGGCCGCGCTCGGCGCGGGGGATGCGGACGCGCATCTGCGGCCCACCTCCGATCGTGTCCGCGAAAGCCTGTTCAACCTCCTGGAGGCCCGCGGCGACGTCGCTCTCGCCGGCAGCCGTGTGCTCGATCTTTTCGCCGGGACCGGCGCGCTGGGGCTGGAGGCGCTGTCCCGCGGGGCCGCCCACGTCACCTTTGTCGACGATGGCACCAAGGCGCGGGCGCTCCTGCGAGAGAACGTCTCGCGCGCCCGGGCGCAGGGGATCGCAAAGGTGTGGCGGCGGGACGCCACCCGGCTTGGCGATGCGCGGGGGCAGCGTTTCGATCTGGTCTTTCTGGATCCGCCCTATGGCAAGGGCCTCGGCGAACGGGCGCTCAGCGCCGCGCAAGACGGCGGCTGGCTGTCGCCGGGGGCCACGATCGTGTGGGAGGAGAGCGCCCCGCAAGCCCCGCCGCCCGGCTTCATCCTGCTCGACACGCGCCGCTACGGCGACACGCATCTTACCCTCCTGCGGGCGCCATAGCCGGCGAGGCCGCCGTTGCGGTCGCGTCCCGCCGGTCTTCGCTGGTTCAGGGCTCCCCCGCGGCCACGCCGTGACAGAGGGATGCCGGCGCGCTAGTCTAGCCGCATGTCTGTTGGCACGCTTACCCAATCTTTCCTGGGCTGGTGGCCTCGCGCTGCGGCGACCGATCGTGGGGGGCGCCCGCCGCGCCGTTCGACGGGCCCGGTCATGATGGGGGACATCCATGGTGCCCTTGGCGGCCGTCCGGTGTTCCTGATCCGCTGGGAGCAATGGGAGGAGGAGGCCCACGCACAGGACGACAACACCCCGAGCGCACGCTGAACCAGCCCCGCGCTGAGCGGATGCACGCGCCGCGCAGTGCCCGGGATCAGCCGTAGGTGGGGTGGAAGCGGCCTGCGGGCGAGGGCGTGAAGATCTCGACGCCGTCCGGCGTCACGCCGACGGAATGCTCGAACTGGGCCGACAGCGACTTGTCCCGCGTCACGGCCGTCCAGTCGTCGGCCAGCACTTTGGTTTCGGGCCGGCCGAGATTCACCATCGGTTCGATGGTGAAGAACATGCCGGGCTCCAGCACGGGGCCCGCGCCGGAGCGCCCGTAATGCAGCACGTTGGGCGGGGCGTGGAATACACGGCCAAGCCCGTGCCCGCAGAAGTCGCGCACCACCGACATGCGATTGCTCTCGACATAGCTCTGAATCGCATGGCCGATGTCGCCGAAGGTGTTGCCGGGCTTCACCGCCGCGATCCCGCGCATCAGCGCCTCGTGGGTCACCTCGATCAGCCGTTCGGGTTTGCGCGCAAGCTTTCCCGCGACGAACATCCGCGATGTATCGCCAAACCAGCCGTCGAGGATGACCGTGACGTCGATGTTCAGGATGTCGCCGTCTTTCAACGTCTTGTCGCCGGGGATCCCGTGGCAGACCACGTGATTGACCGAGATGCACGAGGCGTGCTTGTAGCCTTTGTATCCGATGGTCGCCGAGACCGCGCCGGCCTCGTTCACCATGCGCTCGATCTCGGCATCGATGCGGCCGGTGGTCTGTCCGGGCGCGACGAGGGGGATCACCGCGTCCAGGATTTCGGCGGCGAGCCGCCCGGCGCGGCGCATGCCTTCGAAATCCGCCGGTTCGTACAGGCGGATGCCATCCTTGGTGAGTTTGCCGCGCGCGTCGTCCACCGGGGCTGCCTTCTGGGGTCTATCCATATGGGATATATAGAGCCACGCTAGACCGAGGGGAAGGTGGGGCCCGAACTCTGCGGCGACGGGTCCACGGGTAGTTCGCCGCCCAGCTCGACGCTCTCGCGGTCGATCACGGTGCCGTGGCACAGCATCTCGACCCCCGCGGCGCGCGCGGCATCGAACGCGGCGGCATAGGCGGGATCGAGATCCGGCGCCATGCGCAGGCGGGCGCAGTCGGTCCGCTGGACGAGATAGAACATCACCGCACGGTGGCCGGCGCGCACCATATCGGCCAGTTCCGCCAGATGTTTGGCGCCGCGCGCCGTCACGCTGTCGGGGAATTCCGCCCAATCCCCGCTGCGGCGGAGGTGGACGTTCTTCACCTCGACATAGGCGTCCGGCAGGCCGGGCTCTGTCAGCAGAAAGTCCACCCGGCTCGCCTTGCCGTACTTCACTTCTGCGCGAACGCCGCCATAGGCGGCGAGCCGGGGCACGGCGCGCCGGGCGAGGGCGGCCTTGACGACACGGTTCGGGACGGCGGTGTCGATGCCCGACCAATGGCCCCCGCCCAGTTCCACCAGCCGCCAGCCGTATTTCAGCTTCTTCTTGGGATCGTCGTTCGGTTCCAGCCAGATCCGCGCCCCCGGCTCCTTCAGACCCATCATCGAGCCCGGGTTGGGGCAATGCGCGGTGACGGCCGCGCCTGTCTCCTCAAGCACGGCATCGGCGAGAAACCGGTTGTAGCGCCGCACGAGGCGCGCCGCGACGAGCGGGGTTTGAAAGCGCATGGCGCGCGCGTATACACCGGGGCCGAACCACGCAAGGGGGCGCCATGCGCGAACTGCCTACCCGGCCCACGGCCGCCATGCTTGTCATCGGGGATGAGATCCTGTCGGGGCGCACGCGCGACAGCAACATGCACCATCTCGCCGGCGAGCTGACCCGGCACGGCATCGCCCTGAGCGAGGTGCGCATGGTCGCCGACGTTCAGGATCAGATCGTGGCGGCGGTGCGCGCCTTGTCCGAGCGGTGGAACCACGTGTTCACCTCCGGCGGGATCGGCCCGACGCATGACGATATCACCGCCGATGCCATCGCGGAGGCATTCGGCGTGGCGATCGGCGTGCGCGAGGATGCGCGCGCGCTGCTGCAATCCTACTACGACGAAAAGGGCATCGCGCTGAATGACGCCCGGCTGCGGATGGCACGCGTGCCCGATGGCGCCTGTCTCATCGAGAACCCGATCAGCGTGGCGCCCGGCTTCAGCATCGGTAATGTGCACGTGATGGCGGGCGTGCCCGTCGTGTTTCAGGCAATGGTGGCCTCGGTTCTGCCGAGCATGACGGGCGGGCCGCCGCTGCTGTCGCAATCGCTGCAGATCCAGCGGGGTGAGGGCGACATCGCCGCGCCGCTCGGCACGCTGGCCGACACCTATACCGATCTCTCCATCGGGTGTTATCCCACCTACCGGGACGGCGTGTACGGCGCGACCGTCGTCATCCGGGGGACGGAGGCCGCGCGCGTCGATGCGGCGATGTCCGAACTCGGACGGCTCTTTCCCGAGGCCCTCGATTGAGCGCGGCGCCCAGCCTCGCACAGATCGGCCCGTCCGACGTGTTCGACGCCCTGGAGGCCACCTGGCCGCCCGCGGCGTGGCACGAAGCGGACGGATGGCGGATCGGCGCGGGCGGCGGCGGTGGCAAGCGCGTGTCGGCGGCAAGGGCGCTGGCGGAGACGCCAGATATTGCCGCGATGGAGCGGGCGCAGGAAGCACTTGGGCAACCACCCTTGGTGATGGTCCGG
>JBCDGG010000230.1:0-4711 GCA_038757905.1 Pseudomonadota bacterium | reverse complement strand
CGTGATCACCGAGTGATCGAGCACGCCGTTGCCGTCATGGTCGCCATAGGTGATCGAGCCGATCTCGGTCGTGTGGCCCTCGATCACGATCTGGTCGCCCTCGCTGGCGTCGTAATCCAGGATCAGCTCGTCGCCGATGGCATCGACCCAGTGGTCGTGCAGGTTGTCGTTCTCGCCGGCCACGCCGTGCCAGTTGATCACGCCCGCATCGTTGGTGTGCTTCTCGATGTAGCGCTCTTTGGCGTTGATCAGCGTCTGGAAATAGAAGACGTCGGCGCCGCCGCCGCCCTTCATGACGTCATTGGAGGCCACCGGCTGATTGGGATAGACCTTGCCGTTGGTCAGCTCGTTGTAAGGGTCGCGCTCGTCGCGGCCGGGGATGTTGGCGATGTCGGGCTCGCGCGCGTCGGAGCGCGAGATCAGCCAATCGTCGCCCGCACCGCCCGACAGGTAATCCTCGCCCGCGCCGCCATCCAGCACGTCGTTGCCGGCGCCGCCGGTCAGCGTGTCGGCGCCGTAGCCGCCCTGCAGCACGTCGTCGCCGCGCTTGCCGATCAGGGTGTCGTTGCCGGCCATGCCGTTGAGGCCGTCATCGCCCGCGGTGCCGGTCAGCTTGTTCTTCCACTGGCCGCCCTCCTGCAGCGCCAGCTGGCCGAGCCCGCCCATGCCGCCATGGCCGCCGCCCATATGGCTGTGCCCGCCATGGCCGCCGCCCAGGCCGAACTCCGCCACCATATGCGAGAGCCACTCCGAGCCGTGGTGCAACTGCTCCAGAACAGGCGCCAAAGACGCATGCGACAGCGCCATCAGACCCATGGGTTTGCCTGCGTCGGCAGCCAGTTGGGCGACATCGGCCTCTGCCAGCTGCTTGTCGAACATCTGCACCGCGCCGATCTCGCCCCGCGCGACGGAGTGCGGATCCTGGTCTTCGTTGCTGCGCCAGGCGCGCGACCCGCCGATCAGCAGGTTCTCGGTGTTGCCGGAGAGGCCCTGCGTTATCGTGGGTTCCGCCGCGGCGAGCGTGCCGTCGACGAAGACCTGCATACCCTTGCCGCCGACCGATACGGCCAGGTGATACTCCGTGCCCGCCGACAGGACGAGGTCCGGTACTTTCAGCCATTTGCGCGTGTTGCCGTATTCGAGTTCGACATGCAGAAGCCCGTCGATCGACAGCACCTGGATGTGCCCGGGTTTCGTACCCTCCAGATCCTTGGTGATCAGCGCCATCTCTCCCGCGAGCGATGACAGCGAGAATTTGAGCGCGAGCGTGGCGTTGTTGGTTTTCAGGGCCGCTGTATGGTCGACCTCGTAGACGCTGGACGGATCTCCGTTGTACTGACGCGTTTCCAGCAACTCGAAAATGGGATCGGGCATCGTTACGTTCTCCGGCGGAAGGACGAGCGTCATAAAATCGGCTCATCGTGGTCCCACTGCGACCGGAGGAAGGCCAGCCTTGGGAAAGAATGTGGCAGATTTGCGGACTTTTCCGTAGCATAGGGGGCCGGGCGCCGGGCAATCGCCGCCGATCCGCGGGCTGGGCGTGGGCGGCGCTTTGCCAAATCCGCAAGGGGCGATCGGCGCCACGGCGCCTGTCGCCGGGGCCCGACGGGCGTGCAGGAGCGCGACGGCGGAATTAAGCCTAGTGTGACGCGGCGCTCCGCCGCAATGTGCCGAAAGGACGGCAAAAAAGCCGAGGCCCGGCGCGCGGGCGGCCGCCGGGCAACACGGCCGCGGGCCGCCCTACTCCGCCGGTTCTGCGATGGGCGCGCGGTCGCGCAGGCGATGGCCCGCGGGATCGAAAGGGGGCTCGGCGAGTACACGGGCCGTGTGCGGCCGCCCGAGAAGGGCGACCTGCACCACGTCGCCGGGCGCGACACTGCCCGCCCGAAGATAGGCCAGCGCGAGCGATTGCTCCACGGTGTAGCCGTAACCGCCGGACGATACCTGCCCGATCGGGTCGCCACTGGTCGTGAACACCGGCTCGCCTCCGCTCGCGTCCGCCGCTTGCGCGTCGATCTGGAGCATGGTGAGCGTTTCGCGCGGTGGCGAGTCTCGGATCGCCTCCCAAGCGTCCTTGTTCAGAAACGGCTTGTCGCGCCGGATCAGGGCGTCGAGCCCGCTCTCGTGCGGCCAGTACTCCGGCGAGTAATCCCGCCCCCAGGAGCCATAGCCCTTTTCCAGCCGCAGCGACATCAGCGCCCGGCTGCCCACCGGGCCGCCGCCTTCGGCCCGGGCTGCCTCCAGAAGTGCGGTGTAGAGCGGCACCTGATCGTCGACGGCGCAATGCAACTCCCAGCCGAAATCCCCGGTGAAGGACACGCGGATGGCGATGCAGGCCACCCCGGCCACGGTGATCTCGGCGGACCGGAAGAACGGGAAGCCCGCATTGGACAGGTCGGCATCGGTGAGGCGGGCGAGGGCGGCCCGGGCGCGGGGGCCGGCGACGTTGAAGCCCGCCATGGCCTCCGTCCGGCTGCGAACCCGGGTGCCCTCGGGCACGGGAACCTGGGCGAGGAAGCGCGTGTGGAACCGCTCCGCGGCGCCGCCCCCGATCATCAGAAACCGCGTCTCTGCGGTGCGGGTCACGGTGAAGTCGCCAGCGACACCGCCGCGGCGGCCGATGAGCGGCGCGAGGCAGGACCGGCCCACCCGCCGTGGCATGCGGTTGGCGAGAAGCGTGTTCAGCCAATCCTCGGCGCCGGGCCCCTCGACCGCCGTACGGGCGAAGTTGGAGATGTCGATCACGCCCACCGCGTCGCGCAGAATCCGCGCTTCGCGCCCGACGACGTGCCACCAGGGCTGCCGTGTGAACCCGGCGCTGTCCGGCACCGGCCCACCCTCGGCGCCGTCGAAATAGAGGGGATGCTCCCACCCGTAGTTCATGCCGAAGACGGCGCCCATCTCCTGTTGCAGCCCATAGGCCGGCCGGGTGCGGACGGGGCGCCCGGCGGCGCGCTCCTCACCCGGGAAATGGATCTTGAAGCGGTGCGCGTACTGGTCCTTCACCCGCGCCTTGGTGAAGGCCGCGCCGGCCCAGTGGCCGTAGCGGGCGATGTCCCATCCGAAGAGATCGAGCGAGGGTTCGCCCTCCACCATCCATTCGGCGGCAAGCTTGCCCAGCCCGCCGTTTTGGCTGAAGCCCGGGATGATCCCGCAACAGCAGAAATATCCCCGAAGCTCGGGCACCGGGCCGAACAGGGCGGAGCTGTCGGGCGACCAGATCATCGGCCCGTTGATCACCCGCTTGATTCCGGCCTCTCCGATGGCCGGAACCCGCCCGATGGCCCGCATTACGTTGTCTTCGATCCGGTCCAGATCGTCGGCGAAGAGCTCGTGGCCGAAGTTCGGGGGCGTGCCGTCCTCGGCCCAGAGCCGGACATCGCGCTCATAGGCACCGACGAGCAGGCCCTTGCCTTCCTGACGCAGATAGTACTCGCCATCGCGGTCCGCGAGCGAGGGCAGGCGCCTGTCCAGCGCTTCGATCCCGGCGATGGCCTCGGTTACGAAGTACTGGTGCTCCGTCGGTTGGAGCGGCAGCTCCACCCCTGCCATGGCCGCGACTTCGCGGGCCCAGAGCCCCGCGGCATTGATCACCCAGGGTGTCCGGATGTCGCCGGTGCCGGTGCGGACGATCCAGGTGCCGTCTGGCTGGGCCTCCGTCCCGGTCACAGGCGTGAAGCGGTGGATCTCGGCGCCAAGGGCCCGGGCGCCCAGGGCGTAGGCATTGGTCACGCCGGAGGGGTCGACGTTGCCGCCATCCGGCTCGAACATGATGCAGCGCACGCCGTCAAAATCGGCCAGCGGGTGGAGCCGTTCGGCCTCGTCGCGCGAAACCTCGTGGAAGTTCATGCCATAGCGGCGCGCCTTGGCCTCCTGCAGGTGCAGCTGATGCACGCGATCCTCGGTTTGGGCGAGGTAGAGCGAGCCGGGCTGGAAGATCCCGCAAGACTGGCCGGTCTCGGCCTCCAGCTCGCGGTAGAGCGCCATCGTGTAGTGCTGCAGGCGGGAGATGTTGGTGCTGTCGTGCAGGCCGTGGATATTCGCGGCGGCGTGCCAGGTGGAGCCGGAGGTCAGCTCGGAGCGTTCGAGCAGCACGGTTTCCGTCCAGCCGAGCTTGGCCAGGTGATAGAGGATCGAGACGCCGACGACGCCGCCCCCGATCACGACGGCCTGGGCATGGGTGCGCATGGAACCTCCCTTCGTTCCGGCCAGCCTAGCGGGACGGCGGCGGCGGTGTCGCCGGTCTGCGACGCCGCATGTCGCGGGCGGGGCATCCCGGAGGGGTGGCGCGCTTGGAGATCTGGGATGCCTCCGGCGGGGATATTTTTGGCAAGATGAAAGGACGGGCGCGGGCCGCGGTGTGCGCGGAGGCCCCGGGGCGAGGGCAAGAGCGCTGTCGCCTCTATCCCATTGCGCGTGGCGGGGGGCGAAGGGAGATGGGGTGTGCGCCGGTTCCTGCCGCGTGCCTTGTGGGGGCCGAGAGCGGGAGATCGGTCGGTACGCGCTTGGGTCTGGATGTGGAGCTGCGGTGGAGGCCTTCGCCTCTGCGGGAGCGTTGTGGTCGCGGTGCTCCTCCGGGTCGGGCTTGTCCCGTCGTGCTTGCACCCGGCCCCGCGAAGGGGGCGCGCTCTGGCCGCCCGGTCTCGAACAGGTGGTTTGTGGCAGCGGGCTGGCGTTGGGGTGCCCACCGGCCGGCGCTGGTGTTGGGTGG
>JBCDGG010000229.1:0-4766 GCA_038757905.1 Pseudomonadota bacterium | reverse complement strand
GGCGCGGCGGCCGCGCGCCCGCTATCAGGTCAGCCGGTGATCCAGGGCAGCTTGTCCATATCGACATTTCCGCCAGTGACAATAACGCCCACGCGCTTGCCACGGAACACCTCGGGATTCTTCAGGATCGTGGCCAGCGGCACGGCGCAGGACGCTTCCATCACGATCTTCATCCGCTGCCAGGTAAGCTTCATCGCGTCAATGATCTCCTGCTCGGACGCCGTGAGGATGTCCGTCACATGGTTCGACACGAAATGCCAGGTCAACTCCTTCAGCGGCACCTTCAGGCCATCGGCGATGGTCTGCGGGGCGTCATCGGCGATGATATGGCCGGCCTTGAAGCTGCGGTAGGCGTCGTCGGCCTGCTCTGGCTCAGCTGCGTAAATCTCCACCCCCGGCGCGGTATTGGACAGCGTCAGGCAGGTGCCCGAGACCATGCCGCCCCCGCCGATCGGCGCGATCACCGCGTCGAGGCCGCTCACCTGCTCCATCAGCTCGCGCGAACAGGTGGCCTGCCCCGCGATGACGCGCGGGTCGTTGTAGGGGTGCACGAACTCCGCGCCCGTCTCGGCCTGCACGTCGGCGAACACGGCCTCGCGCGACGTGGTCGACGGTTCGCATTCGGTGATCAGGCCGCCATAGCCGCGCACGGCGGCCTTCTTCGCCTCCGGCGCGGTGCGCGGCATAACCACGTGGCAGGGAATGCCCCGCCGCCCGGCAGCGTAGGACAGCGAGAGCGCATGATTGCCGGAGGAGTGTGTCGCCACGCCCTTCTCCGCCATCTCGTCGGACAGGCCGAACACCGCGTTGGAGGCCCCGCGCACCTTGAACGCACCGGCTTTCTGGAAGTTCTCGCACTTGAAGAACAGCTCGGCCCCGCTGAGCTCGTTGAAGTAGCTCGACGTCAGCACCGGTGTGCGGTGGATATAGGGGGCAATCCGTTCATGCGCCGCCACAACGTCGTCATATGTCGGAACGGTCAGATCCGCGAGGTCCTTCATCGGTCTCTCCCTTCTGTTATTCGGCGGCGATGTCGAGTGCGGGAACGGCCACCGTCGCCCGGTAATGGGCCTGGGCCGCAGCAACGCCGGACCCGGGCACGACGTCCATGCCGATGTCGGACATGACCATCTCGGCCGTTGCCAGGCCCGCCAGCGCCTGCACATCCGTCAGTTTACCCAAATGGCCGATTCGGAACACCTTGCCGGCGACTTCGCCGAGCCCCGTGCCGAAGGCGACGCCGTAGGTCTGCGCCGCGCGCGACACGATGGCATTGGCATCGACCCCGTCGGGCACGCGAATGGCCGAGACCGAGTTCGAGTACCAGTCCGGCCGTTCGGCGCACAGCGACAGGCCCCAGGCCTTGACCGCCGCGCGCACGCCACCCGCAATCCGGGCGTGACGGTCGAAAACGCGATGCAGGCCCTCCGCCTCGATCATCTCGCAGGCCTGGCGCAGGCCATTGAGCAAGCCGACCGCGGGGGTATAGGGATAGGCGTCCGCCGCATAGCCCCGGCGCATGTCGTTGAAATCGAAGAAGGTCCGCGGCAGATCGGCCGTCTCCGCGGCAGCCCGCGCCTTCGGCGACACCCCGACGATGGCGAGGCCGGGCGGCAGCATGAAACCCTTCTGCGAACCGGTGACCGCCAGATCCACGCCCCACTCGTCCATCCGGAAGTCCATCGACCCGACGGAGGACACCCCATCGACCAACAGAAGCGCGGGATGAGCTGCATTGTCGAGCGCCGTGCGCAGGGCGGCAATGTCGGAGACAACGCCGGTTGCGGTTTCGTTGTGCGTGGCCAGAACCGCCTTGATCTCGTGGCCGGTATCGGCGCGCAGAACCTCTTCGTACCGCGCCGCGTCGAGCCCCTGCCCCCAGCGGTGCGTGATCACCTGAACATCGAGCCCGAAACGCTGGCACATGTCGATCCAGCGGTGGCTGAACATGCCGTTGCGCCCGGCCAGCACCTTGTCCCCCCGGCTGAGCGTGTTGGCGATGGCCGCTTCCCAACCTCCGGTTCCCGTGGCCGGGAAGATGAACACCTCGGCCGCCTCGGTCTTCAGAATGCGCGCCACGCCGGCGAGGGCGGGATGCAGGATCTCCGCAAAGGCGGGTGAGCGATGGTCGAGCGTGGGCATATCGCATGCCTTCCGCAACGCTTCGGGAAGGTTCGTCGGGCCGGGGATGAAGACCGGGTTTTCCATCGTATGCCTCGCTTTCTCAGGTCGGGTATGGGGGGTCTACAGGACAGGCCGGACGGGACACAACTTTTTTGAATTGTTTTTCCGTATCGTGAAATAGCGGGATTGTGGTTGCAACTTCATGAGGTTATATTTTTTCAAAATAAGACTCTGCGGATGCGAAAGTGAAAAATGTCATCATCCTCGCCTGAGAAACGCACCCGGGGGCGCCCGCGCGCCTTCTCCGACAAGACCGAGCAGAACACGATTCAGTCGCTCGACCGGGCCATGGCGATCCTCGAATCCCTGGCCGACCGGGGGGCGGCCACCCTGTCGGAGCTTGCAACCGGTCTCGGCCAATCGCCGGCGACGGTCTATCGCGTCCTCGTCACGTTGCAGGCACGGGGGATCGTCGAGCTCGATGGCAAGGACCAGACATGGGTCGTCGGCCCCCGCGCCTTCCTGATCGGATCGTCCTTCCTGCGCCGCGCGTCGATCGTCGAGCGGGCGCAGGGGCCCATGCGCCAGCTTCGGACCGAGACGGGCGAAACCGCCAATCTCGGCGTGGCCCGGGGCGACGACGTGATGTTCGTCAGCCAGGTGGAGACCGACGCGACCCTGCGCGCCTTCTTTCCGCCGGGCACCGTCTCGCCGCTGCATGCGTCGGGGATTGGCAAGGCGCTGCTGGCCTGGTTGGCCGAGGAGCGGCGCGTCGCCTATCTCGCGCGGGCGGAGCTGAGCCGGTTCACGGATTTCACGCTGACAACGGCCGATGCCCTGGCGGAGGATCTGGCGCGGATCCGCGCGCGCGGTTACGCGGTGGACAATGAGGAGCGCAGCGAAGGCATGCGCTGCGTCGCCGCCCCCGTCTTCGATGCCTCGGGCAGCGCCATCGCGGGTCTGTCGGTCTCGGGGCCGGTGTCGCGGGTCACGCCGGAGGCCGTGCCGCGGCTCGGGGCGGAGGTTGCGCGCGCCGCGACGGCGCTTTCGGAAGCGCTTGGGGCACCGCCGCGCCAGGGCCGCTAGAAGGCCCCCAGATCGACGGCGCCGTGGGCTGGAGCAAGGGCGGAGGGCCGGATCGCCTGCAATCCCGACAGGGCGATGCCGCCTGGCGGCGCGGGCACAGACGGCGCTTGCGCCGCATGGTCGAAGAGCGGGCGCGCCCGGACGAGCAACCCCGCCGCACCAGCCGGCGTCGGCGCGTCGCCCGTCAGCGGCGCCAGAGGCACCCGCGCAACCCCGTCCGGAATGCGCTCAAATGCCCAGTTCATCAGGCGTGCCGCCTTGGCCGCACGCGCGGCCGAGGATTCAGCGCCCAGAATCGTGACGATGACATGCTTCTCCCCACGCATCGCGCTTGCCGTCAGCGTGAAGCCCGCCGCACGCGTGAAGCCGGTCTTGATCCCGTCGGCCCCCGCATATCCGGACAGAAAGCGCCGGTTGGTATGGACAATGCGATGCCCATTCGCGACCGCGTCCAGCCTGGCGTGGATACCGGCATGCTCCGGAAACTCCAACAACAGCCGCCGGCCGAGTACGCTCATATCCCGCGCGGTGCTGAGATGGCCGGGGGCCGTCAGCCCGTGCGCATTGCGAAACGCGGTGCCCGTCAGGCCCATGGACGCGGCCATGTCGTTCATGCGCGAGACGAACGCCGCCTCGCTCCCGGCAATCGCCTCGGCCAGCGCGACCGCGGCATCGTTGGCGGAGCGGATGGCGACGCCCAGGATAAGATCCTCGATCGCGATCTCCTGGCCGGCCTTCAGGTGCAGCCGGCTGCCCCCCGTCGCCGCGGCGCGCGGCGAAACCGCGACGCGCGACGGCAGCGCGATCTCGCCCTGCTCCAAGGCGGCAAAAGCGATGTAGAGCGTCATCATCTTGGTGAGCGAGGCCGGGTGCAGGCGGGCCTCGGCATTCTCCGAGAGCAGAACCTGCCCCGTGCGCGCATCCATAACGAACGCGGCGTCGGGTGTCGGATCGACCGACGCAATCCCGCGCAGGGGCAACAGCGTGGCGGCGAGAACGATCAGAAGGCGGAGCGTGACGCCCACGGCAAACCCCGGATGCGGCCGCACGGCTTCTTCCGTGCCGCTGCTTCCTAGCCCGGTAAGGTTGATTGAATGTTACGCGCCGGGCCCGCCCAACCGCGGCGGCGGCGCGATGCACTCACCTGCTGTGCAGGAAATGCAGGACGTCGCCGTCCCGCACCTCGTAGGCCTTTCCTTCGACCCGCATCTTGCCGGCTTCCTTTGCCCCGCTCTCGCCGCCGCATTCGACGAAATCGGCAAAGGAAATTGTCTCGGCGCGGATGAAGCCCCGCTCGAAGTCGCCGTGGATCACGCCGGCGGCCTGGGGAGCAAGCGTGCCCTGCGGGATCGTCCAGGCGCGCGCTTCCTTCGGCCCGACGGTAAAGTAGGTCTCCAGCCCGAGCAGCCCGTAGCCCGCCCGGATCAGACGATCGAGCCCGGCTTCGGCAAGCCCCAGCTCCTCAAGGAACGCCTCGGCTTCGTCGGCCTCGAGCTGAGCGATATCTTCCTCGATCTTGGCTGAGATGACGACCGAGGCCGCACCTTCCGCGGCGG
>JBCDGG010000228.1:0-4780 GCA_038757905.1 Pseudomonadota bacterium | reverse complement strand
GCTGGAGAAGATCACCGGCGGGACGTTGGAGATCGACGGCGTGCGGGTCAACGACATGCCGCCTGCCCAGCGTGGCATCGCCATGGTGTTCCAGTCCTAAGCGCTCTATCCGCACATGACGGTGCGGGACAACATGTCGTTCTCGCTCCGCCTCGCCAAGAAGAGCCAGGCGGAGATCGACGAAGCCGTCGATAAGGCCGCCAAGGTGCTGCAGCTCGAACCCTATCTCGACCGTTTGCCCAAGGCTCTGTCCGGCGGGCAGCGGCAGCGGGTGGCGATCGGCCGGGCCATCGTGCGCGACCCCAAGGTCTATCTCTTCGACGAGCCGCTCTCGAACCTCGATGCAGCGTTGCGGGTCGCCACACGGATCGAGATCGCCCAGCTCAAGGAATCCATGCCCGAGTCCACGATGATCTACGTCACCCACGATCAGGTGGAAGCCATGACGCTGGCCTCGCGCATCGTCGTTCTGGCGGGCGGCGGCGTCAGCCAGGTGGGCGCGCCGCTGGAGCTTTACGAGAAACCGGCGAACGAGTTCGTGGCCCAGTTCATCGGCTCGCCCGCCATGAACCTTCTGGCTGGCGAGATCGTCGAGACGGGCGAGACCACCAAGGTCAAGCTCGCATCCGGGCACGGGGTGGTGACATCGCATTACCCTTCGGCGGCGGCCCTCAAGGGCAAGACGTGCAACGTCGGCATCCGGCCGGAGGATATGATCGCTGTCGACGGGGGCGATTATGCGTTCTCCGGGGAAGTGGAGATCAGCGAAAACCTCGGCGAGGTGACCGTGCTCTATTTCCGGCGCACGGCCCCGGACCATGATCCGGTCATCGCCAAGCTGCCAGGGATCAACACGGATGTGCGCGGCAAGACGCTTCATATGAGCGCCGATCCCGGGAAAGTGCATCTCTTCGTCGACGGCCAATCGCTGCTCTACGTCTGAGAGCCGCGCCAGGGCCCGCCAGCGCGGGGCGGCCGCCCGGGAGGTAGCGAGAAGCGAAGGGCCCATGAACGGACCCAGACCCGAGCGAGACGCGCGTGATGCGCCGCCTCCTGGCGGCCCACCTGCCGGATGCGGCGGCGCTGTCGCTCCGCGCAGTTCCGAGCCCCGGTACGGACAACGCCCTGTGGCGTGTGGGCGAAGCACTGGTCTTGCGCGTCCCTCGCCGGGCGGAGGCCGTCGCCCCCTTCCTGAAGGAGATGCGGTGGTTGCCGCAACTCGGGGGCCTTCCGCTGCGCGTGCCGGAGGTTGTGGTGTCCGGCCGCTCGGACGATCTGGCCCACGGCGTGTTCGGTGTCTTGCGCTGGATTGGCGGCGACGTCGCGCCGGCCGATGCCCTGGCCGATCCCACCCGGGCGGCCATCGACCTGGCGGCGTTTCTTCGCGCTTTGCGTCAGGTTCCCACCCAAGGGGCGCCTGCCGCCGGGGCCGCCAATCACTATCGCGGCGTTCCCCTCCACCGGATGGAGGCGCGCCTGCATGCGGCGCTCGATGCGCTGGAAGACGAGATCGACGGGCCCGCCGCTCATGCCCTCTGGCGCGCTTCCTGCGCGGTGCCCGCCGATGGGCAGGGCGTCTGGCTGCACGGCGACTTGAAGGACGACAACCTGATCGCGCACGACGGCGCTTTGGCGGGCGTGATCGACTGGGGCCTCGCAGCCGTGGGCGATCCCGCCGCCGACACGATGGCGGCGTGGACGTGGTGCACGCCCGCCGCCCGGGCCGCCTTTCGCACCGCGCTCGCACCGTCCGAGGCCGAGTGGTGCCGCGCGCGGGGCTGGGCGCTCTACGCCGCTGCCATCGCCTTGAGTTACTACCGGACGCGCGGCCACGCCGACCTCTGCCGGCTGTCTCGGCGCACGCTCCGGCGGCTCGGGGTGGCGCCGACCGACCCGTTGTGAGCGGCGGCGTCAGCGCCCCTTTCGCCGCCCCGCGTTCCGTGCAAGAAGCCACCGCCAACCGATCCGTCAGGGGAGACGACGATGGAGATTCGCGAGGCGCTCACATTCGACGACGTTCTTCTGGTGCCGGGGGCCAGCCAGGTGCTGCCATCGGAGGCCGACACCCGCACGCGGGTGACCCGTGCGATCGGGTTGAACATCCCGCTCCTCAGCTCCGCCATGGACACCGTCACCGAAGCCCCCATGGCCATCGCGATGGCGCAGGCCGGCGGCATGGGCGTCATCCACCGCAATCTCGACATCGACGCACAGCAAAAGGCCGTCCGGCGGGTGAAACGATTCGAGAGCGGTGTCGTCTATAACCCGGTCACGCTGAGCCCCGATCAGACCCTGGCAGACGCCAAGGCCCTGCAGGAGCGCTACTCGATCACCGGCTTCCCGGTGGTGGATGCCGACAAGCGCGTGCTGGGCATCGTGACGAACCGGGACATGCGCTTTGCCACCGACGACGCCACGCCGGTCCGCACGATGATGACGGCCGATGATCTGGCCATGTTGCGGGAACCGGCCGATCTGGCCGACGCCCGGCGGCTGATGCAGGCGCGGCGGATCGAAAAGCTACTGGTGGTGAATGCCGAAGGGCACCTGACCGGCCTTCTCACGCTGAAGGACATCGAGCGCGCGGTGGTGAACCCCGAGGCCTGCAAGGACGAGCTCGGCCGCCTGCGCGTTGCGGCGGCGACCACCGTCGGGGATGCAGGCTTCGAACGCTCGGAGGCGCTGATCGACGCGGGCTGCGATCTGATCGTCGTGGACACCGCGCATGGCCATTCCGAGGGCGTGTCCCGCGCCGTCGAGCGCATCAAACGGGTGTCGAACGCGGTGCAGGTTGTGGCGGGCAATGTTGCCACTGCGGAGGCCACACGCGCCCTGATCGATGCGGGCGCCGACGCGATCAAGGTGGGCATCGGGCCGGGGTCGATCTGTACCACGCGGATGGTGGCCGGGGTGGGCGTGCCGCAGCTGACGGCGATCCTCGACTGCGCCCGCGCCGCGCAGGAAAAGGGCGACGTGCCGGTGATCGCGGATGGCGGCATCAAGTTCTCGGGCGATTTCGCCAAGGCTATCGCGGCGGGGGCCTCCTGCGCCATGGTGGGCTCGATGCTGGCCGGAACGGATGAAAGCCCCGGCGAGGTGATCCTGTACCAGGGCCGGTCGTTCAAGTCCTACCGGGGCATGGGCTCGCTCGGGGCCATGGCGCGCGGTTCGGCCGACCGCTATTTCCAGAAAGATGCGGCCTCCGACAAGCTCGTGCCGGAAGGGATCGAGGGGCAGGTGCCCTACAAGGGCGGCGCCGGGGCGGTGCTCCACCAGCTTATCGGCGGGCTTCGGGCCGCGATGGGATATACCGGTGCGCCGACCGTGGACGCCTTGCGCCAGAACGCGCAGTTCGTGCGCATCACCGGGGCCGGGCTGAAGGAGAGCCACGTCCACGATGTGCAGATCACCCGCGAGAGCCCGAACTACCGCATGGGCTGAGGGGTGTCTGCAGGCTGAGGCGGGAAGATGCCGCGCTACGCATTGCTGATCGAATATGACGGCGCGCCGTTTTCCGGCTGGCAGCGGCAGGCAGAGCACCCTTCCGTGCAAGGCGCCATCGAGGCGGCGCTGGGCAAGCTGGAGGCAGACCTGCCCAGCATCGCCGCGGCGGGCCGCACCGATGCGGGCGTGCATGCCACGGGGCAGGTGGCGCAGGCCGACATGGCCAGGGACTGGGACCCGTTCCGCCTGTCCGAGGCGCTCAACCACCACCTGAAACCCGCGCCCGTGGCGATCCGGGCCGCGGCGCGGGCCCCGGAGGAGTGGCATGCGCGGTTTTCGGCGGTGGAACGGCGCTATCTCTTCCGGATCGCGGTGCGCCGGGCGCCTCCGGCGCTGCTGGCGGGGCGGGTCTGGCATGTGCCCTATGCGCTCGACGTGGCGGCGATGCAGGCCGGCGCGGCGCATCTCGTCGGGCACCATGATTTCACGACTTTCCGCGCCTCGGAATGCCAGGCCGACAGCGCGGTCAAAACGCTCGACGAAGCCTCGGTAACAGCGTTTGCCGCCGAAGAGGGGCGGGAAATCCACTGCCGGTTTCGCGCCCGCTCCTTCCTGCATTCGCAGGTCCGCAGCTTCGTGGGATCTCTGGTGCAGGTCGGGCGGGGGGCCTGGGTGCCGGACGATATCGCGCGCGCGCTGGAGGCGCGGGACCGGGCGGCCTGCGGACCGGTCAGCCCGCCCCAGGGGCTCTACCTGACGGGGGTGTCGTATCCCGTCGATCCGTTCGCCGCGCCGGGGTGACCGTCTCGCGGGGTCGGGGCCAGGCGGGTGGAGCGGTGCCAGGGGCCTCCGCGCTGCTCTAACCTGCACACCGCGGAAGACGGTGCACGCGGCGCGGTTCGGACGCCCACCGGCTGCGATGCTCCGCCCGCGTGGTGCGGCTCGCGTGCTGGGCTGCGCCGGTTTGGGCGCAGTGCTGCGGCATCCATACGGGGCATCTGGAGACGCCCGGCAGCACCGTGGGCCACTGCGTCCTCGCCACTGCGCCCGAGCACGCCACCCTGCGCAACGGCCCTGCGCAACTCAACGCCAGGGGGCAGCCGTATCGCGCACCCGGCCCCCCTGTCGTCGATCCCGCCTTGCCCTCCGGCCCCGGCCCCGTATAACGCCGCAGATTTGCGCGGAAGGGGGCCACATATGCCGAAGCGGACCGATATCCAGTCCATCATGATCATCGGTGGGGGGCCCATCGTCATCGGGCAGGCCTGCGAGTTCGACTATTCCGGCGCGCACGCCTGCAAGGCGCTGCGCGAGGAGGGGTATCGGGTGATCCTCG
>JBCDGG010000227.1:0-4803 GCA_038757905.1 Pseudomonadota bacterium | reverse complement strand
CGCCGATTGCATTGGCCGCGACGTGGCCGTTTCGGTGGATCCGGAACTGACGGCCATGGGCACCGCGGCCCTGGCGGCCGAAGGCGCCGGGCTGCCCTTCGCGCCGGTTCGGGAGGCCAGGATCATCGCACCGCGGCCCCAGCCCGACGCCTGGGTTTCGGCCTTCACCTCGGCCCGGGAGCATATTCAGGGATACGCGGCGGAGGCGGGCGGGTAGCCGGATCGGCCTTCCGTCAGCGGCCCGGGGCCTGCGTCGGGGCGGTTGGACTGTAGCGCGTGCCAGATAAGTGCCCTCGATACAGGCCCGGGTCGAGCGGCGCGGGATCTCTGGCGCGGCGGAGGCCCGGGCGCCGCTACGCCTCGCCCCGCAGCGTCCGGCCGGACCCGCGCACCACCTCCGCGATCTGCGTAAGATGCGGGGCCAGCGGGCTCGTCCGGCGCCACACCATGCCGACCCGTCTGGCCGGTTGCGTGCCCGGAAAGGCGGCGACAGCCACCGCGGCGGAGCGCGTCTCAACCGGGACGGCCATTTCCGGCACCAAGGTCACCCCGAGGCCCGCCCCGACAAGCTGAACGAGCGTCGACAGCGAGCTGCCATCGAGCCCCTCGCGCGCGCGCACCGCAGGCATGCTGCAGAACGACAGCGCCTGATCCCGGAAGCAGTGCCCCTCCTCCAGCAGCAGCAGGCGCATCTCCGGCAGGGCTTCGACCTTCGGGACGGGTGCGTCCGCCTCGGAGGCGGGCCGCACCAGCATCATCTGCTCGGAGAACAGCTCCACCTCCTCGAAGCCTGCGTCGCCGAGCGGAAGGGCGACGATCGCCGCGTCGATCCGCCCGGCATGGAGCGCTTCGACGAGCCGAGGCGTCACCGTCTCGCGCACCTGAACGTCGAGGCTTTCATGCGCGACGGCGAGGTCCGACAAGATATGCGGCAGCAGATAGGGGGCGATGGTCGGAATGATCCCCAAGCGCAGGCGGCCGATCATGTTGCCCTCGGCGGCGCGCGCCATGTCGCCCAACTCGTCCACCGCGCGCAGGATTTCGCGCGCGCGGGACACGAACTCCTCCCCGAAGCTCGTGAGCCGCACGCTGCGCGCACTGCGCTCGAACAGGGCTGTGCCGAGAGTGTCTTCGAGATCGCGCACCTGGACAGAGAGGGCGGGCTGGGAAACCGCGCAGGATTCCGCGGCGTTGCCGAAATGGCCGTGCTGGGCAAGCGCATCGACGTAGCGAAGCTGACGCAGGGTGAGGTTTATCATAGGATTACGTTATCAGATCCATTTGAATTTGTAACTTAAGGTAATGGAGTGGATCTGCTATCCGGCACATGTGGGACGGAAATCTGCGACATCCCACCGCACGTAGCAACGCCTTTCGTATGAGGAACAGCCATGGACGGAAATGACGTCGGCACCGGCAAATGCCCGGTGATGCACACAACCTTTGGGGTCCAGTCGAACAGGGACTGGTGGCCAAACCAGCTCAACCTGCGGATCCTGCATCAGAATTCCGCCCTCAGCGACCCCATGGGAGACGGCTTCGACTATGTCGAGGCGTTCAAGACACTCGACTACGACGCGCTCAAGGCCGATCTCCACGCGCTGATGACCGACAGCCAGGACTGGTGGCCCGCCGATTACGGCCACTATGGCGGCTTCATGATTCGTATGGCCTGGCACGCGGCCGGGACCTACCGCACCTCCGACGGCCGCGGCGGCGCGGGCGCAGGCTCGCAGCGGTTCGCGCCGCTCAACTCCTGGCCCGATAACGGCAACCTCGACAAGGCGCGCCGTCTGCTCTGGCCAATCAAGCAGAAGTACGGCAACGCGATCTCCTGGGCAGACCTCTTCATCCTGGCCGGAAACGTCGCCATCGAATCGATGGGCGGAAAGACGTTCGGTTTCTCCGGCGGACGCGCCGACATCTGGGAGCCGGAGGAAGACATCTACTGGGGCGGCGAGGCGGAGTGGCTGGCCGAAAGCGGCGGCCCGAACAGCCGGTACTCCGGCGAGCGCGATTTGGAAGTGCCGCTTGCGGCCGTTCAGATGGGCCTGATCTACGTGAACCCGGAAGGGCCGGACGGCCGGCCCGACCCGCTCGCCTCGGCCTATGACATTCGCGACACCTTCGCGCGCATGGCCATGAACGACTACGAGACGGTCGCGCTCGTGGCGGGGGGGCATACCTTCGGCAAGGCGCATGGCGCAGGTGACGCGGCCTATGTCGGGCCGGAGCCGGAGGGCGCACCGATCGAGGCTCAGGGCCTCGGCTGGCTGTCGGGCTACAAGTCCGGCAAGGGCAATGACAGCATCACCTCCGGCATCGAGGGCGCCTGGACGCCCAACCCGACGGAATGGGACATGGGCTATTTCGACGTCCTGCTCGGCTACGAGTGGGAACTGGTGAAGAGCCCGGCAGGCGCATGGCAGTGGCACGCCAAGGATCTGAAAGCCGAGGATCACGCCCCCGATCCCGAAAGCGGCGAGCGCAACCGGGATATCATGATGACGACGGCCGACATGGCCATGCGCATGGATCCCTCCTACGAGAAAATCTCGCGCCACTTCCATGAGAACCCCGACGAGTTCGCCGACGCCTTCGCCCGGGCGTGGTTCAAACTGACCCACCGGGACATGGGCCCCAAGGCCCGTTATGTCGGGCCGGAGGTGCCGGAGGAGGATCTGATCTGGCAGGATCCCGTGCCTGCGGCCGATCATGCAGCCATCGATAGCGTCGACATCGACGCCCTGAAGGGCAAGATCGCGGCCACCGGGCTGTCCGTGCAGGACCTCGTGAAAACCGCCTGGGCATCGGCGGCGACTTTCCGCGGGTCTGACAAGCGCGGCGGTGCCAACGGCGCGCGCATCCGCCTCGCCCCCCAGAACGGGTGGGAGGTCAACGAGCCCGAGGCCCTGGCCGCCGTGCTGGCCAAGTACGAAGCGATCCAGGCAGAGTTCAACGCCTCCGCAGTCGGCAAGGCAGTGTCGCTGGCAGACCTTATCGTGCTCGGCGGGTCGGTCGGCATCGAGACGGCGGCAGCGGCGGCCGGGCATCCGATCAAGGTTCCGTTCACACCGGGCCGGACCGATGCGACCGCAGAGCAGACCGATGCGGAGAGCTTCGAGGTGCTGGAACCCGTCGCCGACGGGTTCCGCAACTACCTCAAGACGGACTACACCCTGTCCGCCGAGGAACTGCTCGTCGACAAGGCCCAGCTTCTGACGCTGACGGCGCCGGAGATGACCGTGCTCGTCGGCGGGATGCGGGCGCTGGGCGCCAACCATGGCGGCAGCGCGCATGGCGTCTTCACGGACCGCGCGGGCCAGCTCACCGCGGATTACTTTGCGAACCTGCTCGACATGGGCGTGGAGTGGAAAGCGACCTCGGACCGCAAGGATGTCTTCGAAGGCCGGGATCGGGCGACGGGCGACGTGAAGTGGACGGCGACCCGCGTGGATCTCGTGTTCGGGTCGAACTCGCAACTGCGCGCGCTTGCCGAGGTCTACGCCCAGTCCGACAACAGCGCCAAGTTCGTCGCCGACTTCGTGAAGGCGTGGACGAAGGTGATGGAGGCCGACCGGTTCGACGCAGCCTGAGAGCCGGGTGTCCGATACGGCCTTGGGGGCGGCGCCGTCACGCGCCGCCCCTTTCTTTGCTTCGGCGGTTGCGTGATCCTCGCCTGTCAGTCCGGCGGAGACGTGCGCACGCCTTTCCGTGGCTTGGTCCGCAGGAATGGCGGGCGTTTTCGGAGAACGGAGAAGTTGGCCTGCAACGCCCAGCCCGGGTTTCGGGTGCGTGGTGAGAGACCGATCATGTTGGGCACACGGGCGAGGACGGCCGTCTCCACCATCGCCCGGCGGGATTGCTGGCGTCGAGGATCAACTCAGTGGCGTGGCCGACGTCGCCTGATGCACGCCAGCCTGTCCTCCCGCAGTAGTCCTAGCCGTCCAGCGCGCAGCCGAGTGCGCTGCAGGTGCTCCCGGGGGAGCGTGCGGATGTCCGTCTTTCAACCTCCGTCGCGGCCCTCCGCTTCGATCCCGTTCTTGTTCACCCAAAACAGGGACGGACGCGCGCCGCGCCTGCGGCTGCAAAGCCGAGGCCTGCCAGAAGAAGGGCCAGCGCTACGCAGGGTGGGAGCCCGTCGACCACACGGGTGAAGGCCCAGGCCAGCAAGCACACCAGGGTCAAGCCCGTTCTAAGTCATGGCCCTGTCGATGGCAAAGTCCCTTCTGCAGCGCGCGGTAAGGGACAGGACCGGGCCGCCACGGGATACTGGGCCGAGAATCGATTCTCACGCGGCCCTGAAGTGAAAGACGCCCTCGCGTTGACATCGGCTATCCCGCTGCGCGGGGTGTTGCGCTAGACAAGGCCAAAGGGAGGGGCGTCATGTCAAATCAGATGCGTGCGCTGCGGAAGGAGCGCCCCGGCGTGGGGTTGACGCTCGCGCGCCTGCCGGTGCCTGAGCCGGGGCCCGAGGACGTTCTGATCCGCGTGCGAAAGACGGGGATCTGCGGCACGGACATTCACATCTGGACATGGGATGAATGGGCCGCCCGCACGGTGCCGACCCCGATGGTCGTGGGCCATGAGTTCGCCGGAGAAATCTTTGAGCTTGGCCGCGCCGTGGAGGGGCTGGAGGTTGGCCAGCGGGTTTCGGGCGAGGGCCATCTGATCGGAAAGACATCACGCCAGGCGCGCGCGGGGCGGTTTCATCACGATCCGGAAACGAAGGGGATCGGTGTGAACGTGCCGGGCGCCTTCGCCGAATACCTGGTTCTTCCGGCGTTCAATGCGGTGCCTTTG
>JBCDGG010000226.1:0-5026 GCA_038757905.1 Pseudomonadota bacterium | reverse complement strand
TCCAGAGTTTGCAAGATTCCGCCGATGCAGCACCAAAGGGCCGTGTCGGCGTAGCATCGGCCCAAGGCTACGAGATTTGGGCCCTGCGCGGTGGGGCAGACGCCGTGCCGTTTCGACCGCATTAACGCCGATGTCAGGCCCGGCGCGCGCGGCCCGACGGTGCCGTCGGGCACCGCAGGGCCGGTGCCACGGCGAAGCGGGGCAATCGGCGCGAGGGCCCCCGTCCGGCGCCCCACGGCCGGGTCTGACGGGCCCTGTCGTTGCCGGAACGAGCACCGGCGCCGCTCCGGTGGCACCAAAGCCACCCACTGGCCGCGATCTGTCATGGGGCGGGCACAATCGGCGACGCTGCTTTGCCGGGCGCCCTGACGTCATGTATAACCGGGCCGAACCGAAACGGCCGGCCCCTCGGCGGCGCCCGACCTGCGCGACGAAACGGAACTGACGTGACCAACAGCCCACCTCCCATCGTGATCCTCGGCACGGGCCGCTCCTTCACCTCGGTGATCAGCTGCATGATCGGCGAGCATCCCAATCTGATCTGCCTGCCGGAGATCAATATCTTCCTGCACGACACCGTTGGCGACACCTACAAGCGGTTCGAACCGAAGCGTCTGCGGCGCCGCCGCGCGGGGCTGCTGCGCACGTTGGCACAGTTTCACGACGGCAAGCAGGACGACGAAGCCATCGCTGCGGCGGATGAATTCGTGCGCTCCCGCCTGGACTGGACCGGCGCCGAGATGGCCAATTACATTCAGGATCTGGTTGCGCCGCGCGGGATCGTGGAGAAGAGCATCTCCATCGGGCACAGCAACGAGACGCTGAACCGCACGCGCGAGGCATGGCCGGATGCGCTCTATCTGCACATCACGCGCCAGCCCGAGAGCATCGTGAAATCGATGCGGAAATACTTCGACAAGCAGTTCGAGAACGTGTCCGAGAAACAGGGCCTGAAGATCGCGCAGATGAAGGCCCGTGTCGACGGCGGGGCCTTCGAGCGGAACTTTCATAAGAAGACAAAACGGCTTCTGTCCTTCATGGCCTCGCTCCCCCAGGGCCAGGCGATGAACCTGCACGGCGAGAACTTTCTGACCGATGCCCGCCTCTATTGCCGTCAGATCTGCGAATGGGCCGGCATCGACAGTTCCGACACGGCGGTCGAGGCGATGCTGCATCCCGAAAACAACCCGTTCGCCCATGTCGGCCCGGACGGGGCACGCGGCGGCATGTCGCCGACCTTCCTGAGAAACCCCACCTATTCGGGCGAACCGGTGTCGGTGAAGCCGATGTCGGTGCACCCGGACATGCCCGATCTGGCCGAGGATGTGCGCAGCATGGCCCAGGTGGGCCAGCGTCTGGGATACCACTAAACCCGGAAGGGGGCGCGGAAAGGGGGCTTGGGGCCGCTCCCCACGGTCGCCGACGGGGCCGCCGCCGCCCGGACAGCAGACGGAGCACGATGTTGGGCCGATTTGGCGCGCTCACCCTTGCCGCAAGCCTGTGGATCGGCGCCATCGCCGGGGCCCTTCCCACGGCCCTACATGCCTCGGCTCAGACAGCCGCATCCCAGATCGTGCGGGTGCAGGCCAACGAAAGCGGCCTAAGCCGCGTTCCCCTCAAGGTCGGCCAAGTGGAGCGCGAAGTGCTGTTCTACACACCGCAGAGCGCTGCGCCCAAGGCACCGTTGGTGATCGCGTTCCACGGCGGCGGGGCGACATCCGTGCAGGCCTTTGCCCGTCGGCTGGGGCTGCGTGGGATGGCCGAGCGGTACGGGTTCATCATCGCGCTGCCCAAGGGCACGGCGGGCCCCGGCGGCCGCATGAGCTGGACAGCCGGTGAGCCCGAAGGCCCGGGAGGCGCGCGCCGTGCGCCTGCCGACGACCTCGGCTTTGTCGACGCCGTCATCGCCACCGCGCTCGCCACCAACCGGGTGGATCCCGACCGTATCTATGCCATGGGCCTCTCCAAGGGCGGGATGATGAGCTACTGGGCCGCGTGCAACCGTCCGGGCCAGTTCGCGGCGATTGCGGTGGTGGCGGGCACGCTCGCGTCGGGCCGATGCGCGGATCCCGGCGGGACGAGCCTGCTCCACATCCACGGAACGGCCGACGAGAACGTACCCTTCGAGGGTGGGCGGGGGGCGCGCACGGCCCACGGAAACACCTGGGCGAGCGCGCGTGACGGCATCGCACACTTTGCCGACGGCGCCGCCTGCAGCCCCGACTGGGCACCCGATCAACCCGCGGGCGACACGGTCTGTCGGAGCGTGGACTGCCCGGGCGAAAGCAGCGTCACCTACTGCCTCGTGGCCAATGGCGGCCATGGCTGGCCCGGCGCAGCGCCGACGCCTCGGCAGATGCGGCAAGGCGGGGCTGCAGCCCCGAACTCGGCCTCGGCCTTCGTCGCAACCGACTATATCGCGCGCTTCTTCCTCGCCCACTGAGGCGCGGCGGCTCAGGGCGACGGCCGCCCCTCTCCACCGGCGCGGCCGGGCGCCACCTGCGCACGAAAGAACCGCGCGATGTGCTCCGTCGCATCGAAATGGGGCGACACGTAATCGCCTTGCGCCACTTGCCAGGCCCGCGGCGCACTTCCGGGCCAGGCATGCCCGCCGCCGTCGACCTCGCAATACTCCACGACGCTGCCATCGGCCCCGGTCGACCGCCAGCACGTCGTGTCGGCGGCGGCGCGCTTCGGCACGGCGTCGGCGGCGGCGCCGATGGCCCGGCGGAACCGGTTCAGCCCCGCCTCGATCGGCGGCCAGTCGGCGCCGGGGGCCGAGTGTGCTCCGCTGCCCCCCTCCGGCGGCACATTCCGGTCCTGCGTCCCGTGGATGTGCATCACCGAGATCGGGCCCTCGCCGGGATCGGCCTCCGCCGAGGACAGCGTGCCCGCCACCACCGCAATCGCGCCGATCTGGCCCGGCTGCACGCAGGCCAGGCGGTAGGCCATCATGCCGCCCTTGGAGAAGCCCATGACGCAGGCAGGCGCCGGCGCAAGGTCCAGCTCCGCAAAGACGGCGGCCAGGGCCGCCGACAGGAACCCCACATCGTCGACCTCGTTCACCTCGGCATATCCGAGGCGCGTCGCGCTGTCGGCGTTCCACGAACCCTTCGCGCTCCACCACGGCCCGGCGCCCTGCGGCGCCACGAGCACGAAGCCGTGCTGCCGCGCCATGCGCTCAGCCCGGATGGTCGGCAGGAACGGCAGCGCCCGCCCCCCGCCGCCGTGCAGCGCAAGCACCACAAGCGCCTGCGACGAGGTCAGCCCCTCCGGCAAAAAGACGTAGTAGCGCCGGGTCCGGCCACCCAATCGCATGGACCGCAGCGCAAATCCCCTGCCTTCGGCAAGCCGCTCCATCTGCGTCACGCCACCGAAGATGCCCGGAAGAAGGCGCCGCAGCCCCCCCGGTGCGCGGATCTCGGGATAGGCCGGGGTGGCCGGTAGAACGGTCTCCCCGCCGAGCGACGCCAGGGCCGACGCGGCGCGCCGGAACACCCCAGTCACAGAACCGGTCACCGGCCCGGTCCCGGCGCCTTCGATCCCAGCCAGATCTCCGCACCGCCATCGGGGTTGTCGTGATAGGCAAAGTCCGGACCGTCCCACTTGCCGACCCGCGGACCGAAGGGATTGACATAGCCCACGGCAAGGCCGTGGGGCGTCGATTGCATGGTGCGGATGCCGTAATTGTAGAAGTTGCCCATGCCCTGTTCGTCGACCGACACCCAGTTCGCCCCGTCGGCGCTGCGAAACAGCTCGGCCCCGCCCTGAAGCCCCAGGAAGCGCTCGATCCCGAAGCGTTCAAGCCCCCTGGCATAGGGCTGCGGCCAGGCCGACCTGTCAGAGTAGCGCACCATCGTCGACCAATCGAAAGTTCCGAGATAGAGCCAGCCATCGTGGCTCGCCATGCGCCAGAAGTAACCGCTGTACATCTTGCCGAAGCCGGGGCGGTAGCCGGAAAGGGGGGCCTTCGTCCCATCCGGCGTTTCGCGCTTGGCCCCCACGATCAGGTCCCACGAGCCATCCTCGAAGATCCGGATCAGTTCGGCACCTGCCGGGCCGGTGCCCGTTGTCATGTCGACCCCGCCATGCTGGATCCCGCTTCCGGCATAGAGCACGCCGTTGTGCACGCAGAGCGAGGACACCGCCTGATTGAGATAGCCCCGATAGGCGCCATCCTGGATCACGCGCTCCCACGCATAGGGCGGCTTGCCCTCGGCCCGGCTACGCCAGACCTGGAACCCCCGGAGCGACGCGGTTCCGACATAAAGGTAGTCGCCGCAGCCCAGCATCTCGAACACGCCGAGGTTGCTGGGATCGCCAAACCCCGGCGGATTGGCCACCTCCCACCCGCCATTCACCGGATCGTCGGTCACGAACACCGTAGCATTGCCGGAGGTGTTAGGATCGCCGCCCGCGCGGCCGGTGGGGCTGGTGAAGAGCCGACCCTTGAAGGGAACCAGCAGCCGCAGTGTAATGATATCCTTGCCGAAGCCGTCGGGCAGCGGGATCTCCTCGAAGGTCTGCGCATCGAGGGAGCGGAGGATGCGCGTTCCGTCGGCGCGCGCGGGCGCATAGGTGCTGACATAGAGGCACTCGTCCTCGTCGGAGCGCCCGCGGAACACCGTCATCCCGCGGTAGCCAAGCTCCCTCGGCAACTCCTCGTCGCCGAACGTCCGCACGGGCGCGCGCCAGTTGAGCCGCCACCCCGCCGTCGGGCCGTCTCCCTCGGCATGGGTAGGATCGTACTCCCAGATCTGGGCGCGCATATCCAGGTCGTACACATAGTCGGGGCACTCCACCGGCCAGTAATCCATCCGCTTCTTGATCTTGGACACCTTGAACAGGCACAGATTGCTCCGCGTGGTGCCGACGATCAGGCGGTTGCGAAACCAGGCCATGGAATGGGGATAGGCGTTGTGCGGATCGCCGATGCCGTTGCGGGCGATCGCGCGGGAAAACCCCCGCGCGAGCCCCCGCCGGGGACAAAGCCGGTGCGGCCCCCCCCCCATATGGCGCGGGCCTC
>JBCDGG010000225.1:0-5106 GCA_038757905.1 Pseudomonadota bacterium | reverse complement strand
TCGATGAAGACGATGCAGGGTGCGTTTTTCTTGGCTTGTTCGAACATGTCGCGGACGCGGCTCGCACCGACGCCTACGAACATTTCGACGAAGTCGGAGCCCGAGATGGTGAAGAACGGCACGCCGGCATCGCCGGCCACGGCCCGGGCCAAGAGCGTCTTACCGGTGCCCGGCGGGCCCACGAGCAGCGCGCCTTTGGGGATCTTGCCGCCAAGGCGCGAGAACTTCTGCGGGTTGCGCAGAAACTCCACGATCTCTTCCAGATCGTCCTTGGCCTCGTCGATACCGGCAACGTCGTCGAAGGTCACGCGGCCCTGTTTTTCGGTCAGCAGCTTGGCCTTGGACTTGCCGAAGCCCATGGCCCCGCCGCGCCCGCCGCCCTGCATCCGGTTCATCAGGAAAAGCCAGATGCCGATCAGCAGGATGAAGGGCAGCAGCGTGCCGATATAGGCCAAGAGCCCGTTCTGCTGCTGCGGTTCGGCGACGACCTCGACATCCTGTTCGATCAGCCGCTCGGTCACATCCACCCCGTTGGGCAGGACCGAGGTGTACTGGGTGCCGTCATTGCCGCGGATGCGCAGGCGCTCTCCGTCGATATTGACCTGGGCGATATCTCCGTCGTCCACCATCGTCACGAACTCGGAATAGCTGAGCGAACGGGTGGACATGGTCGACTGGTTGCCGCTGAACAGGTTGAACAGCGCGAGGATCAGCAGGAACAGCACGACCCAAAAGGCAATGTTGCGGGCGTTACCCAAGGGAAAACTCCTTCATGTCGTCGGTCATCCGCAGGGAGGTGGGCACCGCTTCGATCTCACCAGCGCCGGCCTGTGCGAGCCGCAGTAGCCAACAAGATAGACGCTCGGCGGACGCGTTCAATGCGAAAGCAGGGTATCGAGACAGTCTTCCACTGTAAATGCGGGCTGACAGCGCCACCCATCGCCCAGACCGGCGAGGGGCGCGGCGATCAGCGTGTCGCCGTGATAGACGGCCGGGCTCGCCATCAGGCTCTCGCGCGGGGGGCGCGGCGCGGATGTGTCGGGCAAGGGCTCGAGCGCGCGGCGCCCCAGGGCGCGCACCTGCAGCTCCGGATCCGCTGTCGCCGGGCCATCGAGCCGCCAGAAACCGTCCCACAGCGCGTCCGGCGGGGTGGAGAGTTGCGCAACGGCGGCATGTTCGCGCGCGATGCGGATCGTGCCGCGCCGGACGGACAGGAAGCATCCGTGGAGCGTGCCGCCGCGGCCGCGCGCAAGCCCCTCGGCCAAAGCGCGGAGCGGCCGATACCGCGGCCGGTAGGGCGACGCGGTGCGCCAGCGCAGAACGTGCGCCAGAAGGCGATGGCGGATCTCAGCGGGCGCATCGGCAAAGCGATCCTGGGGAAACAAAAGGTCTCCGCCATCGAGCGTCAGATGCGGTGCGGCGAGGTGTCGCGTCATCTGTTCGAGCGCGATCCGCGCGTCGGCCATGCGCGCGGCGGTTTCGGACAGACGCTCGGAATCGAGGTCCAGCGCGGCCATGGCGCGCCGCGTGCGCACGCGGTCGAAGGCCGGATCGTCGTTGGTGGGGTCGTCCGCCCAGGCCGCACCCCGGGCGGCCAGATCCCGCCGCAGGGCGTAGCGCTCGACATCCAGAAGCGGCCGGAGGAACCGTACCCCGTGCGCGCGCCGTTCCGGGGCCATGGCGGCCAGCCCGTCCACACCGGAGCCGCGGGTGAGGCGCATCAACAGGGTTTCGGCCTGATCGTTGCGCGTATGCCCAAGTAGGACGGCGGCATGGCCGTTGCGCTGCGCCCAGGCCGCCAGCAGCCAATAGCGGGCCCGACGGGCCGCATCCTGCAGATTGCCGCGATGGTCCCAGTGCCACTCCAGCACATCGTGCGTGACGCCCAGGCTCTTGGCCGCATGGGCAACGAGGCGCGCCTCATCCCGCGCTTCGGGGCGCAACCCGTGATCAATCGTGACGGCGGACAGGCGCGTGGGCCGCCCGTCCGCCCAATCCGCCGCTAGATGAAGCAAGGCAACGGAATCGCTCCCCCCCGACACGGCAAGGCCGAGTTGGGCGGGCGTTTCGCCGTCGAAGGCCCGGGCCAAAACGGCCGCAAATGCCTCGGACGGGGGCGTGGGCTCCATCGCCGCTAGCCACACCCCAAGCGGGTGAGATCCGACAGCGCCGTCAGCGCGGCACCCGACCCGGGAAAGCGCACCTGCACCTCGCCGAGCGTCACGCAGGCATCCTGCGTCTGCCCCAGCACCGCAAGGCTCTGCCCGAGCTTCAGCAAGGCCTGGGGCGCCTGCACGCCTTCCGGTGCCTGGCTGAACGCCTCGAGATAGGCGCGCGCCGCGGGTGCGGTCTCGCCCAGGGCCGCCAGCGCCTCGCCCCGCAGGAAGTTGGCCTCTCCCGTCAGGGGGCCGCCCGGATAGGTCTCGGAATGCCGGCCGAACATCTGCGCGGCCTCGCCATAGCGACCGTCGTCAAGCGCCTGACGCGCCCGGTCGAAATCGGCCTGTTCACCGACCGCCAATTGCGGGCCGCCGCTGGGGGCCACCGGTGCCGCAGGCGCCTCTGTCGGCGCTTCACCGCCCAGCGATGGCGTGTCGCTCAGATCCGCGATGTCGCAGCCCGGCTCCACCTCGCACAGGCGGAACTCCAGGTCGCCCACCCGGTTCGTCCCGTCGCGCACGATCTCCTGAACACGGAAATCGAGCTGCTCGGTCAGCTCCGTCAGGCGCTGCAACTCGCGCTCGATCAGGTCCACACGCTCCAGCACGGAGGCTCCGGCAGGTGGCGTGCCCGCCGCCCCGGTGGTGGAAAGCTCGCGGTTGAGGCGCTGGATCTCGACATAGAGCACTGTCAGATCCTGCCGGATATCGGCGAGCGTGCGGCTATCGGCGGATTGCGCCGCGACGGGCGCCGCGGCAATCGCGAGCGCTGCACAGAACAGGAGACGAGGAAGATGCATCATGTCGGCCTTCCAAACCTCGCGCGTCAGAACCCGGCGCCGGAGCCGCCCTGCAGCACGGTGACGGCGCGGCGGTTCTGGCTGTAGCAGCTTTCGTCGGAACATACCGCCACGGGGCGTTCCTTGCCGAGCGGCCGGGTTTGCAGCCGCGTTCCGGCGACGCCCTGCGCCACCAGATACTCCTGCACCGAGTTGGCCCGCCGCGCGGACAGGGCAAGGTTGTACTCACGCGTGCCCTGTTCATCGGCATGGCCCTCGATCACCGCCGCGAACTCGGGGTTGTCGGAGAGCCACCGCGCCTGCGCGGCCAGCGTGTTGCGCCCGATATCGGTCAGGGTGTGCTGGTCCACCTCGAACAGAACGCGGTCTCCGATCGTGTCCCGGAAATACGCCGGCGAGTTCGGGCCGGAGGTTGCCTGCGCGCCGGCCCCGCCGGAAGCGGATCCGCCTGTGCCACCGAAACGGTCGGCATTGGAACAAGCGCCGAGGGCGAGCGCGGCGATCAGAAGCGTGACGCGGGCCACGGGTCGGGCCGGTGAAAACGGCATTGGGGAACCTCAGACTGCTCTTAGTGGTTGACAGGCATACTAGCACCAAGTCTAGGCCGTGAAAACGTTGCGAACGGCCGGATCGGCGGCATTCCAGCAATTTGTGATGCCCTCTGGCGCAAAACCGTGACGGGCCGCCCCAGCGCGCCCCTCACGGCAGCAGCGGCGACCAGGCCGGGTCCGATGCCGGGCCGGGCGTGGGCACGCGCCGCAGGTTGCGCCCCGAGACGTCGACGGAATAGAGCGCCGGCTGCCCACTCGCCCCCGCGCCCTGCCGCGTGAACATCAGAACGCGCCCGTTCGGGGCCCAGGTCGGCCCCTCGTCCAGAAACGACGCCGTGAGCAGCCGCTCCTCCGATCCGTCGGTCCGCATGACGCCGATATGGAAGCGGCCCGAGGCCTGTTTGGTGAAGGCGATCAGATCGCCCCGGGGCGACCAGACCGGCGTTCCGTAGCGGCCCGGGCCGAAACTGATCCGGCGGGCCTCGCCCCCGCTCGCCGGCATCACATAGAGCTGCGGCGAGCCGGACCGGTCGCTTTCAAACACCACCTGCGCGCCATCGGGCGAGAAGGACGGCGCCGTTTCGATCGACGGCGCGGTGGTCAGCTGACGGGCCTGGCCGCCCCCAAGCGCGCGCGCAAACAGATCGGAGTTCCCGCCACGGGCGGCGGAGTAGAGCACGGTGTTGCCGTCGGGCGAAAAGCGCGGGCTGAACGTCATGGTGCCGCGTTCGTCGGCCAGCACCTGCTGGCGCACCGTCCCGACGTTCAACAGGTAGATCTGGGGAAAGCCCGTGGCGTAGCTGGTATAGAGCACCCGGTCGCCCGTGGGCGAAAAGCGCGGCGCCAGAACGATGGTGCTGTCATCGGTCAGATACTGCACGTTGGCGCCATCGTAATCCATGATCGCCAGGCGCTTGCGGCGATTGTCCTTCGGGCCCTCCTCGGCCACGAACACCACGCGGCTGTCGAAGTACCCGCTCTCGCCCGTCACCCGGGAATAGACCTGGTCGGCCACCTTGTGCGCGATGCGGCGCCAGGCCTGCGTCGTGCCGCCAAGCTGCAAGCCCTGCCCCAGCTCGGTGCCGGCAAACACATCGTAGAGGCGGAACTTGACCGTGACACGTCCGCCTGCGTCGACACCCACGGCGCCGACGATGAGCGCCTGGGCGTTGATCGCCTTCCAGTCCGAATAGGCCACGGGCGCCGAGAAGGCGGAGACCCGGCTGATATGCGCCTCGGCCGGGATCTCCCGAAAGAGGCCCGTATTGACAAGGTCAGCCGACACGACCCGCGTGATGTCGGCGGCAAGCTGCTGGGCCGCCGGGGTCTCGGCGACAAAGACCGGCACCGCGAAGGGCACAGGCTCCACGACACCCTCGGTGATCTCGATCCGCAGCGGCCCGTTCTGCGCGGGCGCGGGCCCGGCGAGCCAGATCGCGACGAGGCCCAGAATGGCCATCCCAGACAAGCCGATCTTCGACAGGAGCGTTGAGAGTAGGAGGCGGAGCACGAACATGGGATCACCTATCGCAGCGGCTTCGGGCGGAAAGACGGGATGGAGACCGCGCCGTCGGGCGGGCGGCGGCCCGGCGGGCG
>JBCDGG010000224.1:0-5121 GCA_038757905.1 Pseudomonadota bacterium | reverse complement strand
GCCACGCGCTTGCCTTGCCGGTGGAAAACGGGGTGGAGGTCATAAGGGTTGCGCCGAAAGACGGCCTTCTCGAGCTGACCCTCGGCGGGCCCGCGGCGCGCGAGCCCGTCATCCGCTGTCGCCGCCTTGTGATGGCAACGGGCCGCGACGGGACAGGGGCGCCCAACATCCCCGATTTCGTGACGCACCTGCCGCGCGGCGACCTCTGGGCGCATTCATCGGACGAGATCGACTTTGCCAGTCTCAACGGTAAGCGGGTTGGTGTCGTCGGCGTCGGCGCCTCGGCGGTGGACAACGCGGCGGAGGCGCTGGAGGCCGGGTGCGCCGAATGCCGCCTTCTGATCCGCCGCCGCGAGATGCCCACGGTCAACAAGATGATGGGCATCGGCTCCTACGGGCTGACGGCCGGCTTTCCCGACCTGCCCGATGCGTGGCGCTGGCGCCTGCTGCGCTATTCCTTCGTCACGCAAACACCGGCCCCGCGCGGTTCCACCCTGCGCGTCAGCCGGCACGACAACGCCCATTTCCACTTCGGCGCCGGGATCGAACGGGTCACGCGTGTGGGGGGCGGCCTTCGTGTGGCGACAGCCGGGGGGCGCACCTTCGACCTGGACTTCCTCATTCTCGGCACCGGTTTCACCGTCGAGCCGGAGGCGCGCACCGAGCTTGGCCCCGCCGCCGGCAAGGTGCGCCTCTGGCGCGACGTCTACAGCCCCCCGCCCGAGGAGGCGCATCCGGAACTTGACCTCTTTCCGTACCTCGCGCCCGACTTTTCCTTCAAGGAGCGGGATGCGAACGATGCCCCGTGGCTCTCGCGCGTGCATTGCTTCAACTATGGTGCAACGCTGAGTATGGGAAAAGTCTCCGGCGATATCCCGGCAGTGAGCGAAGGGGCCGCGTTCCTTGCCCGGGCGTTGGCCTCCGCCCTCTACGCAGAGGATATCGACCGGCACTGGGCCGCGCTCCAGGCCTATGACAAGCCCGAGTTGTTGGGTGACGAATGGACCCCGGCCGACGCAGGCTGCTAGGCCGTGTTGACAGAAGGGATTCACCGTCGCTGTTGGGGCTGATTGAAGCTGGTATCTGCGATGGAGACCAGCTTGGCACGAGACCTGACGACGGACGAGGAATGGGCGTTCTTTGAGCGGTTCATCCTGGCAGTCCGCGCGCCGAACGGGCGCGAACCTACCAACCATCGCCTTTTTCCAGATGGGACTATCTGGATCGCCCGCACCGGCGCCCCGTGGCGCGACCTGTCGGAAGAGTTCGGCAAGTGGTCCAGCGTCTATCGGCAGTTTCGGCGTTGGACACTGGCGGGCCTCTGGGAGGAGATCATGGACGCCCTGAACGGAAGCGGGGCGGTTCCGCATGCACTCCAGATGATCGACACCACCTTCATTCGCGCGCACCATCAGGCGGCGGGTGCTAAAGGGGGGTGAGCCATTGATGCGCCATTGGCTCGAGCACAGTGGCGAACGCGACAGGGTTTTGGCCGCTCACGAGGTGGGTTTGCGACCAAGATCCACCTCCTCGTCAATGCCGCCGGACTGCCCATGCGGACCGAGATCACCGCTGGGCAAACCTCCGACTATCCTGGCTTTGATCTGGTCACGGCTGATAACCTGTCAACGCCAAGCGTCCTCCTGGCCGATCGGGGCTATGACGCTGATAGCATTCGCAAATCCAGGGACAAGCGTGACGTTTTGCCGGTCATCCCGATGCGAGAATCGCGCAAGATGTGCATCGGGGCAGACCGTTTCCTCGACCGGTTGCGCAACCTGGTCGGACGATGCGTCAACAGGCTGAAAAACGCCCGCCGCGCCGCGACACGCTACGATACGACAGCAGAAAGCTTCGTCGACATTACGTCGATCAGACCTTGGCTCCGCCATTTGTCTAAATGACCTAGGCTTTGTTCAGAGGACAGCGCCATTCGCACCCTCCGCTGCCGTGCTGCATCGCCTTTGACGGCTTCCATCAGGAGTTCGGCCAGAACGTCTGCGCCAAGGGCTTCCAAATTCGTCTTGTTGAGGGATTTTCCTGCCACTGCCCCAACCTATTCCGATGCCCTGCCAAAAGGACAGAGGCGCGCGCCGTCTACCTGAACAGAGCCTCTCGCCATGGCTGCACCCAAGTCGGCGCTCTGAAGAAAGCCATCCAGCCAAAGGGTGACTTCCGGCACAGGCTGCGCGTCAAACCAGGCACTGTCGATCAAGTCGAACAGAAGGATCGCAAGATCGGCGAGGGCTCGCGATACCGTGTGCACAGCGAACTTCGAGGCCCGCAGAAGGCGCGCGGCAGTGTGGATCGAGCTCGCTCGCGGGTGTCAGCTGCCGGATCCGACGTCCAGCTGCGAGAGGAACGGGTTTTCTTCGCGGAAGTTGCGTCCGTAGATGGCCGAGAAGATCGAGATGAACGAGGTGGTGATCGGGGTTGCGATGCCCTGTTGCGCGCCCAGGGCCTCGAGCACGACGAGCCCGAAGGGAACATCCTCCGTAATGTACCTCGTGGATGGATCCGTCGGACCCTTGGGGAGGCCACCACGCTTTTCATGCAAGCCCAACGCCATCTCATGCAGCGGCATGTCGGCGTCGAAGCCATTGGCGCGCGAGAAGTTCTCCGTGTAGGACGCGAGGTCCAATCCAAGCGCTCGTCCGAGCTCGAGCCGTTCGGCGTCAAGCGCCTGGAGCAGATGTGCGACGCCCGAGGTGATGCCGCCGTAATTGCTCCACGCCTCTCCTTTTTCGATGCGGGTGTAATTGCACAACGCGTTGGCCGCATGGACGATCGGGTTTAGGTTGGCCAGAAGGATCCGCGCCGCGCTGTCCGTCTCCGAAAGAGGGCCGCCCACGATCTCGTTCCACTCTGCGACGCTTCCCGGCGCACCACTCGGCGTCTTCGAGTAGGCCAGAAGGGACTTCCGGATCAGGCCGACCTGAACGGTCGCCCCCTCCTTCCGGCGGCCCGTCACAAGCGTCGATGCAAGCCCCACGATGCTTGGTGCCTTGCCCCGAGCGCGAAGCTCTGTCTCCAGCACGGCGGAGAACTGGCTGAGCTCGCCGCTTATGAGGATTTTGTGCCGGTCATCGAGATGCGGCAGGATCCCCTCGAGCACGGACGCATACCGGTCTGCCGAGGTCGCGACGATCACATGGCTCGCGTCCTGCAAGGCGCTCCCAGCAGACGCCGCAAGCTCAACCGCAACCGTTGCCTCGATTGCACCGGTCGCGGTGATCTGGCCCGACTTCAGCGCCTCGCCGCCTTGCCCCGACAAGGAAACGAGGCTTGCGGAGACCCCTTTCCGGTCGAGGAGTGCCGCTGTTGCGAGCGCAACGCCGCCCGTCCCTATGATCGCTACCTTCAATGTCTTTCTCCATCGCCAAGAGGCTGCTGTGGGGCTTCACCCGATCACCGATCTGGGTTGGTGTCGAGGCGAAGTGAGGCTGCGGACTGGTTGAACAAAACGTCGTTGTTGTCGGCCCGGTGCCGGCCGCGGTTCTGCTCCGATTTGTGCAGATCGATGGCGCGTTGCACGGCGGGACGCGCCTTGATCCGGGCGCGCCAGTCGGCGACCCGTGGGAACGCGTTGAGCGATGCGCCAAGCGGTTTCGCAATAAAGGCCCAGGGGAAAGCCAGCATGTCGGCGATGGAATAGTCCCCCAGCAAATAGTCACGTCCCTCCAGGCGGTTTTCCAGAACGCCCAGGTTGCGGTCGTACTCCCCGAGGTAGCGCTTGAAGCCATAGGCGCGGTCCGTCTCCGGTGCGTAATTGCGGAAATGGCTGAGCTGGCCGCCCATCGGCCCCTGGTTGCCCACCTGCCAGAAAAGCCATTCCATCAACGCCTTACGGCCTCGCAGATCGCTCTGGGGCGGCGCGAATTGCCCGGTCTTGTCCGCGAGATAGAGAAGGATCGCACCGGACTCGAAGACGGTGACCGGGCCCTCGCCCCAGGCCGGATCCGGGGCGTGATCGACAATCGCCGGCATCTTCGCGTTCGGGCTGATCTTGAGGAAGTCCGGGGCAAACTGATCGCCTGCGCTGAGCCGCATCAGGGTTGCCCGATAGGCGAGCCCGGTCTCCTCCAGCATGATGGCGGCCTTCCAGCCATTGGGCGTCGGGGCGAAGTAGAGATCGATCATGAAACGGGGTCCTGCGTATCGGTCGCCACACCATCGGCGATCATCTTGGCAATGGCATCGCTGCCAAAACCCGCGTCGGCCAGGACGGCGCGCGTGTCCTCGCCCAGCCGCCGGGCGGGCGTCCCGGCGGCCGTTGGCGTGTTTGAGAAACGGGCCGGTGTCCGGGCCTGGCGTATGCGGCCCGCCTGGGGGTGCTCCAGTTCGACCACCGCACCGTTGGCCTGAACCTGCGGGTGGCGGTACACCTGATCGCGCCGCATCACCGGTGCGCAGGGGACGTCATGGGCACCAAGCCGCGTCATCCAGTTGTCGGTGGTGTCGGTAAGCAGCGCCTCCTGGGTCAGTTCAAGGCGCGCGGTCTTGTTCTCCTCCCGGGCCGCGACCGTCGCAAAACGCGGATCCTCCAGCCAGTCCGGTCGTCCGACCGCCGCCGACAGGCCGGTCCATGTCCGGTCGGTATGCGCCGAGACCGCCATCCATCCGTCGGCCGTCTGGTAGATCAACTCGACGAAGCTCTGCGCCTCTGCGCCCCTGGCCGGCGCGATCTCGTCTCCGACGAAGGTATACCCGGCCATGTCGGAGCTCCACAGGAACGCCAGCACCGTGTCGAGCATGGACACCTGCACATGGATGCCCTCGCCCGTCCGTGCGCGGGCCAGGAGCGCAGCCGTGATCGCCTGCGCGGTCTGGATCGCCGTCATCTTGTCAGGCAGGATCGTGCGGACCAGCCTCGGGCGCGCGCCGTCCGCGCCGCCCTGAACGCTGGCCAGCCCCGAGAGCGCCTGGATAAGCGGGTCATAGACCGGCTTGCGGGCCCAATCCCCCTCGAACCCGAAGCCCGCGATCGAGGTGTAGATGATATCCGGGCGCGTGGCTCTTACTGCGTCCTCTCCGAGGCCGATCCGCTCGGCCACGCCGGGGCGGAAATTCTGCACGAACACGTCGGCGCTTTCGCAAAGGCGCAGCGCCGCTTCGACACCG
>JBCDGG010000223.1:0-5245 GCA_038757905.1 Pseudomonadota bacterium | reverse complement strand
CCCCGCTCCCCCAGTCGGATCACCGCCTCCGCGGCCCGGCGATGGCGCGGCTTGTGCGCCTACCGGGACGGGGCGGCCCCACGGCGCGGCGCAACTCCTGCGTCCGCTGTCACGCGAGCGACCCGGGCGCGCGCTCTGTTCCCCAGGGGGCTGGACATCCGGGGGGCGGGCCGTCTGAGATGCCGCCAAAGGGAAGGGAGGGCCCGTGGCGGACGCCTTGGACACGATGCAGGCGCGGCAGGAGGAGACGGCCTCGGCGGAGTTGTCCGCCCTGCTGACCCGCGCCGTTCGGGCCGACGATGTGCGGCAGGAGGCCCAGCGTCTGGCCGCCGCCGCAGTCAGCGACGACGACAGCGGCGCGGCGGGCGCCAAGGCGCCCGGCTGGCCGAAGGACGTCACGCCCGAAATCCGCACTCTTCTGCAGCGCACCATCTCCACCGCCCTGGCCCGGGTGCGCGGCACCTATCGCAACTATGAGGTGGAGACCGAGCTGAGGGCGCGTGGCGGGCGGCCGCCCGAGGTGCGCGCGACAGCCGTCTACAAAGTACGGCGCGTGGCCGGGCACACGCATATCATCAAGTCCGGCGAAACCATCCGCTCCGTCGCCAAGTCGCATTACGGCCTCGTTGGCTACGGCAACCGGGTGTGGGAGGAGAACCGGCGGACCTTCGGCCCCTCCTGCCGGCAGATCCCGGCCGGGTTCCCGGTGATCCTGCCGCCCGCCGATGTGCCGGCGTGGGACAGGGCGCCCCGGGTCAAACCGGCGAGCGGCACGGCGGTGAAGGCGGTCCGCATCCTCTATCCGGTGCTCGACCTCTCCATCGGCGGGTCGACCGCCCGCAAGGTGGCGTTTGCCACGGACGCGTTCTCGGTCGAGATCACCTGCCGGTTTCGCGGCGATGTCCATGTCCAGCGCAAGGGCACGATCGAGCCGGATTTCGCGCTCAAGTCCTACCGGGGAGAGGCGGCGCGGATCCTTGGAGATATGATGGGCGGTTTCGCTCTGACGGCCGAGGAGAAGCGCGGCACCCTGTTCCTGCGCGTGGCCCACAAGCGCGCGCGCGCGATCAGCTATACCGGGCAGACGCGGCTGGCGACGGGGGGGCCGAAGGTGCGACTGACGGGGTCGACAGAGGATGTGATGCACAAGGAGTATGCGTTGCGGTTCATGGCCTATGTCGAGGCCGCGCTGCGGATCGTCCCCCGCCGCACGGGCAAGCCGGTGGCCAAGTACGAGACGGGGCTGGCCGTTTCGCTGTCCGTCTCGCCGGGCGGATTCGGCCCGAGGCCTCTCGTCACCGGCAAGTCCAACTGGGCACCCGCCGCCGAGCGGGGCGCCGCTGCCGTCCTCAAAAAGCTCGGCGTGGCCTAGCGCGGCCCGGGCGAGTCTTGCCGAAGCTGCCTTGCGCAGGGGGCGCCCCCCGGGGTAGCACCCCGCCATGACAGCGCTGACGCTCTACGGCATTCCGACCTGTGACACCTGCAGAAAAGCCCGCAAGGCCCTCGAAGCGGCGGGCCATGCCGTTGCGCTGCACGATGTGCGGGCGCAGCCCCTGGCGGGGGCCGAGATCGCGGCGTTTCTGGACGTGTTCGGTGACGCGCTCGTCAACCGCAAGTCGACCACATGGCGGGGGCTGAGCGACGACGAGCGGGGCAGCGATCCGGCCGCGCTTCTGGCCGCGCATCCCCCGCTGATGAAACGCCCGGTGATCACGGACGGCACGCGCCGCACCCTGGGATGGTCCGACGCGATCTGCGACGGGTGGGGCAGCGGCGTCTAGCGCTCGTTGACCCTAGCGCTCGTTGACCCTAGCGCTTGTTGACCTTGTCTTCGAGCGCTTTCAGACGCCCCTCGATCTGAGATCGAAACTGATCCGTGAGGGCTTTCCTCACGTTGTCGTCCGCTTGCTTCAGAATGTCCTTGTTCATGCGCTGCGCCGATGAGGCGATATCGGTCGCCATCTTCGCTTCCAGCCGCGCCAACCGGCCTTCGACCACGCTGCGGTAATGCGCGGTGAGGGCCTTTTTGGTTTCAAGCTCGTTGAACTTCCTAGCCTCGCGCAACTGCTTGTCGATCTCGGCTTTCGCCTCGTCCTCGTTCTTCTTGCCCTGCTGTTTGACCAGCTCTTCGTGACGCTTCCGGTCGTCGTTCATCTGCTTCATCGTCGTCTGCTGAGCGGTGCTGACATGGACGTCGATGAACTTGTCCAGGGCCTTTGCGTCGAGTGTGTTGTCGGCCAGGACCTTGATCTTCTGCTCGTAGGTCTTGCACTTGCCTTCCAGGACGGCGACCGTTTTGGCGAGTTGGGCGACCTTCTTCTCAAGCTCCTTGGTTTTGTCGGCCATCGTCACTCATCTCCTTACACACGCGCTGCAATCCGGTTGCGCCCCGCAAAGGGCGCCGTTACGTCAACACCATGCACACCCTCCCCGTCACCGTCTACTACGAGGACACCGACATGGGCGGGATCGTCTATCACGCCAACTTCCTGAAGTTTATCGAGCGCGGCCGGTCGGCCTGGGTGCGGGAGATGGGCGTCGACCAGAACGCCTTGCGGGAGGCGGGCCTTGTCTTTGCCGTCCGCCATATCGAAGCGGATTTCCGGGCGCCGGCGCGGCTTGACGATCAGCTGACCGTGCAGACCGCCCTGAGTGAGGTGCGCGGTGCGCGGTTCGTCATGGCGCAGGAGGTGCTAGGGCCGGGCGGTGCCGTGCTCTTTGCCGCGACGGTCACGGTCGTCGCGATGACGCTGGAGGGTCGCCCGGCCCGCCTGCCGCGCCCCCTGAGAGAGCGATTGGCCGCCCCGAAAGCGTAAAATATCGTCGGCAAGGCTCCGCTCACGCAGGTTCGTGTTGGAAATTGCCCTTCAAAACCGTTAAGGTCGCGCGCAAATGCCCGCCGTCAGATGCGGGATCAGAGCAGGAAAGTCAGGCCCATGGAACCACTCGCCGCGCAGGCTGCGGAGATCGATTTCTCCATGTGGGCGCTCTTCGCCCGCGCTACACTCACCGTTCAAGTCGTCATGTTCATGCTCGTGGCCGCCTCGATCTGGGGTTGGGCGATCATCATTCAGAAGATGGTGAACTACCGCGCCGCGCGCCGCGCGGCGGCCGAGTTTGATCGGGCGTTCTGGTCCGGCGAGCCGCTGGACGAGCTTTACGACCAGATCGCCGACAACCCGAAATGCGCCGCCGAGCGTGTGTTTTCGGCGGGGATGACGGAATGGCGCCGGTCCCACAGGGAGGATGGCGCGCTGATCCCGGGGGCGCAGGCCCGGATCGAACGGGCGATGGACGTGGCGATCGCGCGCGAGTCCGAGAGCCTTTCGGGCGGTTTGGGCTTTTTGGCCACGGTCGGCTCCACCGCACCCTTCGTAGGGCTCTTCGGAACGGTCTGGGGCATCAAGCACTCGTTCGAGCAGATCGCCATCGCCCAGAACACCAACCTTGCGGTTGTGGCGCCCGGGATCGCGGAGGCGCTTCTGGCCACGGGTCTGGGTTTGCTGGCGGCGATCCCGGCGGTGATCTTCTACAACAAGCTGAGTTCGGACAGCGACAGGATCGTGGCCGGCTATGAGGCCTTCGCCGACGAGTTTTCGACCATCCTGTCGCGTCAGTTGGACGCCTGATCCGTGTCCGCGAGCGTTATCAAGCAGGAGAGCGGCGGCAGCCGGCGCCGCCGTCGGCGCCGGGCGCAGCCGATGTCCGAGATTAACGTCACGCCGTTCGTCGATGTGATGCTGGTGCTGTTGATCATCTTCATGGTGGCGGCGCCGCTGATGACCGTGGGCGTCCCGGTGGAGTTGCCGCGGACCGCGGCCGAGGCGCTGCCGACCGAGACGGAGGAGCCGCTGACCGTGACGCTGACCGCCGAGGGCGGGGTGGCGATCATGACGACAGAGATCGCCGCCGATGAGCTGATCCCGCGCCTGCGGGCGGTTGCGGCCGAGCGCGCGGACGACAAGGTCTTTCTGCGCGCCGACGGGGCGATCGCCTATGAGCGGGTAATGCAGGTCATGGGGGCCCTGAACGCCGGGGGCTTCTCCGACATCGGATTGGTGACCGACAGCGGCGGCCCGACGCTCGACGGACGCGACGGGTGACCCCATGGAGCTGCGCTCGGCTCTCAAGATCTCGGCCGCGGCCCATGGCGCATTGGCGGTCTGGGCGTTGGCGGCGGGCTGGTTCTCGAGCGACTTCGACGAGGCGATTGAGGTGACCGAGGTGTCGCTCATTTCCGGGGCCGAGTTCGCGGCCCTCGTCGAAGAAACCGGAAGCGGCGCGCCCTCGCCCGGCGACACGGCGCTGCCCGAAGCCTTGCCAGAGGCCGAAGTGGCGCCGCAGCCGGAGCTGGAGCCGGACGTGCCGCCGCAGCCCGAACCGGAGGCGCAGGCCGCGTCCGAGCCGGAGGCGAGCACGACGCCGGAGCCCGTCGTCCCGACCCCGACCCCCACGGAGGCGCAAGAACTGGCGGCCGAACCCGGCGACACGCCGACACCCGCGCCCCGCGTCGCGCCGCGCCCGGCGGACCGGCCCAACCCGAACGTGGCCGTTGCGCCGGAGATTGTGGAGGCGGCCGAACCCGTGCCGTCCGAGGACGATGCGGCGTCGCCGACCGAGGTGGTCGAGCCGACAGCGCCCGAGGAGGCCACGACCCGGATCGTGACGGAAGCGACAGAAACCGGTGGTGCCGAGCAGATTGCGCTGGCGCCGGTTGCCAGCCAGCGCCCCCGGACGCGCCCGTCACGCCCGGTCCCCGTCTCCGAGCCGGAACCCGAGCCTGTGCCGGAGCCGGAACCGGAGCGCGTGACCGCTATCCCGGAGGAGGACGCACCCGCTCCCGATACGGCGCTCGATGCCGCCGTGGCCGACGCTCTGGCCGATGCGCTTGCCGGGGGCGGCGCGGCCACGGGCGATCCGGGCCCGCCGATGACGCCCGGAGAGCGCGACGCCCTGCGGCTTGCGGTTCAGGAATGCTGGGTGGTGGATGTCGGATCGGAGGCGGCGAATGTAACCGTCATCGTCGGCGTTTCGATGACGCCCGAGGGGCAGGTCGCCAACAACGAGGTGCGGATGCTTTCGGCAAGCGGCGGTTCGGAAACCGCGATGCGCGCCGCGTACGATTCCGCGCGCCGGGCGATCCTGCGCTGTCAGCGCGGGGGCTACGATCTTCCGAGCGAGAAATACGCGCAATGGCAGGAGATCGAGATGGTGTTCAACCCCTCCGATATGAGGATCCGCTGAT
>JBCDGG010000222.1:0-5490 GCA_038757905.1 Pseudomonadota bacterium | reverse complement strand
GGCGTCGCGGTTCAGCGACAATCCCATCAGCATGTCGTGCAGCCGCGGCCCGAGACGCGCGTAGGACGAGGCGGCGCAATGCCGACGCGCCCGGGCCAGCATCGGCGCGAAGTCCACCCCGCCGATCATCTGCGCCAGGATCCCCGCCAGACCATCCGCCATGTCCTCGGCGCTGAGGCCGGGCAGCGCCAGGGTGACGTCGGCGACTTCGGAAAAGATCGGAAGCGGCGTGACCGCGACGGGCCGCCCAGCGGCGAGCCCGTAGCGCACCGCTCCGCTCGCCGATTCGGCACTGTGCTGATAAGGAAACACAACAAGATCGCAGGCCGACAGATCCGACAGGACCTTGCCATCGGGGCGAAAGCGCGTGTCCAGCGTCACGAACGGCGCAAGCTCCCGATCCAGAATGAGCTTGGCGCATCTCTCGCGCAGCAGGCGCGATTCCTCCTTGGGGTACTCCGCGTTGAACATCCGCAGACGCACATCAAGCTTTCGCGCACGCAGCAGCCCAATTGCCTGGATCAACTCGGGCAAGCCCTTGTTCGCCAGAAGAAACCCGTAGCTGCCGATCCAGATGGGGCGCCCGCCCTCGCGCAGCGGCCTCACCACGGCCGGCGCATCCGGCCCCGGCAACAGGCCATGGGGAAAGAAGGTAACGTTGTCTTCGAGCCCGAGGGCCTTCAGCCGGTCGAGATCGGCCACCTTGTGCACCAGCACGCGCGCGCAGCGGGCCAACGCATCGCGAATGTCGCCGATCTGACGGTCCTTCGGCGCCTTGGCATCGTCCGTCCCATGCATCGTCAATACCACCTGCCGCCCGCTGTCGCACAATCGGTGGATCAACCGCGCCAAGCTCTCGAAGTCGTAGAACGCGTAGTTGAACTGCAGCACGACCAGCTCCAGATCCAGCCGCTCGATCGTATCGAAGAGGCGCAACAGCGGATCGCGCGCATCGTCGGTCCAGCAGCGCGTGAGGGGCAGGCCCACAGCGTCGTCCGGGCGGACCGTTGCCGCGCCCAGCGGCGCCAGCACGTGGATCGGCGCCCCGATATACCGGATCAGATGCTCCGAATAGGTGGCGATACCGCAGCGGGAGTTATAGGTGGTCACCCACCCCACCCGCGGCCAGCGGATCTCGGTCTCGGCGGCCCTGCGCACGGCGGCGACGCTGCGCGAGGCCACGTCCTGCCACGAAAACCGCGCCGTGAGCCAGTCGCGCGCGGCCTGAACCGTCTCCTCCGCCGGGGGATCTGCGGCGCGCATGTCCCGCAGGCGCCTGACCAGATCGTCTTTGTCCGGCTCCGCCCAGAGCGAGGCCTCAGCCCCAAGGTGGCTGCTGGCCGGTCCCATCCGATAGTCGAGAAACGTCACCATCGGGCAGCCGTGGAACGCCTTCGGACCGGACCACCCGGTGGTCAGCACGGGGCAGCCTTCCAGCAGGGCCTCCGCGATGGGAAGGCCGAAGCCCTCCGCCCGACTGGGAAACACCGCTGCATCCGCCGCCTGGTAGAGGCTGCGCATTTGGCCCGCCGTCCAGTCGCCCGAGACCACGCGCACGGGCGCAAGATCGGGGCACGCCCCCTCCAGCACGCGCAAGCGACCGCGGATGTCGTTGTGCGGATTGTCGAAGGTCTTGATCAGAAGCACGACATCGTCCGCCGCCGTGAACGCCTCAGCCCAGGCAGCGAGCAGCACGTCGGCTCCCTTGCGGGGAAAGCACGACGAGACATGCACGAAGAGGCGCGCCTTGCCGGCCTGAACGGCATCGGGCAACACCCCCTCCGGCAACGGCTCGGCGTCGGCCTCCTGCAGATGATCGATCCCGTTGCCGACGACGGAGATGGGCAGCGCCACCCCGTTGTCGAGCATGACCTTGCGCACGTGCTCCGACGGAACGGTCAGGAACCGCAGATGCGCGTTGAAGGCGGTGGCATAGGCCTCGGGCAGGCCGGTCTCTTCCCATGCGTAGCTGTGCAGCCCCGCGAACGAAGTTTCGAGATCGGACACCCGCGGCGGGTACATGTTCCGGCTGACGACATCGGCCGCGCCCTCCCGCTCCCACAGGGTGCGCAGGTCGGGATTTGCATCGAGGACCGCGGCATCGGGCTCGAACGGGCCCGGCCCCTCGGCCGAAACGAGGCGCACAGCCGCGCCCCGCCCATCCAAAGCGCGCGCCAGGGCCCGGTTGACGATGGCCAGGCTGTAGGAGCTGTCGAACGGCCCCTCCATCTGCCAGGTGAAGGCCTCGGGCAGCGCCGTGAGCGCCGGGCGCGGCCGCTGCCGGTCCCGCACCGGCGGTGATGGCGCCGTTACACGAGGCGCCGCCGCTGCGGTTCCAGGGGCGGCACGCGGCAGCGGCGGCGGCAGCGCGGGCGCACGGCGCGGCGCGGGGAGCAAAGCCCGGGCCCGGGCGCCCAGCGCCTCCCGCCACTGCAACGCCCGTTCGGCAAACGGCACAGGCTCGGGCACATCCAGCGCGTCGTGCACGCGCGCCGCCAGGGCCCGGTGCTCGGACAGCAGGGCTGCATGGGCGTTGCGCACGTGATGCAGTTCGGACTGGAGCGCCAGCGCGAGATCGCTCACCTGAGACCGCTCGGCAAGTCGCGACTCGAACCGGCGCGCCAGCCCTTCCCGCAGCAAGCCCTGTCTTTGGAATAGCAGCGGCGCCAGGGCCGCGCGCAGCGGCTCCGGGCCATCGGTCTGAGCGACAACGGAGAAGTCGGGCGAGACCTCGGTAAAGACATCCTCCAGCCCGATCGCGCCGCCCGCCTTGAGCGGCCGCTCGTTCAGGCGGCGCAGGCAGACCTGAGCGAACCCCGCCCGCTCCGCCAGAAACCGCAGCACGTTGGGCGGCATCGGCGCGGTGTGGGTGGGATCGTTGTGAAAGGTGACCGTGGCCACATCGATATTCTCGGGGTTCGGCGTCTCCAGGATCATCAGGCCACCGGGGGCGAGCACCCGCCGAACCTCGTCGACGAGCCTCAGCAGATCGTCGAACGGAAGATGCTCGATCAGGTGGAACGCCGTCACGAAGGCGAGCGACCCCGAGGGGCACGCCTCCAACGCCTCCAGCGCGCCCATATGCGCAACGTCGAGGCCCAGCGCGCGCGCATCCTCCAGCATCTCGGCGTCGAGGTCGACGCCGCGCGGCTCAAACCCCATGTCGCGGGCAAGCTCCAGCCACTCCCCCCGGCCGCATCCCAGATCCAGCGCCGCGCGGGGCACGCCGGACGCCGCGCGCAGCGGCTGAAGATAGGGGGCATAGGCCTTCAGCCGGATCCGGATCTCTTCCCGGCTGCCGCGAAACGCCGCCTCGAAGTCATGGTAGAATCCGTCATCCGTCATGCGGGCCGTTCCTTGGGCAGACCGGTCGGACACGCGCGGGATCGCGCGGTCGCCGCCGGGCGGGAACCGGCTTGCCAATGCCGGTGAGGGCCGTCAATACCCCCGCGTGGCGGGGATTGGGAGCCTTTCTATGAGCAAACTCTTTTTCGACGTGACCGATCTTCGGTTCTACCTGACCCATGCCCACAGGCTGTCCGGCATTCAGCGCGTCACGGTCATGGTGATCGAAGAAGCCGCCAAGCAGCTCGGCGGCGACAACGTGCTGCTCGCCTTCGTGGACTCGCGGGGCGGCTCCTATTGTTGCTTGCCGTTTTCCGCGTTGCAGGAGGGCACGATCTCGTCGCCGGTGAAGCTGGCCGCCGCGCTCGGCGTGGTGCCCGCCGGGTTCGGGCGCCGGCCCTCCGTCGAGCGCTACGCCAAGAAGCCCCTGAAACTGAAGTTCCACACCCGGGTGCGGGATCTGAACGCCGCGTTCGGCAACGCGCGCCATTTCGAGAAACGCCATACGACCATCGAAGCCTGGCAGAACTCCGCCGTTATCGCGGAGTCCTGGGCGCAGAAAGCCGCCCAGCGCTTCGACGATTTCTTCACCGTCGCCACCGCCGAGGACAGGCTTCTGCTGCTCGACGCCTCCTGGGGCGAAAAGCTGGCAGCCACCTTCCACAAGCGCGCCCATGACAGCGGCATCAAGGTCTACTCCCTGATCCACGATCTGATCCCCGTGGTGACGCCGGAATTCGTCGTCGGCCAGCAGGGGCTGAAGTTCTACAACTGGCTGAAGGGCACGCTCGACTACGTCGACGTCTATCTCGCCAACTCCGAAGCGACCGCGGTGGACCTGCGTGCGTTTCTCGACACCTATGGCGCCGACCGCCCCGTCGGCGTCGTCCCCCTGGCGCAGGCGGGGATCCCCATCGTGAAGGCGGAGACCGAGCTGCCCGAAAGCCTCAAGGCCGTCGACCGCGACGCGTATAGCGGGCTCTACGAAGGGTTCTTCGTGCATGAGAACGTGCGCGCGCTGATCAAGCGCCCCTTCGTGCTGTGCGTCGGCACGATGGAGGCCCGGAAGAACCTGTGGTCGATCACGCAGGCCTGGCTGCGCATGATCGACAGCGATCTGCCCCATCTGCCACGCCTGGTCTTCGCCGGACGCCCGGGCTGGCTCAACGCGGATTTCGACCGGGTGATGGAACGCACCGGCTACCTCTTTGGCTGGTGCGAGATCCTGCACGGCCCCTCTGACGAGGAGCTTGACTACCTCTACCGCAAATGCGCCTTCACCATCTGCACGAGCTACAAGGAGGGCTGGGGCCTGCCGATCGGCGAGAGCCTGAGCTACGGCAAGACCGGCGTGGTGTCCAACGTCTCGTCCATGCCGGAGGTGGGCGGCGATCTGGTGGAGTATTGCGATCCGCTGTCGATCGCCTCGATCGAAGCCGCATGCCGCAAGCTGATCGAAGCGCCCGAGCACCGCGCGATGCTGGAGGCCCGGATCGCGGAGACGCGGCTGCGCAGTTGGAGCGACGTCGCGCAGGAGATGATCTCGGCCGCACGCGCCTAGAGGAGCGCGCGCTCCCGGGTGCGGCGTGCGACCGGCGCTTCTGGGCCTAACCTCACAGCGTGGATCGCGCTCCCTGGGCATGCCCACCCGGACGCCGCCTGCGGTAGAGGTCAGGTTCGGCTGGCCTCTCCCTGCACGCGCTCACCTGGAACGGCGGTGGCCCGGGCGTCGCGCGTGGCGACGATGAACCGGGCCACCTCCGTCAGCGCGTCGCGCGCTTCCGGCAGATATCCGTCGAACATCTGCAGAAGGTGTGGTGCCTCGGGCCATTGGCTGAGATCCACCCGGCCGCCCCCCTGCCGCAAGCGGGCCGCGAGCCGCATCGCGTCGTCTCGCAGGATCTCCGTCGTACCCACCTGGATGAGCACGGGTGGCGGGGCATCGAACGCCGCATAGACCGGGGAGATCCTGGGATCGTTCGGGGCGAGGGCCCCGGGCCCGTCTCCCGTGACATAGCCGACGACGTCGCGCAGCCGCGACACCGGCAGCACCGGATCGGCGGCAGCATTCGTCTGAAGGCTCGCGCTGCCCATGGCCAGATCCACCCAGGGGCTGAACACCACGGCCGTGGCGGGCCGCGCATC
>JBCDGG010000221.1:0-5603 GCA_038757905.1 Pseudomonadota bacterium | reverse complement strand
GGTGACAACACGGTTCCGGGCAGGGAACTGTCAATCCCTTGCGTGACGGGCCCTTGCGTGACGGGCCCTTGCGTGACGGGCCCTTGCGTGACGGGCCCTTGCGTGACGGGCCCTTGCGTGACGGGCCATTGTGAGACGGGCCCTTGCGCAACGGGCCATCGCGCGACGGGCCCCTGCGCTACGGGGCACCGCGCTACGGGGCACCGCGTCTCGGCCCGGGCGGCTTGGGGCGGCAGGCCCTTGCACGCGGATTGCCCCGGGGCCTGGGATAAGGTCTTGGCGGCGGCGCGGTTTCGGTGTACCGACGCGCCCATGAACCAGGTTGCAACCACGCCCGGCATCTGCATTACCGGCTGACAGCGTCAGGCGGCGGTTCTTCTTTCCCGATATCCCGGACCCAACCGCCGCCGCGTGCGAGGGAGGGCCCCATGGCCGATGTCCAGCTCTACAACACGATGACGCGCCGCAAGGAGGCGCTCGTCCCCGTCATCCCCGGGCAGGTCTCTCTCTATGTCTGCGGGCCGACGGTGTATGACCGCGCGCATCTCGGCAATGCGCGACCGGCGATCGTGTTCGATACGCTCGTTCGGCTGCTTCGCCACGCTTATGGCGCCGGCAATGTGCGCTATGTGCGCAACATCACCGATGTCGAAGACAAGATCATCGCGCGGGCCGCCGAACGCGGCGTGGAGATCGGCGCGCTCACCGCGGAAACCGAGCGCTGGTATCTGGAGGATATGGCCGCCGTCGGCGTGGCCCCGCCGGACGACGACCCGCACGCCACGGCCTACATTCCGCAGATGGTGGCCATGATCGAGACACTGGCCGAACGCGGCCATGCCTATGCGGCCGAGGGCCATGTGCTGTTCTCGGTGGCGAGCCACGACGGCTATGGCCGGCTCTCGGGCCGGTCGGTCGACGATATGATCGCCGGCGCGCGTGTCGAGGTGGCCCCATACAAGCGCGATCCGATGGACTTTGTGCTGTGGAAACCGTCCGATCCCGACCAGCCGGGCTGGGAGGGGCCGATGGTCGATGGCGTGCGGGTGGGCCGCGGGCGCCCGGGCTGGCATATCGAATGCTCGGCCATGGCGGACGCGCTTCTGGGCGAGACCTTCGATATCCATGGCGGGGGCAACGATCTGATGTTCCCCCACCACGAGAACGAGCTTGCCCAATCGGCCTGCGCCCATCCCGATGGCGGGTTCGCCCGGATCTGGATGCATAACGAGATGCTGCAGGTCGAGGGCAAGAAGATGTCGAAGTCGCTCGGCAACTTCTTCACCGTGCGCGATCTGCTGGACAAGGGCGTACCGGGCGAGGTGATCCGCCTGGTGATGCTCGGCACCCATTATCGCAAGCCGATGGACTGGACGGCGGAGCGCGCGCGCGCGGCTGAAGGGACGCTGCGCAAGTGGTGGGCGCTCACCCGCGGCCAGGCCCCTGGAAACGTTCATGAAAGCGTCCTCGCGGCGCTTGCGGACGATCTGAACACGCCCGGGGCCATCGCGGAGCTGCATAAGCTGGCCGCCGCCGGCGCAACGCCCGATCTGCTCGCCTCGGCTCGGTTGCTCGGTTTACTGACCGGGGAGATGGCGGGATGGGAGGAGGCTGGGCCTGCCTCCGAGGCCGATCAGGCAGCGCTGCACGAGATGGCGCAATGGCTGGAGCGTGCCCGCGACGCGGCGAAACTGTCGAAGGACTTCTCGGAGGTGGATCGCCTGAAGGCGGAGCTGACCCAGGCCGGGATCGAGGTGCGGATGTCCAAATCCGGGATAGAGCTTGTGCCGGGGCCGGATTTCGACGCAGACGCGCTGCAGACCATCGGGCGCAACCGCGAGGCGCAGCTATGACGTGCCGCGGCGCCGGAGGGTCCGGGGGCAGTGGGGCTGTCTGCCCCCCGCTCGCGGTCCGCGAGCCCCCCCGAGGATGTTTGGAGCAATGTGAAGGAGCGCGGGCGTGATGGCGGCCACCGATGGCATGCGGGAGCGGCTCTGGCTCTACGACACCACGCTGCGCGACGGGCAGCAGACCCAGGGCGTCGCGTTCAGCCTCGAAGAGAAGCGCGAGATCGCGGCGATGCTCGACCGTTTGGGGGTGGATTACGTCGAAGGCGGCTGGCCTGGGGCAAACCCGGTGGATACGGCCTTTTTCGACGCGCCGCCGGAGTTGGGCGGGGCGCGGCTGGCGGCCTTCGGCATGACCAAGCGCGCGGGCCGTTCGGCGGCGAATGACGACACGCTGGCGGGGGTGGTGAACGCCGGCACGGCTACGGTGTGCCTGGTGGGCAAGACGCATCCCTACCACGTGGAGCGGGCGCTTGGGATCTCGCGCGACGAGAACCTCGAGGTGATCTCGGCGTCGGTCGCGCATCTCGTTGGGCACGGGCGGGAGGCGGTGTTCGACGCCGAGCATTTCTTCGACGGCTACGCCGCCGATCCGGCCTATGCGCTCGCCTGTCTGCAGGCGGCGCTGGATGCGGGGGCGCGCTGGATTGTGCTGTGCGACACCAATGGCGGCCGTCTGCCGGGGGAGATCGCCGCCGCGGTGCGCGCCGCGATCGAATCCGGGGTGCCGGGCGCGCGCCTCGGCATCCACACCCACAACGACACCGAGACGGCCGTTGCGGGATCCCTGGCCGCGGTGCTGGCCGGTGCGCGGCAGATCCAGGGCACGCTCAACGGGCTGGGCGAGCGCTGCGGCAATGCCAACCTCACCGCGCTGATCCCGACGCTGCTGCTGAAGGAGCCCTATGTCAGCCGGTTCGAGACCGGGGTGTCGCTGACCGCTTTGGCCGATCTCACGCGAACTTCGCGCCGGCTCGACGATATCCTGAACCGGGTGCCCGGCCGCGCGGCCGCCTATGTGGGCGCGTCGGCCTTTGCTCATAAGGCGGGGATCCATGCCTCGGCCGTGCTGAAGGACCCCGCGACCTACGAGCATGTGCCGCCCGAGGCGGTGGGCAACGAGCGCGTCGTGCCGATGTCGAACCAGGCGGGGCAATCGAACCTCCGACGCCGGCTTGCCGAGGCGGGCATCGCCGTCGAACGGGGCGATCCGGCGCTGTCGCAGCTTCTGGAGCGGGTCAAGGAGCGGGAGGCCCAGGGCTATGCCTATGACACGGCGCAGGCCAGTTTCGAGCTGCTGGCCCGCCGTGCCCTTGGCATCATGCCGGAGTTCTTCGAGGTCAAGCGGTACCGCGTCACGGTGGAGCGCAGAAAGAACAAGTACGACGAAATGGTGAGCCTGTCCGAGGCGGTGGTTGTCGTGAAGATCGGCGGCGAAAAGAAGCTGTCGGTGTCTGAATCGATGGATGAGCGGGGGGAGGATCGTGGCCCGGTGAACGCCCTGGCGCGCGCGCTGGCCAAGGATCTCGGGCCGTATCAGCCGCTGATCGAGGATATTCGCCTCGTGGATTTCAAGGTGCGCATCACCGATGGCGGCACCGACGCCGTCACGCGGGTGATCATCGACAGCGAGGACGCGCAGGGCCGCCGGTGGCAGACCGTCGGCGTGTCGGCGAATATCGTGGATGCGAGCTTCGAGGCGTTGACCGATGCGATCCGCTGGAAACTTCTGCGCGATGGCGGGACCGATGCGACGGCGCTGCCGGCTTTGAAGGCGTGAGCCGGCGGCCGCCGCGTCCCCGGGTGGGCGCCCGATGAGCGTCGCCGCCTGTGCGGGCATTGTGGAGCGCGGCGATCCCGACAGGTTTCTTGCGACCATGGCGGCGCCGGTTGCGGCGCGCGCGGTTCTGTTTCCCATCTACGCGTTCAACATCGAGGTGGCGCGCGCGCCCTGGGTGTCGCAGGAACCGCTGATCGGTGAGATGCGCCTGCAATGGTGGCGCGACATCCTGGAGGAGATCGGCAGCGGCGCCCCGCCCCGGGCGCACGAGGTGGTGGCGCCGCTCTGCGAGGTGGCGCGCACGTGCCCGTTGCCGCTGCAGCCTCTGGACGAGGTGATCGGGGCGCATGCTGCGCTTGCCGAACACCGCGGGCTCGACGATGCGGCGCGGCTCGATGCCTTCCTGGAGGCCACGGGCGCGGGGCTGATGTGGGCCGCGGCGGCGGCGCTCGGCGCCGACCCGGCCTTGGAACGCCCGGTGCGCGCCTTTGGCTGGGGGGCGGGCCTTGCGCGCTATCTGCGGGCGATCCCGGCCCTAGAGGAGCGCGGTTTGCGGCCCCTTCCCGACGGACGCCCCGAGGCGGTTCAGGCGTTGGCGCGGGACGGGCTCGACCGGCTTCGCGGGGTGCGCGGTGTCCGCATTCCCGGTCCTGTCCGCCCCGCCTTGCTGGCCGGGTGGCGGAGTTCAGTTACCCTCAGCCGGGCGGTTGCCGTGCCGCAGCGGGTGGCGGACGGGGCGCTCGATGAAAGCGAGTTTCGCCGGCGTGCCAGCCTGATCCTACGCGCATTCACCGGCGCGGTGTGACGGGCAACCGGCTTCGCTGCGCCGGGCAGACGCCGGGCGCGGCCCTGTCAGAGGTGACGGTGGTCGCGGGCCGACCGTCCGGCTGCCGCGCTGGCGATTGCGGGCAGTGGGGCAGGGCCGTCGACGGGCGCGTCGCGGTCGGCTGGTGTCCATGCGCGCCTTGAACGGCCGCTCGACACGGCACCCGATAACGGACTCGACTTGGCGCTCGGCACGAGGCTCGGTACCAGGCCGGTGAAGTCGACCCGGCCGGGCAGAGAAAGCTCCAAAATCGTCTCGCCCGGTGCGCCGCCCGGCGGCGTGGCCATCGATCCGCCATGGCTCGTCAACAGCTGCTCCAGCCCCGCCAGGCTTGCGCTGCGCCGCGCCAGTGCCGCCCGGGCCGGAAGGGCGTTGGCGTCGAAGGTCAGGCGCATGCGGAACCGATCCATGTCGACCGTCGCGCTATCGACGGTCAGGCGGACGAAGCTCGCCGCGTCCATCGACACGATCTCGAAGCCGCGTTCGAGCGCGTTCTCGATCAGGTCCGCATCCGTGCGCAGAAACAGCCGCGGATAGGTGACGGCGAGCAAACCGTCGGGGTCGATCAGGGCCACACGGTCGCGAACGATATGGCTCAGATCGACGGCGCGCAGCTCCTGCGGGCCGAACCGCCGTGCGGTGGCGGTTTCGATCCGGTCGACGGCCTGGATCGCCTCCCGCGCGGTTTGCTGGATCAGCGTGTGGGTCGCGGCCAAGGGGTCGGTCGGGCGTCTGGATCCGCGACCTCGGCCAATGCGGCCGCCGGCAGGGTCGGGCGCTCGGGCCTCAGCGCCATTGCAGGTTTCGGCGAGCGAAAGGATCAGGGAAAGCGGGCCGCGCATCCGCTGGGCCATCGCGGTGGCCGCGGTCGCCACATCCTCGCATTGGCGGCGCAGATGGGCCTTGGCGGCGGTCAGGCGGCGCAGGTCGTGCTTGTGGTCCGTGATGTCCGTGGAGACGCCGACGATCCCCACCACCCGGCGCGGCAGGTCGGCCCCGTCCGAGAAGATCGGCGACAGCGTGGTCCGGGCATGGCGGACGCCGCGGGGAAGCTCCAGCACCTCCTCATAGGCATAGCTGGCCGCCGAGGTCAGACATCGGATGTAGTTGGCCAGTAGCGTGTCCGCCATGCGCACCGGCAGCGCCTCAT
>JBCDGG010000220.1:0-5672 GCA_038757905.1 Pseudomonadota bacterium | reverse complement strand
CCTCGAAGAGCTTGGCGAGGACGGCGGCGAGCAGCGCGTCATCGGGCGGCCCGAGCTTTGCGACAGGGGTGGCGGCGAGGCGGCTTGCGAGGTCGGGCAGTCCGACGGGCCAGCGCGCGGGCGGTGTTTTCCCGGTCACGAGCAACCAGCCGCCCTGATCGAGCACCGCATTGTGGAGGTGAAGCAGCCGCTCCTCGTCTGCCGGATCGCCGGCGACAGCGTCCGCATCTTCGACAACCACGTGGCGCGCCGGTGCGGAGCTATCGCCCAGCTCCGTTGCCGCAAGGATCGCGGCGCCCGCCTCCGCGGCCCATACCGCCGCAAGGTGGCTCTTGCCGGCGCCGTTCGGCCCGGTGAGCGCCAGCTTGCGCGCGGGCCAGTCGCGCCACCGGTCGATCTCGGCCACGGCAAGGGCGTTCGGGTCGGCCACGAAGAAGGCGTCGCGCCCCGTCGCGGCGCGAAAGGGCAGGTCGAACGCCAATTGACGGTCGTTCATTCCGCCGCGCTCTCACCGGGTTTTGCGCGGGAGTCGGTCCGGGGCTTGGCCCGAGGCTCGGCGAAGGGTTCCGACACCTGCTCGGGCTCGGACGGAGGGTCGGACCGGGTCTCGGAGCGCAGCTCGGACAGGGGCCTGGCGTCATGCGTCTGCTCGCCGACATCGCGCATCGCGTCGGGATGTGACACGCCGCGATAAAGCCGGCCGCTCATGTATTCGGCAACCACGAACCGCACGATCACCCCGATCACGGCGGCGATCGGTACGGCAACCAGCATGCCGACAAAGCCGAAGAGCGCGCCGAACACGGACAGCGCAAAGAGCAGCCACACCGGATGCAGGCCGACGCTGCTGCCGACGAGCTTCGGCGTCAGAACGTTGCCTTCGACGAACTGGCCCGAGAAGAAGATCACCGCGACCAGCGCGATCCAGTGCCAGTCTCCCCAGAACTGGAACACCGCGATCCCCAGCGCGAGGGCGCCGCCCACAAGCGCCCCGATATAGGGAATGAAGGTCAGAAGCCCGGCCACGGCCCCCACGATCAGGCCGAAATCGAGCCCGACCAGCATGAGCGCGATGGAATAGTAGGTGCCGAGGATCAGGCAGACCGTCCCCTGTCCGCGGATGAAACCCGCCAGGGTGGCGTCGATCTCCGACATGATGCGCCGGATCGTCGGGGCATGGTCGCGCGGCAGCAAATCGTCGACCCGTTCGACGAGCCGGTCCCAATCCAGCAGCAGGTAGAAGGACACGACGGGCGTGATCACCAGAAGCGTCACGATCCCCAGGATCGACGAGACCGAATCCAGCGCCGCCTGCAGCAGCTCGTCGCCTTTGGATTGTACGAGATCGGCCAACTGCTCCAGCGACTGGCGGATTGTGCTCGTCTCGTTCTGCAGATCCGGAAACCGGGTGACGAGTGATGTGTACATGCGGCGCACGAAATCCGGCGCCGCCGCGAAGAGATCCGCGGCCTGGCCCACGATGGTCGGGATGATCAGCAGGGTCAGCAGGACGAACAGCAGCAGACCGGCGAATGTCATGATCGCCACCGCCGCGATCCGGGGCAGGCCGAGCCGTTCCAGGGAATCGGCGACGGGATCGAAGAAATACGCCACCGCCGCCCCCAGGACGAACGGCAGGATCACGTCGCCCAATGTCCACAGCGTGACGAACACGGCGACGGCGGCAACCGACCAATACTTCGCTTGCTCCCGGGCGGGCAGGGCCATTGTGCGCTCCTTTGACGTCCATGTCGCCCAGAGCGCTTTGTTTTTCAAGGCCGGTGGGGTTTTTCAAGGCCTATGGGCACGGTGCGGCGCTCCGCGCAGCGCAGCGGGCCTGGGGATGTGCTCGTGCGGCGTCTCTACGGCGTCCACGCCAGATAGCGCACCTCCTTGCCGGGACCGGGGGCCCCGCGGCCGACTTCGGCAAAACCCAGCGCGGCATGGAAGGCATCGGAGCCCGGGTTGGGCGGCACCCAGTTCACCTCGCACACCACGGGCACGCCGTGCCGCCGCTCATGGGCGAACGCCGCGCCGTAGAGCGCGCGGCCGACGCCGCGGCCCCGGAGGTCGTGCCCGACGATCACCCTGTCGACATAGATGAAATCGGCATAGCGTTCGGCGACCCAACGATAATTCACGCTGTCATAGGGTTGGCCGGGCCCCAGGCCGAGCAGGAAGGCGCGCCCGTCGGGGTGTGCCGGCGCGATTACGCAGGCCGTGAGCAAGGCAGAGAGACCACCCGCATCGAGCGGGGCCGTCTCCACCTCGTGCTCGGCGTTCAGCGCGAGCGCGGCGGCGCGCAGGTCGGCCCCGGCGTGGCGCAGATCGACGAAATCCATGGTGCGGTCTCCCCCATGTTGCCCTGGCTGCGCCTACCGCTGTGACGCCCGCCCCGCAAGCGCCCGGCCGGCAAGCACCTTGCCGGTGAGCAACCACCCGGCGCGGGCGCGCCCCGCAAGCGCCCTGCCGACACGGGGCCGTCCCGCAAGCACCTGACGCGTGGGGACCGGCCGCTCCCCCGGTCTGCTTGACCGAAGGCGCACCCACTTCGCCGCGACGCCCCTACGGACAGGCCGGTGTCGCGGCGCCGATGGGGCGGGACTGCTCCGCGCTTGTCCCCGCGCGTCCGACGTCGTAACCGGGCAGCGACCGCTACCAAGGGGACCAAGATGCGTCTGAGCCGCTATTTTCTGCCTGTCCTGAAAGAGACGCCTTCGGACGCCCAGATCGTCTCGCACCGGTTGATGCTGCGGGCGGGCATGATCCGGCAGCAATCCGCGGGGATCTATTCGTGGTTGCCGCTGGGCTACCGGGTGCTGAAGCGGATCGAACAGATCGTGCACGAGGAGCAGGTGCGCGCGGGCCACAGTCCGATGCTGATGCCGACGGTGCAGCCGGCCGAGCTGTGGCGCGAGAGCGGCCGCTACGATGCCTATGGCCCCGAGATGCTGCGCATCCGCGACCGGCACGACCGCGACATGCTCTATGGCCCCACCAATGAAGAGATGATCACCGACATCTTCCGCGCCCATGTGGGCAGCTACCGCGATCTGCCGCTGACGCTCTACCATATCCAGTGGAAGTTCCGCGACGAGATCCGCCCGCGTTTCGGCGTGATGCGCGGGCGCGAGTTCTACATGAAGGACGGCTACAACTTCGATCTCACCAAGGAGGACGCGCTGCACGCCTATAACCGCCATCTGGTGAGCTATCTGCGCACGTACGAGCGTATGGGGCTGCAGGCGATCCCGATGCGGGCCGATAGCGGGCCGATCGGCGGCGACGACACGCACGAGTTTCTGGTGCTGGCCGAGACCGGCGAGTCGGAGGTGTTCTACGATAGCGCCGTGACCGACATTCGCCTGGGCGCCCGCGAGATCGACTATGACGACCACGCGCAGTGCCGCGCGGTGATGGAGGAGTTCACCGCGCTCTATGCCCGAACCGACGAAACCCACGACCCTGCCGCGTTCGCCGCTGTGCCGCAGGCGCGCCAGCGCTCGGCCCGCGGGATCGAGGTGGGGCAGATCTTCTATTTCGGCACGAAGTACTCCGAGCCCATGGGCGCGGTCGTCACCGATCACGACGGCAACCGGGTGCCCGTTCACATGGGCTCGCACGGGATCGGCGTCTCGCGTCTGCTGGGCGCGATCATCGAGGCAAGCCATGACGATAACGGCATCATCTGGCCCGAAGGCGTGACCCCGTTCCCCTGCGGGATCGTCAATCTCAAGCAGGGCGACGCGGAGGCGGACGCCGCCTGCGACGCGCTCTATGCCGCGCTCACTGCGCGGGGTCTGGAGCCGCTCTACGACGACCGGGAGGAGCGCGCGGGCGGAAAGTTCGCGACGATGGACCTGGTGGGGCTGCCCTGGCGGATCACGGTCGGGCCCCGCGGGCTGAAGGCAGGGGTTGTAGAGGTGACCTCGCGCCGGACGGGCGAGAGCGAGGAGATGCGCCCGGAGGCAGCGGTTGAGCGGATTGCGGAGATTTACGTCGGCGTCTGACCGGCGGCGGATCGGGCCCGGAACGGGGGGCGGCGCCGGGGGGCTGTCTGCCCCCCGGACCCCCCCGAGGATTTTTTCTAATCAGAGAAGGGCAGGGGCGCTCGAAGGATCAGCGCATCAATGCGATGATCGGGTCGGACGTAGTAGTTTGGCCGTTGCGCGACGCACTCAAAGCCGAATTGCGCATAAAGTGCCGCAGCGCCTGCGTTGTCTGCGGCGAGTTCCAGAAAGGCTGTCTCAGCCAATGCGCTCGCGGAGCGCATCCAATCCTGCATCAATGCTCGCGCAATCCCTTGTCGACGATGGTCTGGGTGGGTTGCGATGGTCAGCAATTCAGCTTCACCCGCCACAGCCCGCCAGAGTGCAAAGCCATGTGTTGCAGCGCTCAGGTGGCAATGCGGGCTGTCGAGGAGGGCACGAAACTCGTCTGCCGACCACGCCCTGTCCGTCGAAAAGGCGGTGGCATGTAACGCTGCAAGCGCTTTGGGGGTCATGTGAGAATGCGCGGGGGCGCGTCCCGCGCTGGTGCGGCGTCCGGCGCGCGAACATAAAACGGGGCGGGCGGCTTCGGTGTCGCAGGCCACAAACATGCAGCGTGCAGCGCGACGCCTGTCGCCAGATCGGCCGGAGTGGGGCGGGGCGCGGTCTGGGTGACTTCATCCAAAGTGATTAGGCGTACGCCCTGTGCATCACTCACATAGGCCATATCACGTGGGGCAGGGATTGCGATTATCGCGCCGTCCGGGGTCAATTCCTTGCGTGCATCGAACCCCGTCACCCCATAGGCGGGGATGTTCAATCCCAGTGCCAAGCCGCGTGCCGCAGAAACGCCAATGCGGATGCCGGTGAAATTTCCGGGGCCAGTGCCTACGGCCAACGCGTCCAGATCGGCCCACGTTTTGCCTTTTGCACTTAGCACCTCCTGCAACAAGTCCATAAGCCGTTCGGCTTGCCCGCGCGCCATGTCTTCGCCCACCGCGCACAAGATCTCGTGTCCCTCAGTCAAGCAGGCAGCGCAATGTGGCCCAGAGGTGTCAAAGCCAAGGATGAGTGGCCCGCTCATGCCTTGGTCGCCTTTAGCGCGGTGCGTGCAGTGCCATCTGACCGAGGCAGATCATCCCGAATATGCAGCCAGGGCAGACGGGACGCGTGATGGCTGTGCAGATCGGGGCTCAGCTTATCTGCTTGATCAATGATACCGACGGGCACGTAAATCTGATCGGGCAGGTAATCGAAAGCGGCCCCAAGGGGCGATCCACATGCAGCACAATTCCAGCGACGCACGCCGCCGACTTTTCTAGCAGTGCCCGGCAAGCCCGCCATCACGGCAGTTTTGGCAAATGCTGCGAAGGCAGCGACGGGCGCACCGGTCCAGCGTCGACAATCCGTGCAATGACAATAGGCCACCGTTTCCGGTGGCCCTTTGATCGAGAGTTGGGACGCGCCGCAATAGCAGCGAGCCATGTATTCCGCCGAGGTATCAGACGGCAACGGGACGTACTTCTGTGACTTCGGGGATGTAGTGGCGCAGCAGATTTTCGATGCCCATTTTCAGGGTCAATGTCGACGAAGGGCAGCCCGCGCAAGCGCCTTGCATATGCAGGTAAACAACGCCGCGATCAAAGCCGTGGAACGTGATGTCGCCACCATCCTGAGCTACTG
>JBCDGG010000219.1:0-5716 GCA_038757905.1 Pseudomonadota bacterium | reverse complement strand
CCGCAAGGCGGCCGAGATCCTCGACCGGTCGCTCGACGCGGTGATCGCGGCGGCCCGGCCCGGCGTTCTGGATAGCGAGATCAAGGCCGCCTACCTGACCTCGATCCTGAAGGACGGCGCCGACATGCCGCCCAATGCGCCGCTCTTCAACTCCGGCCGGCGCGCGACCTATGGGCGTGGCGTGTCCGAGCCGCGCCGGATCGAAGCGCATGATCAGATCCTGGTGGAATACCCGGTCGCCTACCGCCGCTACAACGTGAAGACGGAGTGGACGATCCTCTTTGGCGCCGTCGCGCCGGAACAGCGCAAGATGTACGACGTTGCCCGCGAGACGCTCGACCGAATGACCGAGATCGCCCGCCCCGGGACCACGCTGGGCGAGATCTTCGACGAACATGCAGAGGGGCTGGACGCCGGCGGCTACGGCAAGCACCGCTACGGCGCGACGGGCTATTCCGTGGGCTGCACCTTCGCGCCGACCTCGATGGATGTGCCGCCGATGATCTATCCGGGCTGCGCCACGCTCTGCGCCCCCGGCATGACGCTGTTCTACCATGTGATGATCGGCGACAGCGACACCGGCTATGGCATGGGCGTCGGCCACACGCTGCTTGTGACCGAAGGCGCGCCGGAAGTGCTGACCGCCCTGCCGGACGATCTGACGGTGGTCGCATGACACAGGATCCAACATGCAGAAGCACCGGCAGAAGCCGGGCGCCCAACACGGAGGTGAGACCCATGATGCCCATCAGACACACCGGACGGACTGCGCTGCTCCTTGGGGCAGCCCTGTCCCTGGCGCTTCCCGCAAGCGCCATCGCCCAGGAGATGGGCGGCACGCTCAAGATCAGTCACTCCACCCGGATCGCGACGCTGAATGTCCTGTCGCTGTCGGGCCCGGCGGAGTATCCGGTGATCGACATGGCCTATTCCGGCCTCACCCGGATCGGCCCGGACAGCCAGCCCATGCCCGACCTTGCCGAAAGCTGGGAGGGCAGCGATGACGCAACAGAGTTCACCTTCTTCCTGCGCGAAGGCGTGACGTTCCACGACGGAACGCCCGCCACCGCCTCGGACGTGGTGGCGACCTACGAGGCCATTCTCGATCCCGACATCCCGGCCTCGGCCCTCTCCGTGCTCGACATGATCGACAGCGTCGAAGCGGTGGACGACCTGACGGTGAAGTTCACGCTCGCGACCCCCTATGCGGATTTCCCGACCTCGACCGCGCACGCCAATGCCCGCATCCTGTCGGAGGAGGCGCTGGCGGGCGATCTGACGGCACTCGACACGGTGGTGAACGGCACCGGCCCGTTCAAGATGGAAAGCTTCGACAGCGCGAACGTCACCCGACTGGTGCGCAACGACGACTACTTCATGGAGGGCAAGCCCTATCTCGATGCGGTCGAGATGCATCTCTTCCCCGATCTCGCCGCCGAGACGACGAACTTCCTGACCGGCGCCGTGGATGTGATGCTGCTGGTTCAACAGGCCGATTACGAGCGCATCGCCAATTCGCCGGGCGTCGAGGCCCTGCGCGTGCCGTCGGGCCGCTATGTGAACGTGGTGATGCGGTTCGATCAGCCGCCCTTCGACGATCTGAAGGTGCGCGAGGCGCTGGCCTATGCGATCGACCGTCAGCTTCTGGTGGATCTGGTGCTGGAGGGGCTGGGGAGACCGGCCCACGACAACATCCTGTCGCCGGAGTTCAAGTACCGCATCGACACGCCGGAACGGGCCTATGACCCCGAAAAGGCCAAGGCGCTGCTGGCCGAGGCCGGGTATCCAGACGGCGTGCAACTGGATCTGGTGGCCTCCAACCGCCCGGCGATCCGGGCGCAGGTGGCCATTGCGATCCAGCAGATGGCGGCGCCGGCGGGCTTCGACATCAATGTCGAAACCATGCCGCACGACACCTATCTGGCCAATGTCTGGCGCCAGGGGCCGTTCTACATGGCCTATTGGGGGATGCAGCCCACCGAGGATTCGACCTTCAACCTGCTGCTGACCTCCAATGCGTCCTATGAGGATACGGGCTGGAACAACGCCGCCTTCGACGCGCTGATCGAAACCGGGCGCAGCACCACTGTCGAGGCCGAGCGCGCCGCGGCCTATGCCGAGGCGCAGGAGCTGATGCTGGCCGAGCTTCCCTACATCATCGCGTTCTACGAAGACGTGCTGACGGCCAGCCGCGACTATGTCGAGGGCTATACGATCAACCCGATCAACCGGTACTTCTATCTGGAAAACGTCTGGCTCGACAAAGAATAGGCGATGACCTTCGGCTATCTCGTCCGGCGCCTTCTGGCGATGATTCTGGTGCTGTTCGTCGTGACCTTCGCCGTCTTCGCGATCACGATGATCCTGCCCGGAAACGCCGCCATCATGATCCTGGGCGAGCATGGCACGGACGAGGCCGTGGCGGCGCTGGAGCGTCAGCTCGGCCTCGACCGGCCGTGGTACGTCCAATACATCGACTGGGTGGCGGGCGTGCTGCAGGGCGATTTCGGCCAGTCGCTGCGCCTGTCCCTGCCGGTGTCCGAGGTGGTAGGCGCGGCGTTCTGGAACTCCGCCGCGTTGGGCGCGGCGGCGCTGATCGGCGTGACGCTGGTGGCGATCCCGCTGGGGGTGCTGGCGGCGCTGCGGCGGGGCACGGCGGCCGATCTGGGGATCGGCCTTTTCTCCTATATCGGCGCATCGATGCCGGAATTCGTCACCGCGACGCTGCTCCTGCTGCTGCTGGCGGGGCCGGCGACGGGCTATCTGCCAGCGGGCGGCTTCGTGCCCCTGTCGGAGAGCGTCGGCGGCTTCGCGGCCCATATCGTGCTGCCGGCGACGACGCTGGGGCTGATCCTGATCGCCCATATCTCGCGCCAGGTGCGGTCCGAGATGTCGGACGTGCTGGGTAGCGACTACATCCGTGCGGCGCGGCTAAAGGGGCTGAGCGAGCGCCGGGTGATCCGGCGCCACGCCCTGCCCAACTCGCTCGCGCCCGCCGTCGCGGTGATCGCGCTCGATGTGGGGTATCTGTTGGGCGGGATCATCGTGGTGGAGGAGATCTTTGCCTGGCCGGGCCTCGGCCGCCTGCTGATCTACGCGCTGGAGAACCGCGATTTGCCGGTGATCCAGGCGGTGACGCTGCTCTTGGCGGCGGTCTATGCGATCTCGAACCTGATCGCGGATATCGTGATCGCAATCCTCGACCCGCGGGTGCGCTATGCCTAGCGCCTTTCGCACCGCCACAGGCATGACCGGGCTCATTCTGCTGACCCTTGTGATGGGGGCGGCGCTGTTTGGCCCGCTGATCGCGCCCTACGATCCACAGGCCTTTCACCCCGCCGCCCGGTTGCAGGGCCCGTCGGCCGCCCATTGGCTGGGCACCGACCAGTTCGGGCGCGATCTGCTGTCGCGGCTTTTGCACGGGGCGCCGTCGACCGTGTTCTTTGGCCTCGGCGCGACGTTTCTGGGCGTCGGCGCGGGCACCATTATCGGCGTGATCGCGGGCACGGCGGGCGGCTGGATCGACAGCGTCATCATGCGGGTGCTCGACGGGCTGCTTGCGGTGCCGGAGCTGCTTTTTGCCCTGCTGATCGTCACCTTTCTCGGCGGCGGGGTCACCCAGGCGATGCTGGCGGTCGCCATCGCCTTTACCCCCGGCATGGCGCGGATCGCGCGCAGTTCGGTCCTGTCGATCCGCACCCGGGAATACGTGCTGGCGGCCATCGCCCGGGGCGAAGCGGCCAGCTACATCGTGATGCGCGAGGTGCTGCCGAATGCCATCGGCCCGATCATCGTCGAGGCGACGATTCGCGTGGCCTTTGCCATCATGATCGGCGCGACGCTGGGCTTTCTCGGCCTCGGCGCGCAGCCGCCGTCGACCGAATGGGGCCTGATGGTGGCCGAGGCGCGGCAGTTCATGTTCCGCAACGCCTGGACGGTGGCGGTGCCCGGCGTGGCCATCGCCATGGCGGCCATGGGGTTCAACCTCTTTGGTGATGCGCTGCGCGACAGCCTCGACCCGCGCCGGAGCCATTGAGATGAGCGAGGCCGCCCTGCCCCGTGCCGAGACCGCAGACGCCGTGCTGGAGGTGTCGGGCTATTCGCTGACCTATCAGACCCCCTCCGGCCCGCTGCACGCGCTGAAGAATGTCGACCTGACGGTGCCGCGCGGCCAGACCCACGGGCTGGTGGGCGAATCCGGCTCCGGCAAGTCGTCGCTGGCCTGGGCGATCATGCGCTATCTGCCCGAGTCTGCGGTCGAGAATGACGGGCGCCTGCTGCTGTCGAACGAGAACCTGCGCGATCGGACGGGGCCGCAGATCCTGGAGATCCGCGGGCGGCGGATCTCGATGGTGTATCAGGACCCCTCGACCTCCTTGAACCCGGCGATGCGGCTGGGCGAGCAGCTGGGCGAGGTGCTGATCCGGCATCGCGGGCTGACCCCGCAGGAGGCGCTGGAAGAAAGCGAGGCCGCGCTGGCCCGTACTGGCATCACCAAGCCCAAGGAGATGCTGCGCCGCTATCCGCACGAGGCCTCGGGCGGCGAGAAGCAGCGCGTGGTGATCGCCACCGCCTTTGCCTGCACCCCCGAACTGATCATTTTTGACGAACCCACGACCGCGCTGGATATCATCACCGCGCAGCAGTTTCTGGATCTGTTCAAGCGGCTCCAGGACGAAACGCAGGTCTCGGCGCTCTATATCTCGCACGATCTGGGGCTGGTGTCGCGCATCGCCGAAGAGGTCTCGGTGCTCAATCGCGGCGAGATTGTCGAGAGCGGGCCGCGCGCGGAGGTATTCCGCCAGCCCCGCGACGCCTATACCAAGTCGCTGATCGCGGCGGTGCCCGACCCCGGGCAGTGGCGCGGCGTGGCCGCCCCCGCCGCCGACGCGCCCATTCTGCTGGCCGCCGAGGACGTCACGGTGGAGTACGGCCGGCAATCCCGCGTCGGGCGGCTGCTGGCGCCGAAACCCACCCATCTGGGCGCGCAGGCGGTCAGCTTCGACGTCCGGGCGGGGGAGCTGGTGGGGCTGGTGGGCGAATCCGGTTCCGGCAAGTCGACCATGGCCAAGGTGCTGGCCGGGTTGCAGGAGTTCGACGGGGCCGTCCGTTTTGGTGACGCGCGCTTTGCCGGGCGGCGGGCCTTCGGCAAGGAGTACCGCCGTGCGGTGCAGATCGTGTTCCAGCATCCGGACGGGTCGCTGAACCCGCGCCAGACCGTGCGGCAGATCCTGTCGCGCCCGCTGAAGCTGTTCCAACTGGTGCCGAAGGCGCAGCGCGCCGAGCGCATCGCGGAGCTGCTGGAAAGCGTCCGTCTGCCCGCCGATTATGCGCGGCGCTATCCGCATCAGCTGTCCGGCGGGGAAAAGCAGCGCGTCGCCATCGCGCGCGCCTTTGCCGCCGAACCCTCGCTGGTGATCTGCGACGAGATCACGGCGGCGCTGGACGTGTCGGTGCAGGCCTCGGTCGCCAAACTGCTGATCCGGTTGCAGGAGCAGACCGGGACGGCGTGCCTCTTCATAACGCACGACCTGAACCTCGTGCGCCAGCTCGCCCACCGCATCTGCGTGATGCAGCACGGCAAGCTCGTCGACGCTTTTCCCCGTGACGATGCCGACGCGCCGGGCCGCACCCCCTATACCCGCGCGCTGCTGGAGGCGGTTCCGCCCCCGGTCGGCGCGCGCCCCTGAGACGGAGCCCCCATGTCTGACGCCCT
>JBCDGG010000218.1:0-5751 GCA_038757905.1 Pseudomonadota bacterium | reverse complement strand
TGACCACGTGGAAGGACTTCTTCGACCGGACGATGGACGATTTCTCGGGCCGGACGATGGTTCATGACTATCAGCTCACGACCATCGGCAATGCGCTGAAATACTTCGGCTACTCGTTCAACTCCGTAGACGAGGCGGAGCTGGCCGAGGCCGAGAAGCTGTTGATCGACGTCAAGCCGCATCTCTTCGCGATCTCGTCGGATTACCAGCCGGCCATGCGGTCCGGCGATGCGTGGCTGACGATGTGCTGGACGGGCGACGGCAAGCAACTCAACGTCGACATGCCCGAGATCGCCTTCGTGCTCGGCAAGGAGGGCGGCGAGATCTGGAGCGACTACTACGCGATCCCGAAAGGCGCGCCGCACCGCGAGGCCGCTTATGCCCTGATCAACCACATGCTCGACCCGGAGGTGAACGCGCGCGAGGTTCTGGCCCATGGCTATCCGGTGGCCGATGCCAACACCAACGCGCTGCTGCCCGAGGAGATCCTGAACGATCCGATCCTCTATCCTGCGCAGGAGCTGATGGACGCGCTGGAGTTCGGCGCGGCGGCGACGCTGACCGATCCCAACCGCGCCGAGCTTCTGGCGCGCTTCAAGTCGGCCTAGGCGCACGACAGGGGGCGCGGCACCGGCATGACGCAACGCGAGCGCAACTGGCTCCTCGTCGCCCCGGCGGGCGCGTGGTTCCTCGTGATGCTGGTGCTGCCCCTCAGCGTGGTCTTCGTCTTCAGCTTCGGCGAGCGGGGGCCGGCCGGCGGCTACGTGCCGGCCTTCACGCTGGAGCAATACGCGAACCTTCCGGCGCGGTGGACGGCGTTCAAGAACACGCTGGTCCTGGCGCCGCTCGGCACGCTCGCGGCCCTGCTCATCGCCTATCCGCTGGCCTATCAGCTGGCGGTGCGCACGAATCCCAGATGGCGCACAGTGTTGCTGGTGCTGGTGATCGTGCCGTTCTGGACGTCGATCCTGATCCGCAGCTACGCGTGGATCTTCATTCTGGGCGGCCGTGGCCTTCCGGCCCTGCTGGAAGCGTTCGGGATCGAGGGCGTCCGGCTGATCTACACGCCCTTCGCGGTCACCATCGGCATCGTCTACGGCTATCTGCCCCTGATGGTCTTTCCGATCTATGTGGCCCTCGACCGGCTCGACAAGCGCCTGCTGGAAGCGTCCTCCGATCTCGGCGCCCGGCCGTTCGCCACGTTCCGGCAGGTCACCTTGCCGTTGTCCGTCCCCGGCGTGGCAACGGGCTGTCTGCTCGTCTTCATCCTGCTGATGGGGGAGTTTCTGATCCCGGCCCTGCTGGGGGGTGGCAAGGTGTTCTTCGTCGGCAATGCGCTCGTGGATCTCTTCTTGCAATCGCGCAACTGGGCGTTCGGCTCGGCCGTCGCCTTCACCCTGATCGTGATCATGCTGATCTGCGTCACGATCTACATGCGGCTCCTGTCGCGGCTCCGGACGGGCCGCGACGATGCGGCGTTCCTGTGACGGGGGGCGGCATGCGGATCTACGCGCTCAGCGTCTATCTCTTTCTCTACACGCCCATCGCGATCATCGCGCTCTTCAGCTTCAACGCCGGGCGCCACGCCAGCGATTTTCAGGGCTTCTCGACGCAATGGTACGGGCGCGCGCTGAAGAACCCGTTCGTGATGGACGCTTTGGAGACGAGCCTGATCGTCGCCGTCGTGTCCGCCACCCTGGCAAGCGTGCTCGGCACCCTCGCAGCGGTGGGCCTGCAAGGGATCCGTGGGCCGGCGCGCGCGGTGTTCGATGCCGTGATCTACATCGCCATCATGATCCCCGGGATCGTCATCGGTATCGCCACGCTCATCGCCCTGGTCACGGTGTTCGACGTGGTGAACCCCTGGCTGGCAACCCTGGCGCCCGCCGAGGCAACGCCGGTTTCGCTGTCCATGGGCATGGGCTCGCTGATCGCGGCGCATACCATGTTCACCATGGCCCTCGTGATCGTCATCGTCCGTGCCCGTCTTGGGACGCTCGATGCCGAACTGGCCGAAGCGTCGGCCGACCTCTACGCCACGCCGTTCGGCACCTTCCGGCAGGTGACGCTGCCGCTGATCGCGCCGGCCATTCTGGCGGGCTTTCTGCTGAGCTTCACCTTCAGCTTCGACGACTTCATCATCGCCTTCTTCGTCGCGGGCTCCGAGACAACCCTGCCGATCTACATCTTCTCTTCGATCCGGCGCGGGGTGACGCCCGAGATCAATGCCATCGGCACGATGGTGATGGGGGCCTCGCTGATCCTGCTCATCGTCGCGCAACTGATCCTCCAACGCAGTCAGAGACGTTAGACGGCCCAAGCAACAGGACGCCCGCAATGCTCCTAGACCAACAGATCGCATTCGTGACCGGGGCCGCGTCCGGCATCGGGGCCGCGGGGGCGCATGCGCTCGCCGCCGAAGGCGCCCATGTCGTCGTGACGGATCGCGACGGACCCGGCGCCGCTGCGGTTGCCGCCAGCATCGTCGGGCAGGGCCACTCGGCCGAGGCGATTACCCTCGATGTCACCGACGACGATGCCCTGCGATCCGCCATCGCCGCCACCGCGGACCGCCACGGGCGGCTCGACATCCTGCACTCCCATGCGGGCCTCCAGGTGGAGGGGCGGCTGGAGGACGTCGACGTCCAGGGCATGGACGCGTCCTGGGCGCTGAACGTCCGGGCGCACTTCGTGGCGGCGCAGGCCGCGCTGGCGCCGATGCGGGCGCAGGGCGGGGGCAGCGTCATCATCACCTCGTCGAATTCCGGCGTGCAATACGACCGGGAGATGATCGCCTATTGCACGACCAAACACGCGGTGCTGGCGATGACCCGGCAGATGGCGGCCGATTACGCGCGCGAGAACATCCGCTTCAATGCCTTGTGCCCGGGGTTCATCGACACACCCTTCAACCGGGGGTTCGAGGTTCAGATGGGCGGGCGCGAGAAGCTGGAAGCCTACATCGCCACGGCGATCCCGGCGGGCCGGTTCGGGACCGTGGACGAGATTGCCGATGCCATCGTCTTTCTGGCCTCCGCGCGGTCGTCCTTCATGACCGGCCATGCCTTTGTCGTCGACGGGGGGGAGTGCATCTAGGCGTGCTTCCTTAGACGCCGCCTTGTTGACTCGGGACCAGATGCGTATCGCGGCCAGTGGGGACGTGGGCGGCGGCGTCGTGCGTCTCGCAGCGTGTCGCGGTCGCTCGGTACTGCTTGAGCACTGCAAAGATCTGCCCGACCTGCTTGCGCCGTTGGTAGGTGTCGAGGTCGAGAGGCGGTGGAGCTGTTCGGTGCAGGGTTGGATTTATGACCGCCTGCGCGCCGATATCGGCGAGGCGGACACGCAGGCGGTTGCCGTTACAGGCACAGTTCGCGAGAGCGCTCTGGCCGGGTCCGAAGGGTCTGGATACTTCACCCGCCGAGCGCCCGTCATGGGCCTGCCCGGCAGCTATCTCCAGCGTGATGGTCCTGCCCCGCGCATCGGTCACAGCGTGGATCATAGCCGTCAGGCCGCCCGGCGCCGGTGTCCGGGTCAGTACACCGGGGGGGAGACGATCCAGATCACCTCGGCCACGTCCTCGCCGGGGTTGCGCCATTCATAGGCTCCGCCCTTGAACTGGAAGCTATCGCCGGGGCCAAGCTCGAACCATTGCCCGTCGATGCGAAGTGCCAGCCGCCCCGACAGAACGACGCCCCCATCCTCGCGATCCGCCCTCGGCCGGATCGGCCCGCTCTCCGAGCGCGGGGCGAAGCGGGAGCGGATGATCTCGAACGCCCCGTCGAGCGAGGGCGAGAGCAGCGTCTCTGTCAGCCCGGTTTCGGCCGAGCCGATCGGCTGCGCCGTGTCGCGCCGCACCAGAACGCCCCGTTCCTCCTGCACCTGCTCGGCGGAGCGGAAAAAGAAGCTGACGCTGATCCCGAAGCGATGGGCCAGTTCCGACAGGTCCTGCACGGAGGGGACGGTCTGGCCGCGCTCCACCTGGCTCAACCAGCCCACGGAACGGCCGATCTGATCCGCAAGCTCTTTCAGAGTCCACTTGCGGGCCTTTCGAAGCGCGCGAATATCCGGGCCGATCTCAGTGGTCATAACGCTTCGCTGGGTTCACGATCTGAGCAGAATTCCGCGCCCTTTGCCGTAGGAATGAGGTTTTTTCAAGTTTTTTTGCCTATTGTGAAATTCAAGATTGAATTTTCACCAGGATCGCCCCAGAGCGAAAGGGCGACGCGCGCCCCGCGCGCGTCTCATCTGAAGCCCACCTGGAGCGATGCCATGAACATCCAAAACACGCCCGACACCTATTGGATGCCGTTTACCGCCAACCGGGCCTTCAAGGCCGACCCGCGCATGATCGTTGCCGCGGAGGGGATGCACTACACCAGCGCGGATGGCCGCAAGATCCTGGACGGAACGGCGGGGCTCTGGTGCGTGAATGCGGGCCACGGGCGCCAGAGGATTCGCGACGCGATCAAGGCGCAAGCCGATACGATGGACTATGCGCCGAACTTCCAGTTCGGCCATCCCGGCGCGTTCGATCTGTCCGCGCGCGTCGCCGATCTGATGCCCGAAGGTCTGGACAAGGTGTTCTTCACCAATTCGGGCTCCGAGAGTGTCGATACCGCGCTGAAGATCGCGCTGCACTATCACCGGGCGCGTGGCGATGCGGCGCGCACCCGGCTGATCGGGCGCGAGCGGGGCTATCATGGCGCTGGCTTCGGCGGCATCTCCGTGGGCGGCATTGTCGCCAACCGGCAACATTTCGGCACGCTGCTCAACGGCGTCGATCATATGCGCCATACCCTGGATCTGGAGCGCAACGCCTTCAGCCGCGGATGTCCTGCACACGGCGCGGAACTGGCCGACGATCTGGAGCGGCTCTGTGCGCTGCATGGGGCGGATACGATCGCTGCGGTGATCGTCGAACCGCTGGCGGGGTCCACCGGCGTCCTGCCGCCGCCGGTTGGCTATCTCAAGCGGCTGCGCGATATCTGCGACCGTCACGGCATCCTGCTGATCTTCGACGAGGTGATCTCGGGCTTCGGCCGGCTGGGCACGGCGACCGCCTCCGAGTTCTTCGGCGTGACGCCCGACCTCATCACGCTTGCCAAGGGGCTGACGAACGCCGCCGTCCCGATGGGCGCCGTCGCCGTGCGCGATACCATCTACGCTTCGGCCCTCGAGCACGCCAAGGCCCCGATCGAGCTGTTCCACGGCTACACGTATTCGGGGCATCCTCTGGCGGCGGCGGCCGGGCTGGCGACGCTCGATGTCTATGCCGAGGAGGGCCTCTTCGCCCGCGCCGGCGCGATGGCGCTGCCCCTGCAGGAGGCCGCCCATGCCCTGCGGGACAAGCCCCATGTGATCGACGTGCGCAATCTGGGCCTCGTCGTCGGGATCGAGCTGGCACCCCGCGACGGCGCACCGGGGACGCGCGCGTTCGACGCGTTCCAGATGGCCTGGGAGGCCGGTCTGATGATCCGGGTCACGGGCGACATCATCGCGCTGTCCCCGCCGCTGATCGTCTCGGAGGCCGAAATCGCCCGGATCTTCGACACGATCGGAGACGTCCTCGATCGGCTTGCCTGACGCAGGCCTTTGAAAACAAATTGGAATGGAGTTTGTGGGATGAAGGTATTGGTGCCTGTGAAGCGCGTGATTGACTACAATGTGAAGGTGCGTGTGAAGTCTGACGGGTCTGGTGTTGATCTTGCGAATGTGAAGATGTCGATGAACCCGTTCGACGAGATCGCGGTG
>JBCDGG010000217.1:0-5845 GCA_038757905.1 Pseudomonadota bacterium | reverse complement strand
CATCCCGCCTACGCCGTTCCGCCTCAACGCGCGGTAATCCTCGCGGCTCTTCCGCAGGATCTGGCGCAGCGAGGCGTTGGAGGCGCCTCCCACGCGCATCTTCACGAAGACGCGCGGAACGTAGACGGCCCGGAAGCGGGGAGTCGAGAAATAGCGCAGGACGGCGTCGTAATCGGCGGCAATTCGGAAGGACGTATCGTACGGGCCGTGCGCCTCGAACACGCGCCGGCGCAGGTAGAGCGTGGGATGCGGCGGCATCCAGCCCTGCGCGAGTTTCCTTGGCTCAAAGCGCCCGGCCCGCCAGTGGCGCACGATCCTTGCCGGGTCACGGGCCGACACGTAGTCGAGATCGCCGTATACGGCGTCGACCGCTGGGTCCTCAAACGCCCGCGCCACGTCGGCCAGGATATCGGACGCCGCAAACGCATCGTCGGAGTGCATCAGCCCGATCACCTCGCCCGTCGCGCGGGCGATCCCGCGATTGATGGCGTCATAGATCCCGTGATCCGGCTCAGAGACGAGTTGCATACGGTCATCGGCCACGGATGCGATCACCTGCAACGTCGCGTCCGTCGACGCGCCATCCTGCACCACGTGCTCGACGGAGGCGTAGCTCTGATCCTGAAGCGACGCGATGGCCTCGGCCACGGTGTCGGCGCGGTTGCGTACGGCGGTCACGACGGAAATCAGCATGGCAAGACAGACCCGTGTAGCCCTCACCCCGCCAAAGACCCCGGCATCGGGCGGGATACAAGGGGGATCCTGCAAGTGCCGGCGCCCCGTGGCGCACTGTCACCCGGGATCCACGGCTACGTGCCGGCGGCTTCCTGTGCCCACCTGATGCCAAGTTCGCCGCTTGCCGGTTGAAGAGGTCGCCATACCGATGGCCCATACGCAGGCGATCGTCGCGGCGGGCGCGCCGGAGCGCGTGACTGGCACGAAAGCCGTGGCCATTGGGCGCCGAGGGCGCCAGATTGCGCCGGGCGACGCGGCCTCACCCAAGATGTGCGGCTCGTCGGAGGGCTTGACGCAGGGTCGCTGCCTACGGTCAATGCTCCCATGTGGCGCATCACCCTGGCTCTCCTTCTGCTTTGTCTCTCCGCCGTCGCTGCCTCTGCAGCAGACAAGTTGGCGCTTGTCATTGGCAATGACACCTATGCGGAGGTTCCCTCCCTCCATAAAGCGGTGAACGACGCCGAAGCCGTAGCGGAGGCGCTTGACGCCCAAGGCTATCGCGTGATCCGGCAGATTGACGCGACGCGGCGCGAGATGAACCGCGCGATCTCGGAGTTTACGGCGCGTCTGCAGCCGGGCGACACCGCGCTGATCTTCTATGCGGGCCACGGCGTCGAGATCGACGGAGAGAACTACCTGCTGCCCGTCGACATCGTCGATCCGGCGGGTGGAGACGGCGATTTCGTGGCCTCGGAATCGATTGCGCTGTCGCGGCTGCTGGACAGGGTCCGCGCGACCGGCGCCCGCACGACGCTCGCCATCATCGACGCGTGCCGCGAGAACCCGTTTGCTCAGGCATCGGGGCGGAGCATCGGCGGCGCGCGCGGGTTGGGCCGCGTGGCCGCGCCGGAGGGCACGTTTGTGATCTTCTCTGCAGGCGCGGGACAGCTGGCGCTGGACAGGCTGTCCGATGACGATCCCGATCCCAATTCCGTCTTCACCCGGGCACTGCTGCCCCGGCTCTTTCAGCCGGAGTTGGAGTTGCGCGAGCTCGTCTCGGAAGTGCGGCTCGAAGTGCGCGATCTTGCGCTGACGCAGGACCATGCCCAGTTCCCCGCCTACTACGACGAGTTGCTGGGCGAGTTCTATCTGGCCTCGACGTCGCGCCGGATCACACCGCCCCCGTCGCCCGCAGGACGGACAGACACCATCCGGCGCGATTTCGACCTGGCGCGCGATATCGGGACGGCGGCGGCATTCGAGGCATTTCTGGAAAAGCACAGCGCCTCTGACGACAGTTTCGCCCTCGACCTTGCGCGAGATATGCTGGCCGCGCTGGAACCCGCCGCCCCGTCCGGGCCCGAAAAACCGGCACCTGCCGAACCGGCAACCGCAGAACCGGCAGCCGCAGAACCGGCGGGGGCCGAGCCTGCGGCCAGCCCGGCGCCGGACGCGCCGCCGGAGCCCGAACAGGACACCCGCGCCATCGTGCGCGAGGTCCAGACCCAACTCAATCGGCTGGGCTGCAGCGCCGGTTCTGCCGATGGGATCGCGGGGCCGCGTACGCGCGCGGCATGGGCCAAGTTCCTCAGCGAAGGCGATGTTCGCGGCCTGACCGCCTCGGATCTGGCCACGCCCGCCGCTGTTGCCGCGTTGCAGGAGCGTGCCTCCCGCGTCTGCGCCGCTGCCCCAGCTGCGGAAACCGCCACTGCGACGGCGCGCGCATCCACGCCGACCCCAGAGGCGGCCCCCGAGGCAGCCCCGACGGGGCCCGACCTCGCCGGCACCTGGAACTACCGCGCGAAATGCCCGCTCTTCATCCAGGTCACCGGCAGCGTGCGCCTGCGCCGCGTGGGCGATGGGCGCTATGCCGGACAGATCGCCGACAGCCTGGGCCAAAGAGGCAGCGTGACGGTGACGGTCATCGGCCGCACGATGCAGGGCCGCAACGACTGGGGCAACATCATCGAGACATGGACGGCAACGCTCGCGGCGGACGGGCGCACCTACAACGCCCGCAGTTCCACCGGCTGCACATCGACGTCCACCCGCGGCTAGCCGGGCGCCCGGTCGCAAGGGCCCGACGAAGCCGCGCCTTGCATCCGCCCGAGCCCCTTCGCCGCCGAGCGGCGCCGGGATCTATTCCGTCGGCGCAAGATCGTGGGGCGTCAGAAACGCCGAAACGTCACCGGAACCAGGCTGCAGATCCGCCCAATCCGCAAGATCGAAGCGCAGCACGGTCGTCGCGCCCGTGGGATAGTCTTCGAACCTGGGATGCGACGGCGCGGTGCGCGACAGGATCTGCGCGAGCGCTCCGATGCCGGGATTGTGCCCGACCAGCAGCACACACTCCCCTTCAGCCTCCTGCACCGCGGCCATCAGGGAGCCGGGAGGCGCCTCGTAGATCTCGTCGCGCAGGTCGGGGGCGCGCGCAAGCTCCAGCCGCTCGTAGGTTTCGCGCGTTCTGCGGGATGGCGAGCACAGAACGACATCGGGCGCGAGGTCCTTGTCGCGCAGCCAACCGCCCAAAAGCGATGCGGCGCGCTTGCCGCGCTTGTTGAGAGGCCGGTCGAGATCGGTCATTTCGGGATTGGCCCAGCTCGACTTCGCGTGTCGCAAGAGAATCAGGGTCTTCATCGTTATCCTTGGAAGGCGCGCATGTGAAAGGCGGACTGGGCCGGGCTTCGGCCCCAGTCGGCGGAAACGGGGCAGGCCCGGCGCACGGCGCACCCGGTGTCGAGACAGGTGGCGTGAGGATCGGACCCGATGAAGGCGCGGCACGTGTCTACCTGGTATCCGTCCGCGCCCAATGCGCCTACGGGGCACGCCGTCAGGCACGGCCTGTCGGCACAGGTGGCGCAGGGCGCCGGAACCGGTGCGGGCAGCGCGATGCGTCTCTTCAGGGCAATTGCCCCCCGGATCGACACGAACAGCCCCATGGAGGCATCGACCAGCATCCCGACAGGCGAGGCATGCACAGACCCGGTTTGCCGTGCCCACCGCAGAAACGGATGCCAGGGCGGGCCTGTGAACGGAAACAGTGCCTTGGCCCGAAGATCGCACGCAATCCGCCCGATGACACGGCGCGACCAGCGGTCCAGCGGATGCGGCGCGCCGTCGGCATACTCATCGGAGGCCGAGAACACCGGCCAGAAGTCCGCATCGCGCGGCGCGATCAACACGAGCGTTTGCGTCCTGCGCGGCACGGCGTCGTCGGCCTCGGGATAGAACCCGCCAAGGGGCCACAAGCCGTGGGGCGCGAGGCGCACGGTCAGATCCATCCAATCCGTCTGCGGTGTCGGCGGCATGTTCATCGCGGAGAGCATAGGCGACGGACACGCCCGCGGAGAAGAGAATTCGCAATCGCTTCAGGGAGAAGCGGCGCGCGCGACCAGGTTCTCCGGCATCCGGATCAGCGATCCCGCGCCGTGATCGGTGAACAGCTCCAGCAGGCAGGCATTTGGGGCCCGCCCGTCCAGAATCACGACGGCCCGCGTGCCGCCCCGCAAGGCCGCAAGCGCCGTCTCCGTTTTGGGAATCATGCCCCCGGCAATCACGCCGTCGCGCGTCATCTCTTCGACCTGCTGCGCGGTGAGCTCCGTCACAACTTCTCCGCTCGCATCCTTTACGCCCTCGACATCGGTGAGCAGGAGAAGCCTGTCAGCCTTGAGGGCCGCGGCAACCGCACCCGCGGCGGTGTCGCCGTTCACATTATACGTCTCGCCCTCGCGCCCGGTGCCGAGCGGGGCAACCACCGGAATGATCCCGGAGGCATGCAGCTGGTGAATCACCTCCGGCGTGACTTCGACAGGCGTGCCGACAAAGCCCATGGCGGGATCGGCCGGATCGCACACCATCAGATTGGCATCCTTGCCGGAGATCCCGACAGCCCGCCCGCCCTGCAAGTTGATCGCCTGAACGATCCGCTTGTTCACACTGCCCGACAGCACCATCTCCACCACTTCCACCGTGGCCGCATCCGTCACCCGCTTGCCGCCCACGAAGGACGAGACGATGCCAAGACGCTCCAGCATCTTGTTGATCATCGGCCCGCCGCCATGCACGACGACCGGCCGCACGCCGACCTGGCTCATCAGCACGATGTCACGGGCGAAGCCGGCCATGGCCGCATCGTCGCCCATGGCATTGCCCCCCATCTTGATCACGACGATCGCACCGTCGTAGCGCTGCAGATACGGCAGCGCCTGCGCGAGCGTCTTTGCGGTGGCGATGGAGGCGGTGGGATCGGCCATCTGGCGTTTCATCTCGGAACTCGGGGCTTTCTCGGGCAGCCCTCACTACGCGGGTCCCGGCCTGCTGCCAATAGGACGATTGCGGCGGCGGACGGGCCGAGTAGTGTTTGTGCACCGGCCGGGCCTGCCCGGCACTGATGGGGCCAGACCATGACAGAAACGGACAGGCAGAAAACGCTCGTGCTGACGGGGGCAAGCCGCGGCATCGGCCATGCAACCGTGAAACGCTTCAGCGCCAGCGGCTGGCGCGTGCTCACCTGCTCACGCCAGCCGTTCGATCCGCGCTGTCCTTGGCCCGGCGGGGAGGATAACCACATCCAGATCGATCTCGCTGACCCGCAGAAGACGATGGATGTCATCGCCGAGGTGCGGGAGAAACTCGGCGGTCAACTCGACGCTCTGGTCAACAATGCCGGGATCTCGCCAAAAGGCGACGAAGGCGCGCGCCTCAACACACTCGACACCGATCTGCGCGTCTGGGGCAAGGTGTTCCACGTGAATTTCTTCGCCCCCATCGTTCTGGCGCGCGGGCTCTGCGCCGAACTCGCGGCATCGCGCGGCTCCATCGTCAACGTCACCTCGATCGCGGGGAATCAGGTACACCCCTTCGCGGGGGCCGCCTATGCCACTTCCAAGGCGGCGCTGAAGGCCCTGACGCGCGAGATGGCGCACGATTTCGGGCCGATGGGCGTGCGGGTCAACTCGATCGCACCGGGCGAGATCGAAACCTCGATACTCTCACCCGGCACCGACAAGATCGTCGAGACCTTGCCGCTGCGCCGGCTCGGCCAGCCCTCGGAAGTGGCCGATGTCATCTTCTTCCTCTGCTCCGATCAATCGACCTATGTCACCGGCACGGAGATCGAAGTGAACGCAGGCCAGCACGTCTAGCGGAAGAAATTCCTTGCAAAGGAATT
>JBCDGG010000216.1:0-5855 GCA_038757905.1 Pseudomonadota bacterium | reverse complement strand
TTGAACGGCTCGGAAGGATTGTCGTTGTCGCGTCGCATGCGCCCCACCTTGATTAGAGCCACAATCTAGGCTGCGCGGGCAGGGAGCGCCATGGGGCACGCGGCGAAAGTGGGGCGCGATCCGAGGCCCACGCGGCTCTCCGTCGAACCGGGCGACACCGGGGGGCCGATCGGCCGGGACTCCGTGGCCTGACGACCGTCGCGTGGGCAGGGCTGGCGGCGCGGCGATCCCTCAGAGCCCGTCGAGCAACCCGCCGCAGGTTCTGTTGTCCTCCGCCCAGAGCGTGTCGCGTGACCATGGGCGGCCCGTTGTCAGGATCATCAGCCGGTACCGGGACAGATAGACCCGCGCGACCGCCGCGATATCCTGTTCGGCCTGCAGACGGGCGGAGCGCCAGGGCTGCCCCTGTTCCTCGACCCGGGTGAGCGAAGCGCGGCGGTGCAGAGCGGCTTCCACCTGATTGGCATAGTCCCAACGGGCCTCGCCCAGGGCCTGCCGCCCGGCATGCAGACGGACCGAGCGGTAAAGACCGGCACAGCGGGCATAGGCGTAGGAGGCGCCGGCCATCGGCGCGGCTTGTTCGGCGGCATCCTCGAAGTCGCGCCGGTCCATCGGTGTGGCGCCCGGGGCGGGCAGCGCCATGGCGATGACGATCATGAAGAGCGTGCCGGCGAGGATGAAGCGAAGCGTGTCCATGCGCCGATGATGAGCCAGAGACGACTCAAATGCGAGCGAAGTCGTAACACATCGTTAACCGGCCAAGGGTGGGGCAGGCGCTTGCGAGCGGGCGGATCAGCTGCCGAGCAGGAGCTTCTCGCACGTGCTGCGGCGGCGGTCCGCGGCATGGCGGGCGGGGGTGCGGTGATCGGCTTTCACGGCGAATGTGGCCGCCGTCAGAAGCCTGCGCTGGATCAGGCGGGCCTCGGCGCGCGCGGCGCGCAGGGCGAGCGCGGCGTCGCCGGTGCGCATCTCGTCCGTCACGACCGACTCCAGCAGGAGCCCGAACATGTCCTCCGTCGCTTCAACCTGGGGGAGCGCCGCACCGCCCATCAGGCGCAGATGCTCCGCTTCGGCCGCGAAACTGCCGGCGCAGCGCGCGAAGAGCTCCGCGCGTTCGGCGGGCGATGCCGGGATGGCCGCCGCCAAGCTTGGCAGCAGGAGTGCACAGAGCAGGACATATGTTCGCAAAACGCCCATAAAGCAGACGATACGCCACAAAAACCGCCGCGCGGTTCATCACAGTGAGGACACAGTTCTGACGTGGCCATTCGTCCACAGTGACTTATCCGCCGCACAGCGCCGCGTGGCGGGCCCAGAGATCGCGCGCGCGCTCTGATTCAGCGCGGTCGGCCGTCAGCCGGGCCATTGCGGGCCGCATGCGGGCGATGCGCCGCTCCGTCTCGGCCCGGCTGGCGCCGGCGGCTGTGGCGATGTCGCGAAAGGGCGCCGCGCGGGCGGAATCCCCGGCCCCTTCCCAGAAGGCCGCGCATTGGGCGGCGACGCGCGCGCGCGCGGGATCGGTCGTGTCATCGGGCGCAGCCCAGGCCACCGATCCTGACAGGAGAGCCGCGGCGATCTGGGACATGATCCTGGCCGGTCCGCCGCGCCACAAGGACGCGCCCGGTCCCGAAGCGCGTGCGCCATCGGGGCCCAGCCCGTTCATGCGCCGCGCGGCCCCCGCCTGCGGATCGGATCAGCGGCCGACGGAGGCAGCCGAAACCGCGCTTTCCGGCAGCTCTTCATCGAAGCAGCGCTGATAGAACTCCGCCACGGTCTGACGCTCCAACTCATCGCACTTGTTGAGGAATGTCAGCCGGAACGCGTAGCCCACATTGCGGAAGATCACCGCATTCTGGGCCCAAGCGATGACGGTTCGGGGCGACATCACGGTGGACAGGTCGCCCGCCATGAACGCCGTGCGCGTAAGGTCCGCCACGGTCACCATTTGCGAGATCGTCTTGCGGCCATCGGCGGTGTTGTAGGTCGGCGCCTTCGACAGCACGATCGCCGTTTCGGCGTCGTGGCTGAGGTAGTTCAGCGTGGCAACCAGCGACCACCGGTCCATCTGGCCCTGGTTGATCTGCTGGGTCCCGTGATAAAGCCCGGTCGTATCGCCCAGACCCACCGTGTTCGACGTGGCAAACAGCCGGAACGAGGGATGCGGCGTGATCACTTCGTTCTGGTCGAGCAGCGTCAGCTTGCCGTCGGTTTCCAGCACGCGCTGGATGACGAACATCACATCGGCGCGCCCGGCATCGTATTCGTCGAAGACGATGGCGCAGGCATTGCGCAGCGCCCAGGGCAGGATGCCTTCCTGAAACTCGGTGACCTGCATGCCGTCGCGCAACTTAATTGCGTCTTTTCCGATCAGGTCGATTCGGGAAATGTGGCTGTCGAGATTGACGCGCACACACGGCCAGTTCAGCCGACTCGCCACCTGTTCGATATGGGTCGACTTGCCGGTGCCGTGGTAGCCTTGGATCATCACGCGGCGGTTGTGCGAAAACCCGGCGAGGATCGCGAGGGTCGTGTCGGGGTCGAACTTGTAGGTGGCGTCGGACTCGGGCACGCGGTCGGACGGCTCCGAAAACCCCTTCACCACCATGTCGGTGTCGATCCCGAAGACCTCCCGCACCGAGACGTCTTCGGTGGGCCGGGTTTGCGTCTCGCTCATGCCGTCCGCCATGGTGGATCCTTTCCTCGTCTCACCTCTCCCTCCGGTCTGCGAAGGGTTGCGGCCCGGCGGCCTGGATGCCTGTGGACCGGCTGCGGGAGTGCAACATATCGCGCGGGGCCGCAAGGGGAAGGCTGGGGAAAGCGCGCCGAGCTTGGGGCGCGCGGCGGCCTTGCGCCGCTGGCCTTGCCTGACGCCCTGGGATGCGGCACTTCATACACGGCGCCCCCCCGCATGCCCCGTGGCTGAGCGAGCGCGGTGGGGGCCATGGGGGGGATCATGACCGAAGTCGACGAAAAACCAGCGGGCTGGACCGCGCGGGGGCTGACCTCCGTCACGCTGTCTGCCTTGGCGGCGCTCTTTGCGTTTCTCTTTCTCTATGAGGATCGCGGCGCGGCGGCGGGGGCGTCCGGCATCTGGGCCTTTGTCACCAGCACGCTGCTCTTTCATGCGTTGGGCGGGCTGATCCTGGGATGGCTTCTGGCCGGGGCCTTCGGGCGCAAGGGCGCGATGGCCTGGCCGCTGGCCGTCGTCGCCGGCGCGGTCGCAACATTGCTGGCGGGCGCGCTGGGTGGCGCGCTCGGGGCGATTCTGCCGCTCATGGGCGGCACCACTTCGATTGCGACAGAGATGATCCGCATCGGCGCCGCCGCCTTTGTGACGCCCCTGGCGATTGCCGAAGCGCCGTGGCTCGCCCTTGTGTGGTTGGCGACGGTTTTGGGGCTACACTATGCCGTCCGGGGCCTGCGCCGTTAACCAAAGCTGACTTTTGTATAAGTCCTTGCGGCGCCGCGCTGACGCGACTTGGCCCGTACGTGTTCAGGTCGTGGCGGAACTCTGCGCGCGATGGATTGTCCGCCGTGAACGCGTGGTTTCGTTGCGCATCCCGCAACAGAAAAGGGAGTGCGGCGCGACAAACCCAGGCTCTGAACTGCCACTGTTGCGATGTGTTCATCCACCGCCACACACGTGCCCCGGCCCGCCATGATTGGCCGAAAGATGGTACGCTGAGCGCCCTTGGGGTGACACGCGAGCCCCCGATAACCACAGATGACGCCGCCCTGGGGGGATGGCTGCAGGGATGCCCCGCGCATGTTGCACGAGTGCTGTGTTTCGGTTCGCTGACGGGGCCCGCAATTAACGAGTGGTACTTTGGTGAGTGCCCCGCCCGAGGCCCAGCTTCGGGCGGGTGCTTTCGGGGCGTGCGCCGGACTCAGGGGGACGGCCCCCCCGAGAGCAGCCCGCGGCGTCGGCTCTGTCCCCGCGCTTTCGAGAACAGAAGCGCGGGGCGGCGTCTGGCGGCGGATACCTCCGGATCTCCGCGCGTTGGGCCTGACCATGCCATCCGACCAACTGGATCGAGAGTGACCGGCCTCCCCGGAGGGGGCTGGCCTGCCTCCTCGTCGCCCGCCACGCCTTGAAGACCGGACACCGAACGCAGGAGCGCGCTGTCTTGACCAGAGCGTTTCAACCGAAACCTGGCTTGCTTGGGAGTCCCGAGATGGCTCGTTTGTGATTCATCCGGAGTTGGTGGAGGGATCGTGGCAGCACCTTTGGCAGTGGCGCTTCGGAGGCTTCCGCACGGCGTCGAGGAAGGGGTGAGCTAGCGTGTGGCGGCGTTGCGCATGAAGCTCTCGCCAGCCACCGGCGCGCGATGGGCGCGACAGCTCCGCATGAGGGGCCGTGCCTGATCTGCGCCTCAGCGGTGCCCGCGAGGCCCGGGCAAGCTCGCGCCGCATGAGGACGCACCCAGCCTCGGCTGTTTGGTTCGCGCCCTATGCCGCGCAATCGCCTTCCGGGGCCGCGTGGTCTTGCGGCCCTTCGGAGGCGACCGCCACGGCCGGGCCACAGCTCCGCGATTGTGAGTGCCGTTCCACCCGGCTCGCGGGCGATGGCCCCCGTCAACCCTTGAAGTGGCGGCTGTCCTTGATCTGATCCCAGGCCCAGACGACCTCCTGCAACTGCTCCTCGTGGGAGCGGTCGCCGCCGTTCATATCCGGATGCAGAACCTTGATCAGCGCCTTGTAGGCCTTGCGCACCTCGGACTTCGTCCAGTGATCTTTTGCATCGAGGATCTCGATGGCGCGGCGCTCCGTCGGCGGCAGGCGGCGCGTTCCGGTGACGGACTTGCCGGGGTTCCGCGTGGCATTGTCGCCCAGCACCTGATGGGGATCGTCAACGCCGAGCCGGGCCCAGGCCCGTTCCTCGGCGGTTTGCTTGAACGGCTTGGTCTCGCGCTCCCACACACGGTCCTTGTCTATCTGCGCCGACATCTCCTCCTCGGTCGAGCCGTCGAAGAAGTTCCATTTCAGATTGTACTCGCGCACGTGGTCCTTGCAGAACCAGTAATAGTCGTCGAGATCGTCGGGCGATTTCGGGGCCCGGTACAACCCGCGTTCCTGACACCCTGGAAAGTCGCACACCCGCTGCGACGTCTCGAACGCACCCGACATCCCCCGGCGCCCGCGCGAGCGCTTCTTCTTGTCCGAGCTGACACGGATGTCGAAACCGAAAGGGTCGGACTTGGACATGGGTGCATCCTTTGCTGCAGGCGCGTGCTTGCCTTAGGAACCTGACGGGCGCCGCGGAGCGGCCACCCAAACTCAATGTCAGCGCTCTGGCGGCGCCTTGATCCGGGCCGGGGCCATCGCTATCCCCGAGTCGGACGAGAGAGTTTAGACTGTCCACCAGCCATGAGAAGAGGGAGCTTCGGAAAATGTCACCCAATGATGCAGCGGGCGCGGCGCCGGAGGGGCCGGTGACGGCGGAGATCCGCACGCGGCTGGAAGGGGCGTTTTCGCCGGCGGAACTCGTGGTGGTGGATGACAGCGAAAGCCACCGCGGACATGCGGGGTTTCAGGAAGGGGGCGAGAGCCATTTCAACGTGCGCATCCGGTCGGAGAAGTTCGCGGGCCAGTCGCGGATCGCACGGCACCGGGCCGTCCATGCCGCGCTGGGGCCGGAATTGATGACGCGCATTCACGCGCTCGCGCTCGATCTCGGCACGCCCTGAGGCGCGGGCCAGATTAGTCTGCGCGCCGGTCTCGCCGGTGGGCAGTCCTACTCGGCGGCGACGTCCGCGCCGGGTTTCGCAGGGGCCTCCCGGCTGAGGCTCGGCTCCGTGCCGCGGACATTGCGGAAGGCGGCGGCGGCGGCGCGGGCGGCGGCCTCGCCGCTCTCG
>JBCDGG010000215.1:0-6021 GCA_038757905.1 Pseudomonadota bacterium | reverse complement strand
TGCCCGCGCCGTTTGGCCCGACCACGGCGGTCAGGCTGCCGGTCTCGATCTCCGCCTCGAGGTGATGCACCGCCGGATGGCGGTCATAGCCCAGCGTCAGGTTCTGAAAGGCAATGGCGGGCATCAGAAACTCCCCGGTGAAGCGGTCGCCCAGAAGAACCCGGCCCAGAGCAAGGCCACAATGAGCGCCGCCCCTGCCAGTCGGGGGGCCGCCCCGACGAGGAGGAGCCTAAGCGGTGTGTGCTTGGTCGTCATGCCAGTGACGGCCCTGCGCCGCAGGCCGAACAGACGCCGTGAACCTCGATCACGTGCCGCACCGGGGAGAACCCGGACTGGCCGACCACCTGCGACAGTCTTTCGAGCACATCCGGGGCGACACTCTCCTCGACGGTGCCGCAATTGTCGCAGATCGAGAGAACAGACGCGTGCTGATGCGCGCTGCCCTGGCGGGCGATATAGGCGTTCAGCGATTCCAGCCGATGCACGCGCCCGCGTTCGCGGAGCGCGCCAAGGGCGCGGTAGATCGTGGGGGGGGCGATCTTGGGATGGGCTGCGCGCAGCTCCCCAAGCACATCGTAGGCCGATAGTGGCGCGCCGCGCCGCCGCAGAACCGCGAGCACCTCGGCTTGCATCTGCTCTCCCCGTGTCCTCATCAGACGCCTCCGCCGAACCCCAGCCGCAGCTATAGGTTATGTTATATTGTAACTCAAGCCACGGCTCACATGTGGGAGCCTGGGGATCCGAGGAGGCTTTGGAGCGATGCACGGGCTCCCGGATCTTGCTGACGGCGCCCCGCAGCGGGGTAGCTCCGCACCGGTTGCATCGTGAGCGCGGGCGGCCGTTTGCCGCGCCGGAGTTGGGCTGGGCGACGGTCGTCAAAGCGACAAAAACGCGTGGCAGCTCCTCCTGCTCAGTCGTGCCGCTAGGTCTGGAGCTGCTAGGTGCCGCTGACCGGTGGCGAGCAGGACGCATCCAACGGTCTTCAAATGCGCGCAAGGCCCGCTGAAAAGGGTAGGGGGCCCGCCACATCGCGGTATCCTTGACCGGTACAGCCGTTACAGGAGGGGCGCGCTCGTTAGGCAGCGCCCGCCCATCTCCGGAAGCTGCGCGCCTCTGAGGCCGATCATTGCTGCGGCGACCGGGCGGATCCGGCCTCGGCCGCGAGGCCGTCTGCAAGCAGTGTGACGAACGCGTCGATCTCGGCTTCCAGGCGTTCGGGCGGGTGGCCGACGAAGCGCCCCTGCAGACTGATCGACACGATGCCGTGGACGGCCGCGAAATACGTCCGCGACCGCGCGGAGAGATCCTGAGGCGTCGTATCGACCGGGATCTCCCGGAGCGCATCGGTGATGAGGCTCAACAGATGGGAGTGTGCGTCAACGAAATCGGCCGACGCAGGTTGGGGATGAAGCAGCCTCAGATCGAAGAGCGCTTCCCACGCCAGACGGTTCTCGATGGCAAAGCGGGCGTAGGCGCATCCCAGGGAACGCAGTGCATCTGCGCCTGTGCGGCCCGTCTTGGCAGCCACGAGGCAGCGTTCGAGCATCCCGAGCGACTTGAGGTTGGCGTACATGGCCAGCTGATCGAGATCGTCGAAGGCTGAGTATATGGAGCCGAGAGCGCAGTTGGCCTCGGCTGCGAGCTCCCGTGCGGTGAGCCCGGAGAGGCCCACGGTGGCGATCCTGCGCCACGCTGCATCGATCAGCCTTTCGCGCAGGGCCTGGCTCTTTTTGCTGCGTTTTTCCGTCACGTCACCTCTCTTCTGAACGGTGTTCATTTTTCTTGCGACTCGCCTGCTGCGCGTGGTACGCCAAAAATGAACGATGTTCAATTTTGCTGGTTTCTGACCGAGTAGGAGAGCTGCCGATGAACGACTGTCATCATCCCGCCCACGCCACAGCGATCGTTGCGCCGAGCCGCAGAAGCTTTGAGAGCTTCGACGGAACGCGCCTTTCCTTCCTGCATTGGCCGTCGGACAGCGCACGGGCGCGTGCCGTCCTTCTTCTGCACCGTGGCCACGAACACGCCGAGCGGCTCTCCCACGTCGCCGAAGTTCTCTCCGCTGACGGCTTCAGCGTCTATGCGCCCAACATGCGTGGCCATGGCGCGTCGGACGGTGCGCCGGGCGGTGGCGCGCGCCTGGATCATCTGGTGCGCGATCTCGATTGTCTGGTCCGGCACCTGAGCGACCGGGACGGGGTCGATCCGCGCAACCTCGCCTTGGTGGGCCAGAGCGTTGGCGCCGTGGTCGGGGCCACATGGGTGCATGATTACGCGCCGCCGGTCCGGGCGCAGGTTCTCGCCGCTCCGGCCTTTCAAATCCGCCTCTATGTGCCGTTCGCAGAGACGGGCATTCGCCTGGCGACCCGGCTCTTCCCGGACTTGAGGATCAAGAGCTACGTCACGGGCCAGATGCTCACGCAGGATGAGACCCGCGCGGCGCAGTACGACACGGATCCCCGCATCGCTCGCGATATCACCGGGGCGCTGTTGACCGATCTGCGCGATACCGCGCGTAGAATCGTTGCGGACGCGGCCATGATCGCGGTGCCGACGCAGCTTCTGATTGCCGGAGACGATCGCGTCGTCGACCGCGCGCCGATGCGGTCGTTCTTTGGGGCGCTCGGCGCCGGGCTGAAGGAGCAGAAGACCTACAAGGGACTTCGCCATGACCTCTTCGGCGAGCGGTACAATGCCCGGGTTCTGGCGGATCTGAGATCGTTCCTCGGCAAGGCCTTTGCAGCGCCCGTCAGGCGCGACGATCTTCTGTCGGCCGACGAGGCCGGACCAAGCCGCACCGAGGCGGACGGGCTTGCGCGTCCGCCGGAGCGGGGCAGCCTTGTGGATCTGCGCTGGCGTGCGGCGCGCGCCGGCGTCTGGATCGGTTCGACCCTTTCGAAGGGCATGGAGATCGGGCGATCTGCCGGGTTCGATTCAGGCGCCGCGCTGGATTACGTCTATCGCGACAGGCCTACCGGCTTTGGCCCGCTCGGACGCATGATCGACCGGATCTACCTCGATGCGCCGGGCTGGAAGGGGATCAGACAGCGCCGCATCCACCTGGAGGGCCTGATTTCCGAGGCGGTTCAACGGTTGCATGCGGCGGGCCGGGCTCCGACCGTGCTGGACATCGCGGCCGGACGGGGCCGCTATGTGCTGGATCTTCCGCCGGAAACGCTGGAGCGTGTCGCATCGATCCATCTGCGCGACTTCTGCGGTCGGAATGTCGCGGCGGGGCGCGCGCTGATCGACGAACGGGGCCTTTCCAGGAAAGCGACGTTCGAAGAGAGCGATGCCTTCGACGCGGCAGCGCTTGCCGCATGCGACCCTCGGCCCTCGCTGGTGATTGTCTCCGGGCTCTACGAGCTCTTTGCGTCTAATGCCCTGGTGCGGAGATCCCTCGGGGGCGTGGCGCAGGCCGTCCGCCCCGGCGGTTATCTCATCTACACAAACCAGCCCTGGCACCCGCAGCTGGAGTTCATCGCCCGCGCCCTGACCAGCCATCGCGACGGCGCGCCGTGGGTGATGCGTCGCAGAAGCCAGGCAGAGATGGATGAACTGGTGGCAGAGGCAGGCTTCACGAAGCTGGAGCAGCGGATCGATCGGTGGGGGATCTTCACTGTCAGCCTGGCCCAGAGGCAAGGGTGAACAGCGTGATGCGCCGTGGTCTTGCCAGACTCGCCGAGTGGGCCGTCGTGCTTCTGGCCCGCCTCGTGACGGCCGTTCGGGCGAACTGGCTCGGCGTCGCGCCGGTGCCCGCCCGCCGGATCTACTTCGCCAACCATCGCAGCCATGCCGACGCGCTTCTGGTCTGGTCGGTTCTTCCACCCCGTCTGCGGGACAGGACGCGGCCCGTGGCGGCGGTGGATTACTGGCTGGCCAATCCGCTGCGCCGCTTCTTCGCGCGCGATGTGTTCAACAGCGCCCTTGTGGAGCGGCGCCCGGGTGCGCCGCCGGAAGCCGCTGGCGCGGCGATGGGGGCGGTTCTTGCCGCCGGAGACTCGCTCATTCTCTTTCCGGAGGGCACGCGCAACATGGGCGAGGTGGACCTGCTTCCGCTGAAGTCCGGCCTGTACCACCTGGCACAGGCGCATCGCGACGTGGACCTCGTGCCGGTCTGGATCGAAAACCTCAATCGCGTGCTGCCAAAGGGCGAGGTCGTGCCGGTCCCCCTCCTTTGCTCCGTCACGTTCGGCGCCGCGCTCGGCCGGGTGTCCGGCGAAGCCAAGGACGCTTTCTTGCACCGGGCGGCGCAGGCCCTTCTGGAAATCCGCCCAAAGGGAGACGCAGCATGACACTTGCCGATCCACATCTTCTGTATCTCTTTCTTGGCTATGGCGGGCTGCTCATCGCGTTCACCGTTGTGGGCCAGGTCCTGCTGCACACCACGGGCGCCGGTCCGATGGTCGACAACTTCAATGCCCGTGTCGCCGCCTGGTGGGCGATGGCGGCGTTGGGGTCTGTCGCGCTTCTGACGGGGCGCACGGGCGTCGTTGTCCTCTTTGCGCTGTGTTCGCTTGCCGCGATGCGCGAGTTCCTCACGCTCACGCGGTTCAGGCAGGCAGATCACTGGGCGGTGGCGGTCGCCGTGTTCGCCGTTCTGCCCGTGCAATACTGGCTGGTCTGGGTCGACTGGTACGGCCTCTACTCCATCTTCATCCCCGTCTACGCGTTCCTTCTGCTGCCGGTCCTCTCCGTGGTGCGGGGCGAGTCCGGCGCGTTTCTGACGCGAGTGTCGGAGGTGCAGTGGGCGCTGATGATCTGCGTCTTCGCCCTTTCGCATGTGCCGGCTCTGCTCTACCTCGATATTCCGGGCTTCGAGGGCCGCAACCTTCTTCTCATCGCGTTTCTCATCGTCGTCGTACAGTTCAGCGACGTGATGCAGTACGTGTGGGGCAAGCTTCTGGGGCGTACCCGGGTGGCGCCCTCGATCTCGCCCTCCAAGACGGTTGAAGGGGCGGTTGGCGGGATCCTGACCGCGACGCTGGTCGGCGCCACCCTGTGGTGGATGACCCCCTTCACACCCTGGCAAGCGGGCCTTCTGGCGCTCGCCATCAACGTGATGGGCTTTCTCGGCGGCCTCGTGATGTCGGCGATCAAGCGCGACCGGGGGGTCAAGGATTGGGGTCACGTGATCCCCGGCCATGGCGGGTTCGTGGATCGGCTCGATTCCGTGATGTTCTCCGCTCCGATCTTCTTTCATCTCACGCGCTACGGGTGGTCGTTGACATGAGTTCTGAGCTTGAACAGGGAACGGCGGACACCCGCCGACCCATCCCCAGCCGCGGGTCGGCCTGGGCGGCGTGGCTGACGCGCGCACTGGTTCGCGTCGGCGTGAGCCCCAACCAGGTCTCCGCGGCCGGCCTGGTCTTTGCGCTCGCTGCCGGGGTTGCCCTTGGCACGGTGAGCCTCGGGGATGATCCGCTGCGGATGAGCCTTCTTCTTGCCGCGCCGATGCTCATCGGCCTCCGGCTGCTTGCGAATATGCTGGATGGCCTCCTCGCCGTGGAAGCGGGGCGGGGCGCGCCCGATGGCCCGCTCTGGAACGAGATGCCGGATCGGCTGGCCGACGTCGCGGTCCTCGTCGGAGCCGGATACGGCGCCGGTACACCCGAACTCGGCTGGGCCGCCGCCGCAGCGGCACTTGGGACGGCCCATGCCCGCAGTCTCGGCGATGCGATCGGCGCGCCGGGCTGTTTCTGCGGGCCGATGGGCAAGCCCCAACGCATGGCGGCGATCGTGGCCGGCGCGCTTGGATCCTTTTTCATCGGGGCTGGCGCGCTCGCTTTCGCCCTCTGGCTCGTGGTGCTGGGCTCGGCAATCACAATCGGTTTGCGCATCGCGTGCGTGCGCCGCCGTCTTCTCAGCGGCGGGCAGGCGGCGTCTCCGGACAGATAGCCCTTCCCGTGCTCCACAATCCAGATCCGCTGGCAATAGCGCAGAGCTGTGCGGGGGCAGAAGTGCAGGTCCCTCCGTCCGGAGAAACCCTCTGTCTGTGCGCATTGCGAGCGTCTTTCGCGG
>JBCDGG010000214.1:0-6026 GCA_038757905.1 Pseudomonadota bacterium | reverse complement strand
TTGACGCAGACCGTTGCCTCGATGCCGTTCGACAGCAGCACCTCGTTGCACCCGAAGAGCGGCAGCACCGGTGAGCAGGTGCGCGACCGCGCCAGGCACGCGCCCTCGCAATCATTGGCAGTGGCGCAGGGTGTGTTGGCGTCCGCCGGCGTGCGTACGCACACCTCGACATTGCCCCCGCCGGGCGGCGACGTGAACTCTCCCCCCGCCGCTTCACAGGCCGCCCGGGCGGCGGCCAGCGCGTCCGGTGTGTTGGCGCCCGGCTGCAGGACCACCTCGTCCTCCGATTGGCAGGCCGCCAGCCCGAGCGCGACGATCAGGGCAAGGGGGACGGCGCAGCGGTGGACCATTTCAGGCTCCAAACGGGGTCAATAGGGCATCGGCATCTTGTAATGCACGGCATTGATCTCCTCCAGCGCCTCTTCTGGCAAGGTGGTGTCGAGCGTCGTCAGAATCTCTTCGAGCTGCGCGAGGTTCGAGGCGCCGAAGATCGTCGACCCCATGAAGGGACGCGTGGTGCAGAATGCGAGCGCCAGTGCGATCGGCGACAGGCCGTGACGCCGGGCGATCTCGACATAGGCCGAGGTTGCCTCCCTGGCGCGGTCGGTCATCCGGCCGCCGAGATTTCCATTGAGCGCGGCGCGCGAGCCCGGCGGCACCGCGCCCCCGGCGTATTTGTTGGTCAGGAGCCCGGCCGCGAGCGGCGAGTAGCACATCAGGTCTACCCGCTCGTTGACGGCGAGTTCGGCCAGGTCGGTGTCGAACAGCCGGCAGAGCAGTGAGTACTCGTTCTGGATCGAGACCATGCGCGGGGCATCCATCTCTGCGGCAAGACGCAGCCATTGCGCGGTGCCCCAGGCGCTTTCGTTGGACAGGCCGAAATGGCGTACCTTGCCGGCCGCGCGCAGCTCCGTCATCGCCTCCAGCACCTCGCGCATGTTCGCCTCGGCCGCGGCCGGGTCCTGCTTGGACGGGTCGAAGTGCCAATACTGGCGGAAGTGGTAGGAGCCGCGATTGGGCCAGTGCAACTGGTAGAGGTCGATGAACTCGGTCTGCAGGCGGGCGAGCGAGCCGTCGACGGCGGAGCGGATCGTCTCGCCGTCGATCCCGCGTCCGTCGCGGCAGAAACCCGGGTTGGCGCCGGTGATCTTGGTGGCCAGGACAATGTCGGCGCGGCGGGATTTCCCGGCCCCTCCCAGCCAGTTGCCAAGGATCGTTTCGGTCCTGCCCACGTTTTCGCGGGTGACCGGGTTCACCGGGTACATCTCGGCGGTGTCGATGAAATTGATGCCGGCCGCGAGGGCGCGCTCGATCTGGGCGTGGGCATCCTCCTGCGGGGTCTGTGTGCCGAAGGTCATGGTGCCGAGGCAGAACTCGGTCACCTCGAGGTCGCTGGTGCCGAGGGTATGGGTACGCATATGCCGTGTGTTCCTGTCCGTCGCTGGTGCGGCCTTCCTAACGGTCCGTCAGTTGGGGGCAAGGTATTTGGCGGTTTGACGAGTTGAGAACATAAAGTGAACATGCTACATCGCTGTCATGGATATGACACCTGCTTTCCCGACGCTGTCGTCCCTGAAGGCCCGGTCGCGCGGGCCGCAACCGCTTCTGTCGCGGGCGCCCCATGCCGGCAGGCCGGCGCTGCCTGTGCTGGGCGAGATGGCGCTCGCGCTTGGACGGGTGCACGAGATCTGCGGGCCGGCGCGGCGGACGCTGGCGATGGCGGTGGCGGCGGCCTGCGCCCGCCCGGGGCGCGCCGGGCCCGGAGCGGGGCCGACAAAGGGGCCAGCAAAGGGGCCAGCAGCGGGCTCGGCAACGGGGCCGGTCATTTGGATCGCGCCGGGCTGGGCGCAGGAGCGGCTGAACGGCGAAGGCGTGACGGAATGGATCGACCCGGGCCGGCTCCTGCTCGTCCATCCCGCGCGGGGCGAGGATCTGTTGTGGTGCATGGAAGAGGCGCTGCGCTCCGGCGCAGTGCCGCTGGTGGTTGCCGAACTGCCGGAGCCTCCGCCGCTGACACCGGTGCGCCGCCTGCACCTGGCCGCCGAGACGGGGTGCGGGGCCGGGCGGGGCGCGCCCCTGGGCCTGATCCTGAGCGCTGGCGACGGCGGCGCGGCCGGAATAGAGAGCCGCTGGCGCTTCGATCCGGCCCACGATCTCGCCCAGGCCATGCGCTGGCGCCTGACGCGCCTGCGCGACCGGGCCGCGCCACCGGGCAGCTGGGCGGTCGGCGCCGCCCGCGGGCCGGACCGGCGGTGGACATTGCGCCTCGCCGCCTCCGGCACACGGGCCTGACCGCCCCGCGGACGCCGCCCCGAGCGCTCCGCAAAGAACTGGCGCTCCACGACACGAGGCGCGCGGCCGGCCCGAGGCGCCCCGTCAGCACAACGCCGCACACCAAGACCTGATACAGCCGTGACGCGACAGCCCCGGCGCCCGCCTTACCTCCCCACCAACAGGAGGGAGACCGCAATGAAACAGGCGCACGACCGGCCCCGGCCCGCGATTCATCTGCTCCTCACCATGATGGCGCTCCTGCTGAGCGCCGCGCCCGCCGTGGCCGACCTGCGCCGCTACACGCTGGACCCGGCCGGGTCCGAGGTGGGCTTCACCTACCGCATACAGGGCACCACGTTCGAAGGCGCGATCCCCGTCACCGAAGCCGACATCGCCATCGACTTCACCGATGTCGGGCGCACCCGGGCCGAGGTCGCGCTCAATGCGCGCCAGGCGCGCGCCGGGGTGGTGCTCGCCACCCAGGCCCTGCGCGGGGCCTCCGTCCTCAACGTCGACAGCCACCCGACCATCCGGTTTTCCGCCCTGCGCACGCGCCCGGACGGCGCCGGCGCCGTCATGGAAGGGGACCTGACCGTGCGCGGCGTGACCCGTCCCGTCGCCCTGCGCGCACGCTTCCTGCGCCCGCCCGGCGCCGACCCCGATGCGCGCGACCGCCTGACCATCCTTCTGACGGGGAGCGTCTCGCGGTTCGACTACGGCGCCTCGGGCTATCCCAACATCGTGGGGGACACGATCGGCTTGCGCATTCGCGCCGCGATCCGCGCCCTCGACTGAGACAAGCACCGCGACGACACGCAAAGCCGCCGAGACCGCATCCGCGTCAAGGCGGCCCCCCGCACCATACCGCCCGCTAGAGGCGCACACGCACACCTGCGTCGGCCCCACAGACACAACCCCGCCCCTCCCAAAATCCGCTCTCTTCATCTTGCCACAAATATCCCGGGGGAGGCGCCAAAGGCGCCGGGGGCAGCGCCCCCAAACCGGCCGACCGGGGACAGCCGGTCCCACCGACCCCAACGCGCAGGCGCGCCCCAATCGGGCACGCACCCGCGCCGGCCCATGGCCGGCCGCCCTGGCGGCGGCCAGGGGCGCGGCCGCAGCGACCCGCGGCGTCGCAAACGGACGTGCAGGTGACGCCAAGAGACGGCATGTCGGGGGCGAACGCAGCGGTGCGTCCTCTCCCGTCCGTTGTCCCATCCCCTCTGGCCCCCGCCCGCTGTCCGTCCTCTCCTGTCCCATGTCCCTGGTTGTCTCCTTCGCGGCCCTCTTCCTGTCGGTGATCCTGCTGCAGCTCTCGTCCGGAGGGGTCGGCCCGCTCGATGCCATTTCCGGCCTGGCGCTCGGCTTCAGCAATGCCGAGATCGGCTTTCTCGGCTCCGCGCATTTCCTGGGCTTCTTCATCGGCTGCTGGTGGGCGCCGCGCCTGATGGGGGCGATCGGGCACACGCGCGCCTTCGCCGCGTTCACGGCCCTCGGGGCGATGGGGCTTCTGGCGCATATGCTGCTCGTTCACCCGTTCGCCTGGGCGCTCATGCGCGTGGCCACCGGGCTTTGTATCGCCGGGGCCTACACGGTGATCGAAAGCTGGCTCAACGCCAAGGCCGACAACGCCAATCGCGGGCGGATCATGGGCACCTACCGGGTCGCCGACATGGGCGCGCAACTCTGCGCCCAGCTTCTGATCTCGGTCTTGGAGCCCGCCTCCTACGTCTCGTACAATCTTCTGGCGCTGCTCTGCTGCGCCGGGATCCTGCCGCTGACGCTGACCCGCGTTCCCCCGCCCACCTTGCCCGGCGCGCCGCGCCTGCGGCCCATGCTGGCAGTGCGCCTCTCGCCTCTGGCCGTCGCCGCCGTGCTGGTCGCGGCGGTCTCCTCGGCGGCCTTTCGCATGGTATCACCGATCTACGGCCAGGGCGTCGGCCTCTCGGTGGACCAGATTGCCCTCTTTCTGGCCGCCTGGGTGCTCGGCGGCGCGTTGGCGCAGTTCCCGGTCGGGTGGCTTGCCGACAAGTACGACCGCCGCTGGGTTTTGATCTGGCTCTCGGTGGCGTCCGTTGTCTCCTGCATCTCGACGATCCTGATCGGCGGCGGGACGCAGACGCTGGTGTTCCTGAATGCGATGATCTTCGGCATGGTCAGCTTTCCGATCTTCTCCGTCGCGGCCTCGCACGCCCACGATTTTGCCACCTCGGACCAGCGGGTGGAGCTGTCGGCGGCGCTGATGTTTCACTTCGCGCTCGGCGCCATTGCCGCGCCGACGCTGGCCTCCTGGCTGATGGCGCAATACGGGCCCGGGGCGCTCTTTGCGATGATCGCGGTGTGTCACGCCTTGCTCGTCGTCTTCGGCGCGGCCCGCATGATGGTTCGCGCCACGCCCGCCGACCGCACCCCCTATGTCTGGACGCCCCGCACGTCCTTCACCATCGGACGCCTGACCCGCCGGGAGCGCGACCGGCCCGGAACGAATGGAGCAACGAACGACGAGGCAAGGAAGGAAGAGGCGGAAAAGGACGGGGCGCAGAAAGACGGGGCGCAGAAAGACGGGGCGCAGTCGGACAGCCCCCCCGCCGAAAGGCTGAAGCGCCTCGCTAACCCGCGCCCCTAGCCCTGAGGCGCGGCTTCCGATAGAGACGCCGTCGGTCCGACCGGGCCGCCGTTTCACTCGACCGACAGGGCCCCAATGGCGCGCATTCTCATCACCTCGGCCATCCCCTACATCAACGGGATCAAGCACCTTGGCAATCTCGTGGGATCGCAGCTTCCCGCGGATCTCTACGCGCGATACGCGCGGGCCCGGGGGCATGAGGTGATGTTTCTCTGCGCCACCGACGAACACGGCACCCCGGCGGAGCTGGCCGCGGCCAAGGCGGGCATGGAGGTGGCCGCGTATTGCGCCCAGATGCATGCCACGCAGGCCGAGCTCGCCCGCGGCTTCCGCCTGTCGTTCGACCATTTCGGCCGCTCCTCCAGCCCGCAGAACCATGCCCTGACCCAGCATTTCGCCGGCCGCCTGGCGGAGAACGGCTATATCGAGGAAGTCGCCGAACGGCAGGTCTACTCCAATGCCGACGGCCGCTTCTTGCCGGATCGCTATATCGAGGGGACGTGCCCGAATTGCGGCTACGACAAGGCCCGCGGCGACCAGTGCGAGAACTGCACCAAGCAGCTCGACCCGACCGATCTGATCGACCCGCGCTCGGCGATTTCGGGGTCGACGGATCTGGAGGTACGCGAGACCAAGCACCTCTATCTGCGGCAATCGGCAATGAAAGACCGGCTCGATGCGTGGATCGACGGCCAGTCCGACTGGCCGATCCTCACCACCTCCATCGCCAAGAAATGGCTGCACGACGGCGACGGCTTGCAGGATCGCGGCATCACCCGCGATCTCGACTGGGGCGTGCCCGTCAAGAAGGGCGCCGAGGATTGGCCAGGCATGGAGGGCAAGGTCTTCTATGTCTGGTTCGACGCGCCCATCGAATACATTGCTTGTGCGAAGGAATGGACAGACGCCCACGGCAAGCCCGATGCCGATTGGCGCCGCTGGTGGCGCACCGACGAAGGCGCGGACGACGTGCGCTATGTGCAGTTCATGGGCAAGGATAACGTGCCATTCCACACCCGGTCTTTCCCCGCCACGATCATGGGTTCGGGCGAGGGTTGGAAGCTCGTCGATTACATTAAGAGCTTCAACTATCTCACTTATGACGGAGGACAATTCTCCACCAGCC
>JBCDGG010000213.1:0-6190 GCA_038757905.1 Pseudomonadota bacterium | reverse complement strand
CTCGGCACAGGCCCAAAGGGCAGCACTTTCCTGTGCATCGATCTCTGCAGATTGGCGCATTCCGGCCATGCCGCGCTTCCCCGAGTGGCAATTCTCCACCCGGGCGAAACACCAAGCCATGCCCGGCGTCAAGCGGCCATGCCGTCCGGCAGGCCGCCACCTCAATCGGACTCATCGGGCGCGTCGGGGCGGCGCGCGCCAGTCTTTCAGGCCGCGTCGCTCAGCACGCGGGCAAGCTCGAACAGGCGTCTGCGCTGCTCCTCAGGGATCGCGTAGTAGGATCGGACAAGCTCCATCGCCTCCTTGTCGGCCATCATGTCGGCCTTCGGCGCGGCACCGTCTTCCCCCTCAGCGTCCAGACCTTCGAAGAAGAAGGAGATCTGCACGCTGAGCGCGTCGGCGATATCCCACAGGCGCGAAGCGCTGATGCGATTCATGCCGGTCTCGTACTTCTGAATCTGCTGAAACTTGATCCCCACCTTCTCGGCGAGTTGTTGCTGCGTCATGCCCACCATCCACCGGCGATGGCGAACGCGCTTCCCGACATGGACATCAACTGGATGGGACATATTACTCTCCTCACATATACATACTCTCTATGTAGCAACTTCCGTGCCAAAACAGCGACGATCCGTAAAAAACACTCTGTTCCAAGCTCATCCAGCGATTTCGGCAGCTTGGTCGGATTCTCCGACTGGTCGTCACTCGCCAAAAACGTGTATTTCGTTGCATCTAATTCAATCTGGCGCAAAACCGAGTGCAGCTTTGCAAAATGCAAAGAACCTCGTCACCAGCTCTTTGCATATTGCAAAGAGTGCGAGTGCGCTACAGGAAATCATGTTGCGCGCGCAGGCAATACCTCGCACCTAGTCTCCGGAGACGGACCTGCGGAGCGAACATGGCAGACAAAGTCAGAGTATGGCAAGCCTCGGACGTCGGCGCGCCTCTGACGCTAGCGCAGGCCCCGAGACCGGAACCGCAAGCGGGGGAGGTTCGGATCCGGGTCCGCGCCTGCGGGCTGAACTTCGCGGATACGCTCATGCTCAGAGGCCGTTACCAGGAGGCGCCGCCCATCCCGATCGTCCCGGGCATGGAGTTGTCCGGCAGAGTCGAGACGTTGGGACCGGAGGTATCGCAACCGCCTGTGGGCACCCGGGTTGCCGTGTATGCCGGCTACGGCGGGCTGGCCGAGGCCGTGTGCGTTCCGGCCGCGGCCTGCGTCCCTGTGCCGGACACAATCGACATGGAAACCGCGGCGGCGTTTCAGATTGTCTATGGCACGGCGCATCTGGCGCTCGCGCGGCGGGCCGGTCTGCAGCCCGGGGAGCGGCTGGTGGTCACCGGTGCCGCCGGTGGAACAGGGCTCGCCACCGTCCAGATCGGCGCCCTGCTCGGGGCGGAGGTCATCGCCATCGCCCGCGGCGCCGAGAAACTAGAGATCGCGCGGCAAGCCGGCGCGACCCACACGCTCGACGCCAGCACAGAAGACCTCCGAACAGCGATCAAGGACCTCGGCGGCGCAGATGTCGTCGTCGACACCGTCGGCGCCCCGCTGTGGGACGCGATCTTCCGCGCGGCCAACCCCGAGGCCCGCCTGTTTCCCATCGGCTTCGCTGGCGGCACAGTGCCGGAACTGCGCGCCAACCACCTGCTGGTCAAGAACCTGACAATCTGCGGCTTCTATTGGGGCGGCTACCTGCGCTTCGCCCCGCGCGCGCTGGCGGACAGCCTTGGACAAGTGCTCGACTGGATGTCCTCCGGCGCGCTGACGCTGCGCATCGGCACTCACCTTCCGTTTGAAGAGGCAGTCGCCGGCCTCGACCTTCTGCGCGACCGGAAGGCCACCGGAAAGATCGTTGTGACCTTTCCCGAATAGGCTAGGCGGCCAGGGGCGTCGGCCCTTCATAGATGTCGCGCACGAGGTCGGCGAGGGCCTGCTCCGCCGGACCGCTGGCAAGATCCGACACATAAAGGTTGACGGAGTAGCGCTGCAACTCCGGCAGCGTGCCGCAATGCGAGATCGGCTCCGTCAGCGGCGGCTCGGAGCCGTCGAGCACGGCAGTGAGCGCGAGATCGGCGCTGACCGTCGCTTCGATCGTGCGGTCGCTGTCGGCCTCGACGGCCATCACCCAATCGACGCCCGCCGTTTCGAGCGACCGCAAAACGCCGGTGCGGAAGATGCAGTTGCGCCCGAAGGCGAGGCGCACCGGCCGCGTCCGCCAGAGCTGGCTGCCCGGGGCGCCGATCCACACGAGCGGCCGCTGCGTCAGCGTTTCGCCGCCGGTGCCCGCCTGCTCCTCGGTCGTCAGGATCATCGTGCAATCGCCCCGCGCGAACATCTCGCGCAGCCGCGTCGTCCAGGAGGATACGAGGTTGACGCGCATCCGCGGATATTCCGCCGCGAACCGGCGCAGCACCTGGGGAATGAACGGGTAGACGATGTCATGCGGCACGCCGAGGGTGATCTCTCCCTCGTATTCCTGTGCCGTCAGCCGCCCCACGGCCTCGTCGTTCAGCAACAGGATCCGGCGCGCGTAGGACAGAAGCTGGTCCCCCTCGGCGGTCAGGGTGATCCCCCGGCCAGACCTGTCGAGCAGCGCGACGCCGAGCCCCTCTTCCAGCCGCTTCAGCTGCATGGACACGGCGGATTGGGTAAGGTTCAGCGCCGCCGCCGCGCGGGTGACACCGCCTGCATCGGCGACCGACACAAACGACCGTAGCGCAGTCATATCGAGGTTGCGTCGCACAGGCTCCTCCATCCATCAACATTCTTGATGCTATCGTTCAAAATCATTCGTTTTACAGATATACAGCAATCGGGCAGAAGTATCAAACATCGTGATGAGCACTGCCCATTACTTAACGAAATCGAAACGGTCAACGGGCTCGACGCACAGCCCGGCATGGCCGCGCATAGGAGGGTCCCATGACCGCACGCAATGATGGATACCGTACCGCCCTGCCCGCCTTCGCGATGCGCGCTATCGCACCGTGGGGGCTGAGCAGCCTTTATGCGCTTTACCGGCAGCGGCAGGATCTCGCCTCTCTCGATGACCATCTCCTCAAAGATATTGGATTGTCGAAGGATCAGGCACGGCAGGAAGCAGAACGGCCGATCTGGGACGTCCCGTCCAATTGGCGCTTCTGAACCGGCCCCGCCCGTCCGGTGGCGCCCCCCGGCGGCCGGACGGGCAAACCTCAAGCCCAAGCGCGTCCTGTCTGAAACCTTTATTTTAGATGAATGTTTGACGCACAACCGCCTTGAAACAGCGGCCCGCCTTTACAATATTGCTTCCAGTAGCGCGCCGCCCCTTGGGGCGGGCCCATCGGCATGGTGGGAAAGCGCGGATGGCTATGGAGGTATGAATGGCTGACTACCAGACGGCGCGGCAGGCCGGATACGCCGGCGTCCGCACCGCCGAGATCGATGAGGGCCTGCGCGCCCATATGAGCAAAGTCTACGGGACGATGTCCGTGGGCATGCTCATCACCGGTGCCGCAGCATGGGCGATTTCCGGGCTGGCGACCACGACGGACCCGTCGCTGGCCGTCGCGCAGGTGTCGGCTGACACGTATCTGACAGGGCTCGGCGCGGCGATCTACACCTCGCCCCTGCGCTGGGTGATCATGTTCGCTCCGCTGATCTTCGTCTTCGGCTTCGCCGCGATGGTGAACCGGATGTCGGCCGGGGCGGCACAGCTTGTGTTCTACACGTTCGCGGCGGTGATGGGGCTCTCGCTCAGCTCGATCTTCCTCGTCTACACGACCTACTCGATCACCCAGATCTTCCTCATAACGGCGATCGCCTTCGCGGGCCTGTCGCTTTGGGGATACACCACGAAAAAGGACATCTCCGGCTGGGGATCGTTCCTGATCATGGGCGTGATCGGCCTGATCGTGGCGTCGATCGTCAACATCTTCCTCGGATCTCCGGCGATCATGTTCGCGATCTCGGCGATTGGCGTGCTGATCTTCGCGGGCCTGACGGCCTATGACACGCAGCGCATCAAGAACGACTACATCCAGTTCGCCATGGCCGGCAATCAGGAGTGGATCGAGAAATCGGCGATCATGGGTGCGCTGTCGCTCTATATCAACTTCATCAACATGTTCATCATGTTGCTGCAGCTCTTCGGACAGCGCGAGTGACGCAACGCGCGAATCGAATAGCGAAAGGCCGGGCCCTGTGCCCGGCCTTTTTCGTTGTGCGGGAGGGGCCGCATCGCCGCTCCGGGCCCTGTCCCGATCCGCGCATTGGCGGGAACGGACCAGTGGGCTAGGTTATCCGGCAGAGGGAGATCCGAGATGCCACAGCTCCGAGCGCTGCCCGCAATTCTGGCCCTGACACTGGCGCCGGGCCAGACGTGGGCGCAAGCGGGCGGAACGGCGGAACTGGCGCAGCAGCTCAGCAACCCGGTGGCGGATCTCATCAGCGTACCGCTGCAGTTCAACTACGACGATGGCATCGGGCCAAACGACGGCAGCCGGTGGACGACGAATATCCAGCCCGTGATCCCCTTCTCCATCGGTGAGAACTGGAACGTCATCTCGCGCACGATCCTGCCCATCATCTCGCAGGAGGATGTGACGGCCTCCGGCGCGCATGAAAGCGGAACCGGCGACATCGTCCAGAGCCTGTTCTTTTCCCCCAAGGAGCCCACCGCGAACGGCTGGGTCTGGGGCGCCGGGCCGGTCTTTCTGCTGCCCACGGGCTCCGATGATTTCTCGGCGGATCAATGGGGCATCGGACCCACGGCGGTGGCCCTGCGCGTGCAGGGGCCCTGGACCTACGGCGCCCTGGCGAACCACATCTGGGGCTTCGATGCGAATGACGGAGAGGACGAGATCAACGTCAGCTTCCTGCAACCCTTCGCCGCCTATACCACCGCGAATGCCTGGACGTTCACGGTGAACTCCGAAAGCACCTACGACTGGAACACCGAAACATGGTCTGTCCCGGTCAATGCCATCGTCTCGAAGCTCGTCAGCCTTGGGACGCAACCCGTGAGCCTCGCGGCCGGTGTCAGGTATTGGGCGGAAGCGCCGGCAGGTGGGCCGGACGATGTGGGCTTTCGCCTGGCCGTCACGTTCCTCTTTCCCCGTTGATCGCCGTGCCGCCGGGTCCCCGACACGCACAGAACTGACGGCCAGGCCTGCTGCAGCCGATCCAGCCACGGCGCCCCGTGGTTAAGCCCGCTCGTCATGCACGTCACGAACTATCGCACCGTCGGCATGCCAAGCGCCCAGATCCCGGTCTTACTTCCAATCACGGACGTTGCCCGGAGCGTCCTCCGAGCCTGACCGTAGGCGAGCGACCCAGCCGCAAAGGCAGCGCGCCGACCCGGCCCGACGGATCAGGCCGCGCGCACCATCCGCACCGCCGGAAAGGCGATGCCGGGCGCAAGGGGGACCGTTGTCGGACCGACCTCGACAAATCCCATCGCCTGATAGAACGGAACAGCCGTGCGCGTCGCGAGGCACTCATACTCGCGCACGCCCGCCTCTTCGGCCGTCGCGAAGATGTGCCGGAAGAGCGCGCTGGCCACGCCACGGCGCACATGGTCGGGGTCCGTGGCCACGTGCCGGATCTCCGCCCGCCGGGCAAAGCCGCGGGTGCGCGTCCATCCCCCGGCCCCCAGAACGCTGCCATCCACCGTTTCGGCCAGAAAGTAGGTGCCGCTGCACACCAGACCCGGCCGCGCGCGGGAAATCATCGGGACGGCCGTCACCATGACGGAGGGCGGGTACTCCCCCTTCAGAAGCTTCGGGTAGCTCCGGGCAAGCAGCGCGTCGACCGCTGCAAGATCCGCCGGGCCTGTGGCACGTATGACAAGCGTCTCTGTCATCTCGTCCTCCAATCCCCTGTGTAAAACGACGCGGGCCGCGCCCCAGTGAGGCGCGGCCCGTCCCGTCAAAAAAGGTAAAACCTTACTTGATTTTGCCTTCCTTGTACTCGACGTGCTTGCGCGCCACTGGGTCGTACTTCCGTACTACCATCTTTTCGGTCATCGTGCGTGCATTCTTCTTGGTCACGTAGAAGTGGCCTGTCCCGGCGGTGGAGTTCAGCCGGATCTTGATCGTCGTCGGTTTCGCCATCGTCGCTCTCCTCGCCCGCGCGGCGCAGGCGCATCGGGGCGCAGGCCGGGGTGAATTCGTGAAGCCTGCGTTCTACGCACCCGGGTCGGGGAGT
>JBCDGG010000212.1:0-6244 GCA_038757905.1 Pseudomonadota bacterium | reverse complement strand
CGGCAGCGTGATGCGCCAGAACGCCTCCGCCCGGGTGCAGCCCAGATCCTGCGCCGCCTCGATCAGATCGGGCTCCATCTTCTCCAGCGTGGCGTAGATGGGCAGGATCATGAACGGCAAGTACGTGTAGACGATGCCGATATAAACCGCCGTGTTAGTGTTCATGATCGCGGCCGGGGGCAGGCCCAGGAAGATCAGCACCTGATTGAGATAGCCCTCGGTCGACAGGATGCCGATCCACGCATAGACCCGGATCAGGAACGACGTCCAGAACGGCAGGATCACCAGCATCATCAACGTCGGGCGCCACTCCGCCGGGGCGCGCGCCATGGCATAGGCGACGGGGTAGCCCACGAGCAGCGTCAGAAATGTCGAGACGAGCGCGATGCGCAGCGAAGACAGATAGGCCTTCCAGTACAGATCGTCCTCGGTCAGGAAGACGTAATTCTCGAAGTCGAGCTGCGCGAGCATGTCCCGCAAGCCCGCCATGAGCCCGGCCGAGGTGTCCAGCATCGGTGTATAGGGGGGAATGGCCAGGGCATAGTCGGACAGCGAGATGCGCAGGACGATCGCGAAGGGAACGAGGAACAGCAGGAGCAGCCACGCATAGGGGATCGCGATCAGCGAGATGCGGCGGATGTCCATCAACTGCGTCCCCGCGGCATCGCCCGGCCCATCTCCGCGTCCGTGCTCATTGGGTCAGCACGATTCCGGCGGTGTCCGACCACGACAGCCACACGTCGTCTTCCCAGGTATAGTCGCGGCGCGAGATCCGGCGCTGATTGGCGACCTGCGCCTTGACGATGTGCCCGTCGGGCAACCGCACATGGTAGGTGGAGATGTTGCCGAGATAGCCGATATCGTGGACCTTGCCGGCAACGGCGTTGTTCACTCCCTCGGGCCGGTCCCGGCTGATGGCGATCTTTTCGGGCCGGATCGCGAGCGTGGCGGCTTGCCCGACCGCGACGGGCGCGGGCGCCGTGCCGCGAATGGCGGGCACGCCCTCGCGCCAGGCCACCTCCGCCAGCCCGTCGCTCAAGGGCGCGGCATTGCCCTCGATCAGGTTCACATCACCGATGAAGTCCGCCACGTAAACGCTATTCGGACTTTCATAAATCCGCCCCGGCGTGTCGACCTGCATCACCTTGCCCTCGTCCATCACCGCGATGCGGGAGGCGACGGTCATGGCCTCTTCCTGATCGTGGGTGACGATGACGAAGGTCGTCCCGGTTTTCTCCTGAATATCAACCAGTTCAAACTGGGTCTGCTCGCGCAGCTTCTTGTCGAGCGCGCCGAGCGGTTCGTCGAGCAGCAGCAGCTTCGGCGCCTTTGCCAGCGCCCGGGCCAGCGCCACGCGCTGGCGCTGCCCGCCGGAGACCTGATGCGGCTTGCGCTGCGCGAATTTCTGCAACTGGACGAGGCGCAGCATCTCCTGCACGCGGGCGTCGATGGCGTCCTTTTCCATGGCCGAGCGCTTCAGGCCGAAGGCGATGTTGTCGTAGACGCTCAGATGCGGAAACAGCGCGTAGGACTGGAACATCATGTTCACCGCGCGCTTGTTGGGCGGCACCGGCACGATATCGCGCCCCTCCAGCGTGATCTCGCCCTCGGTCGGGGTCTCGAACCCCGCGAGCATGCGCATCAGCGTGGTCTTGCCGCACCCGGACGGGCCGAGCAGGGCAAAGAACTCCTTGGGGTAGATATCGAGATCGATCGTGTCGATGGCGGTGAACTCGCCAAACCGTTTGGTGACGCCCTTGAAGCGGATCAGCGGCGTGGCGTCGGGATCGGCCCAAGGGGCGAAGACGGCTTGGGGCTCTGGGGCGGGGTCGGGGCTGGCGGCGGCGGTGTCGGTCATCGAGGTGTCGTTCCTCACATGGGCCACGGGCGCCGGGCGCGCGCCAGCCCGTGGGCGGGCCCGGCAACGGTTGCGCCGGGCCCTTGATCCTGCAGTCTCATGCGTTCCTCATCGCACGGCGCGCCATTCGGATTGCGCCGTCGGCCCGAAGCCGGGCGGCGCGTGCGTGCGCCCGGCGATCCTGACCGACATCCGGCATGCGGGACGGCACCCGTCTCAGGTGCCCGACTTGATCCGCGTCCACATCCGCGTGACCTCGCGCTGCACCCGCGGGCCGTAGGGGGAGGTGGTGTAGAGGTTCTCCAGCGTCGCCTCGTCGGGGTAGATCGCCGTGTCGCCGATCACATCCTCGACCAGGAACTCCTTCGAGGCTTCGTTGCCGTTGGCGTAATAGACGTAGTTCGACGCCTGCGCCATATTCTGCGCATCCATGATGAAGTTCAGGAAGATATGGGCGTTTTCCGGGTTCGGCGCATCGACCGGGATCGCCATCTGGTCGAACCACATCAGCGCGCCCTCCGCCGGGGCGTAATAGGCAATGTCGACGCCGTTATCGGCCTCGGCCGCGCGGTCGCGCGCCTGCAGGATGTCGCCGGACCAGCCGAAGGCGACGCAGATATCGCCGTTGGCCAGGGCGTTGATGTATTCGGAGGAGTGGAACTTGCCGACATAGGGGCGCACGTCCGCCAGCACCGGCTCGGCCAGGGCGATCACGTCGGGGTCCTGGCTGTCGGGGTCTTCGCCGATATAGGCCAGCGCGGCGGGGATCATCTCCACCGGCGCGTCGAGGAACATCACCCCGCATTCGGCGAGCTTTTCCATGTTCTCCGGCTCGAAGACCAGCGAGAGCGAGTTCACCGGCGCATCGGCGCCCAGCACCTCCGTCACCTTGCCGACATTCACGCCAATGCCCGTGGTGCCCCACATGTAGTTGATGGAATAAAGCCCGCCGGGGTCGTACTTGTCCGTGCGTTCCTGCACCACGTCCCAGAGGTTCCCGGCATTGGGCAACTGCCCCATATCGAGCTGCTGAAATGCGCCCGCGGCGATCTGGCGCTGCAGGAACGTGCCCGAGGGCACCACCACATCATAGCCCGAGCCGCCGGCGAGCAGCTTCGTCTCCAGTACCTCGTTGCTGTCGAACACGTCGTAGATCAGCTCTAGGCCGGTCTCTGCCTCGAACTTCTCCAGCAGCGCTTCGTCGATGTAATCGGACCAGTTGTAGACGCGCACCTCGTCCGCCGACACGGCACCGGCTGCGACGAGGGCCATCGTCGCGACAATCGAAACCTTTGTGGTCATCGTTTACTCCCGTTGGAAAGTCAGGCGCTTCAACGCCTGTTTTTGTTGGCTTTGCCGAAACGCTAAGCGATTCTCAGGGCTGGCAACAGTGGAATTTGCGTGTTCTGCCTGTACGGTAGGCGACTGCCCTTCGCTTGGGCGCCGCCGGGTGCAACCGCCTGCCGGATTGACAGCGCGCGCGCCCCGGCCCATGTCCGGCGGGCGCCACGACAGAGGATACCGGCCCGATGAACGTGATCTCCAATCATCTGCCGACGGCGGAGCTTCAGGCCCTCGACGCAGCCCATCATATGCATCCGTTCACCGCCGGCACCGAACTGGCCGAGAAGGGGGTGCGCGTGATCACCTCGGCCAACGGTGTTTTCCTCAAGGACAGCGAAGGCAACGAGATCCTCGACGGGATGGCCGGGCTCTGGTGCGTGAACATCGGCTATGGGCGCGAGGAACTGGCCGACGCCGCCTACCGCCAGATGAAGGAACTGCCCTACTACAATACCTTTTTCCAGACGACCCATGTGCCGGCCATCGCCCTGGCGGCCAAGGTTGCCGAAGTGGCGCCGGGCGATCTCAACCAGGTCTTCTTCGCGGGATCCGGCTCGGAGGCGAACGACACCAACATCCGCCTTGTCCGCCATTACTGGGCGGAGCGGGGGCAGCCCGACAAGCGCGTTATCATCTCGCGCCGGAACGCCTATCATGGCTCGACGCTCGGCGGCGCCTCCCTCGGGGGGATGCAGGGCATGCACGCCCAGGGTGGTCTGCCCATTCCGGACGTTGCGCATATCGACCAGCCCGCGTGGTTCGCCGAAGGGGGAGAGATGTCGCCCGAGGAGTTCGGCGTGGCACGGGCCCGGCAGCTGGAGGCGAAGATCGCCGAGATCGGGCCCGAGAACGTGGCCGCCTTCATCGCGGAACCCGTCCAGGGGGCAGGGGGCGTGATCGTCCCGCCCGAGACGTATTGGCCCGAGATGAAGCGCATCCTGGACGCGCATGACATCCTGTTCATCGCCGACGAGGTGATCTGCGGCTTCGGGCGCACCGGCAACTGGTTCGGCTCGCAAACCTATGGCCTGACGCCCGATGTGATGACGATCGCCAAAGGCCTCTCCTCCGGCTATCAGCCGATCGGCGGCTCGATCGTCTCCGACAGGGTGGCGCAGGTCGTCAACGCGGCGGGCGATTTCAACCACGGCTACACCTATTCGGGGCATCCCGTTGCGGCGGCCGTGGCGCTGGAGAACCTGCGCCTGCTGCAGGAAGAACAGGTGGTCGACCATGTCCGCGAGGATGTCGGCCCCTACCTGGCGGAGAAGTGGGGCGCCCTGGCCGATCATCCGCTGGTCGGCGAAGCTGTCTCCAAAGGCCTGATGGCGTCGCTGGCGCTGACCCCGGACAAAAGCGCCCGCGCCGCCTTCGACGCGCCTGTGGGGACGGCGGGATTCCTGACGCGCGAGATCTCGTTTGCGAACAACCTGATCATGCGCCACGTCGGAGACCGGATGATCATCGCGCCCCCGCTGGTCATCACCCGACAAGAGATTGACCTGCTGATGGAACGGGCAGTGCGCGTTCTGGATATGGCGCAGGTCAAGCTCGCCGACGAAGGCCTCTTGAAGGCGACCTGATGGACCTGCTCACAGCCAACGACACGCCGGGCGTCTATCCCAACTCCTACTACGCAGAAAAGGCTCAGCTTCCCCCCGTTCAAGCGGCCGCCGAGGGCGAGATCTCGGCCGATGTCGCCGTCATGGGCGGTGGGTTCACGGGGCTGTCGACGGCGTTGCATCTGGCCCGGCGCGGTTATGACGTAGTGCTGCTGGAGGCCAGCCGCGTGGCGTTCGGGGCGTCGGGCCGAAACGGCGGGCAGGTGAGCATCGGCCACCGGATGCCACAGGACGAGCTGGAATCCCTGCTCGGGCGCGACGACGCGCTGGCGCTGTGGGCGCTCGGCCGGCAGGCCGTCGCCTCGGTGCGGACTCTCGCGGAGCTTCCCGATGTCGATGTCGCCTTCTCCGAGGGCATCGTCCATGCCGACCACAAGCGCGCCCATGTCCGCGAAAGCCACGCCTATGCCGACCTGCTGGCGGAGCGATACGGCTACGACAAGCTGCAGCCCCTCGGCCGGGACGAGATCCGCGGGATGGTCGCCAGCACTGGCTACTACGGGGGCACGCTCGATCTGGGGTCGGGCCATCTCAACCCGCTGGACTTTGCGCTCGGCCTCGCCCGGCTGGCGCAGAACGCCGGGGTGCGCGTGTTCGAGAAGAGCCGCGTCACGCGGATCGAACATGGCGACCCTGTCGTCTTGCACACGGGCGGGGCGACGGTTCGCGCGCGCTACGCCGTTCTCGGATGCAACGGGTATCTCGGCACGCTCGACCGGTCGGTGGCGGCGCGCGTGATGCCGATCAACAACTTCGTCGTGGCGACAGAGCCGCTCGGCCCTGACGGGCAGGAAGCGCTGATCGCCAACAACCATGCCGTGGCCGACAGCCGCTTCGTCGTGAATTACTTCCGCTTCTCCGAGGATCACCGGTTGCTCTTCGGCGGCGGGGAAACATACGGCTACCGGTTTCCGGACGATATCGCAGCCCTCGTACGCAAACCGCTGCTGAAGGTGTTTCCGCAACTGGCAGACACGCGGATCGACTTCGCCTGGGGCGGGACGCTCGCGATCACCGGCTCGCGCATGCCGCATTTCGAGCGTGTGCGCGGGAACGTACTGAGCCTGTCGGGCTATTCCGGGAACGGGGTGGCGCTGGCCACGCTGGCTGGCGAGATCGCGGCGGAGGCCATCGCCGGGCAGGCGGAGCGGTTCGACCTGATGGCGCGCGTGCCGACGCCGCCTTTCCCCGGGGGCGCCCTTCTGCGGTCGCCGCTCCTGGCGCTTGGGATGGCCTGGTTCGCGTTGCGCGACCGGTTCTGAGGCCAAGCCAAACGCGCGGATGACCCGCGGCCCGGGGCAGAGGCGGCCGGGCCTCCGGGCACCAGCGCACGGGCCGATGGCCGCGAGCAGGCGCGCTTTCAGTGACAGCCGGTCCGCTCTTTGAGCGCAAGGGCGCATCGGGACGATTTCTGCGGATG
>JBCDGG010000211.1:0-6245 GCA_038757905.1 Pseudomonadota bacterium | reverse complement strand
CGGCGGAGCCAGAGGCCCCCGCTGCGGAGCCTGCCGCCGCGACCTCAGATCTCGACGACTTGCTGGCGGATCTGGATGGCGATGCGCCCGGAGCGGCGGAGCCAGAGGCCCCCGCTGCGGAGCCTGCCGCCGCGACCTCAGATCTCGACGACTTGCTGGCGGATCTGGATGGCGATGCGCCCGGAGCGGCGGAGCCAGAGGCCCCCGCTGCGGAACCTGCTACTGCGACATCGGATCTGGACGATCTTCTGGCTGATCTGGAAGCCGATACGCCCGCGGCGGCAGAGCCGGAAGCCCCGGCTGCGGAGCCCGCCTCCGCCACGTCAGACCTCGATGACCTTCTGGCCGATCTGGAAGACGAGGCGACACCGGAGGCGCAACCGGAGCCGCCTGCAACCTCCGATCTGGACGACCTGCTCGCCGATCTGGAGGGCGAAAGTGCCGGGGCCGAACCGCCCGTGGCAGAGGAACAACCCGCCGCAACCTCGGAGTTGGACGATTTGCTAGCCGATCTGGAAGACACCGAAGCAACGCCGCCCGCGGATGCGCCTGAGAGTGCCGCATCGGGCGATCTGGGCGCAATTCTGACGGAAGGCGGCGCACCGGCTGCCGCCTCGGCGCCGCAACCCCAGGAGGCGGAGGCCTCCTACGGTACGGTCAGCGCCCCTCGCCCCGAGCGGGCGGAGCTCAACCGCCGCAAGTTCCGCATCGCCGTGTTCGGGGACTTTACCGGCCGCGCTGCTCGCGGCGCGATGGAGATCGGGCCGGGCCTCGCCTCGCGCCGCGCGATTACCCTCGATGTCGACGATGTGGAGGAGATGATCGAGGGCTTTGCGACGACGCTGACCCTGCCTATCGGCAAGGACGGCGCCGGGATCGAGGTGAAGCTCGGCGAGTTGGACGACCTGGACCCCGACGAACTCTACGACAATGTGGAGATCTTCGAGGAGCTTTCCGGCCTGCGCCAGCAACTGGGGATGGGATCGATGGCGGCGCGCGCGATCGAACGCCTCAAGGCGTGGGGTGCGGAGTACGACACCCCCGTGCGGCTGCCCAGGCGCTCGGCCAGCACCTCGGTTCCGGCGGATCGCAAGCTGAGCGATTTTCAGGCGCTGATCGGCGATACGAGCGGCCGCCTTACCCCGCAACCCAGCCCGATCGACGAGATGATCGCCCGCATCGTCGGCCCCTATGCCGTCAAAGCGCCCGACGATGGGGTTGCCGCCATGACGGCCGCTGTCGACGAGGCGCTGAGCGCGGCCATGCGGCTGGTTCTGCACCATCCCGACTTCCAGGCGGTGGAAGCGCAGTGGCGCACACTCGATCTTCTGGCGCGCCGCATCGAAACGGACGCCGAGCTGGAGATCGTGCTCTACGACGTCTCGGCCGAGGAGCTTGGCGCCGATCTCGCCGCGCAGGAGGATCTTGCGGAATGCGGTCTGTTCAAGCTGCTGACCGATGTGCTCGACCCCGAAGAGGGGCGCGGCGGCTACTCTGCCCTGTTCGGCCTGTATACGTTTGAGGAAACCCCGCCCCATGCGGAGCTTCTGGGCCGGTTGGCCCAGGTGGCGGCCCACGTAGATGCGCCGTTCGTATCCGCGATCAGCCCCGGTTACCTGGAGATCGAAAAGCAGGATCGGCACCGCCTGGTCGCCAAGGCCTGGGATACGCTGCGCGCCATGCCGCAGTCCGGGTACATCGGCCTGGCCTCGCCACGGTTCATGCTCCGTCTCCCCTATGGTAAGAAGACCGAGCCGATCTCCGCGTTCGAGTTCGAGGAGTTCACGCCGCAAGAGGGCCTGTCGGGCATGCTCTGGGCCAACCCGGCTGCCCTTGTCGCTATTCTGCTCGCGGGAACCTACAAAGAGGCTGGAAGAGTGGGCGACATGTCGCTTGGCAGCATGATGTCACTGGACGATGTACCGTTCTATTACATCACCGACCGCTTCGGCGATCAGGTGGCGTTGCCCTGCACCGAGCGCAACCTGACGACCGATGCCGCGCAGTTCACCGTGGCGCGCGGTTTCATGCCGGTCCTTTCGATGAAAGGCCGCAACGAGATCCGCCTTGGGTCGTTCCGGTCCCTCAGCGGGGAAGAACTGGCCGGCCCCTGGTTGGCCACGGTGCCCTCGGGCGACGGCACGCCCCCGAAACCGACCCTGGAGGTCGAGATGGCCGCGGGCGGGGCGGCGCCCGCGGAACAGTCGGTCGAGGATATGTCGCTCGACGATCTGCTGTCGGGCTTTGGCGATGACGAGTCAAGCGATGCCGCCGGAGACGACGATATGGATCCGGAACTGGCCGAACTGCTGAAGGGATTGTGATGAAAGACACGACGGAAGAGAAAAACGGCGGCGAAGGCAGAGATCCTGAAATCACCTTGGTCGCGGTCGGAGAGCACACGTATTACATCGTCGAGGGAGAGGAGCATCTCGACCAGCTGTTGCTGGCCGATGGTGTCTACCCCCAGCCGGTTCTGTGCGTGCATTTCAAGTCCATCACGGACATCAGGCGCGTGATGGGAGACGGGATCAACATGAGTCAATACTGGACGATTCATCCAAAGATCATCGCCCGTCTGCGTGAAACGAAAGTACTGATTGAGAAGGTGGCCTAGCGCCGCCACTGGTTCCCCGTCTCACAAGGAGACCCCCCAATGCCGCCCAACAATGCTGAGCTTGAGTTCAAGAACCGCGACATCAAGATCGAGGTCGGGGACGACAAGAGCAAGAAGATGTACCTCAAGGATGCTTTGGTCGAAGAGGGTCTGAGCAAGATAACCAGGATCACCGCCGAGGTTCTGACCTTCGACAAGGAAGTCTCCGTCGAGGATTTCCTCGGCGAAGAGGCGACGATCATCTACCCCAACGAGGAGAAGAAGGAGTACTACTTCTGCGGCACGTGCGTCTCGGTCGAGAAGATCGGCCGATACATGGGCGGCATGCTGTTCATCCTCGAAATCCGGCCCTGGTTCTGGTTCCTGAAGCGCGTGCGCGACAGCCGCATCTTTCAGGAGAAGACCGTTATCGAGATTATCGAGCAGGTCATCTCGGACAATAAGTTCTCCGGCCGGCTGACGAAGAAAACGACGGGGACGTACAAAAAGAGACTGTATTGCGTACAATATCGAGAGAGTTGCTACGATTTTCTCTGCCGCCTCATGGAGGAGGAGGGGATCTATTTCTACTTCACCAATGAAGGGAAGCAATCGAAGCTTGTCATCGCGGATGGCCCGAAAGGGCATGAGCCGCTGAAAGGCTTCGAGGATTACGAGTTCTACTACCCGGATGGCGGGCACCGCGATCAGGACCACGTGTCCTACTGGGTGATTGGCGAGAGCGTTCGCACCGGCAAGGTGACGCTCGACGACTATAACTTCGAAAAGTCGACGGCCGAGATCAAGGCGGTGGAGCAGATCAAGAAGGGCAAGCACAAGCACGGCAGCTACGAACACTACGACTATCCGGGCCGCTACCACACCGAAGGACGGGCGCAGTCGGACGGATCGGCCTTCGCCGAGGTCAGAATGGAGTCCATCGCCTCCCAAGCGATCGTCTCAAAAGGCGTGGCCAATGTCCGCGGGATGTCCGTGGGCCAGACGTTCAAGCTCAAGAAGCATCCCTTCGTGCCCGATGGCTCGGAATTCATGATCCGCAACGCGACCCACTATATCGGTGTGGACAGCGACGTGGACGAGGACAAGGAACGCGGCGAGGCGACGGTTCAGCAAAACGACGCCGAGGGGAACATCCTGGCCAACAAGCGCGCCAAGCCCACGGATCTGAAGAAGTCGGGCATGGCCTATCGGTGCACGTTCGATGTGCTCCCGAAGGCGGTGCAGTACCGTGCGCCCCAGGTAACGCCCTGGCCGGAGATCTCCGGCCTGCATACAGCGCTTGTGACCGGGCCGAGCGGCGAGGAGATCTACACCGACAAATACGGCCGCATCAAAGTGCAGTTCCACTGGGACCGCGAAGGCAAGAAGGACGACAAGACCACCTGTTTCGTCCGTGTCGTGATGCCCTGGTCCGGGACGAACTGGGGCATGATCAGTATCCCGCGGATCGGACAGGAGGCGGTGATCCAGTTCGAGGAGGGCGATCCGGATCGCCCGATCTGCACCGGGATGGTGTATAACGACAAGAACATGCCGCCCTACACGCTGCCGTCGAAGAAGAACGAAACCGGCATCGTCACCCGCAGCACCAAGTCAGGCAATGCGCAGACGTTCCACGAGTTGATGTTCGACGACACCAAGGGGTCGGAGGTTGTCCGCTTTCAATCGGAGCGTGACTATGTCCAAACCATTAAGAACAATGCCACGGTGACCGTGGGCCTTGAGCACACCGATGCCGGCGACTTCACGCAGACGATCCAGAACCACCGGACGGAGACGGTGAAGAAGGGCAACCACACCTTCAAGGTCGAAACGGGCAACGAAACCTACACGATCGAAGGCAACCAGGACATTACGGTCAACGGCAACGAGAGCTTTACCATCGGTGGCAATCAGACCAACGACATCTCGGGCAACCAGAACACGACCGTGGGCGGCAGCACGAAGCACGAGACGAGCAGCACGACGCTGATCAAGGCGAACTCCAAGGTCACGTTACAATGCGGCCCGAGCTCGATCGAATTGTCCCCTTCGGGCATTAAAATCACCGCGCCGAAGATTGACATCAACGCAAGCGGAATGCTGACGGCCAAAGCCGGTGGCATGCTCACGGCCGAGGCGTCCGGTATGGCGACGGTGAAGTCCAGCGCGGTGCTCGTGTTGCAGGGCAGCGCGATCAAGATCAATTGAGGATGGCATGGCAGACGACCGGTTCGAAAACCTGAAGAAGATCCCGCCGGGCCCCGCCGCGCGGCTGTTGGCGGACGCCAATCTCAAGCTCGACACCGAGTTGGACGCCCCGGTCAGCGCGCCCGCCTCGGAGGTCCTGAAGGAGTTGGAGGAGAAAGGCGCGCTGGTCGACATGCTCAAGTTGATCTCCGCCGCGCTGCCGCCTCGCGAATGCGTCTGGTGGGCCTGCCTTGCGGCGCATGATGTGCCCGCGAAGGAGACCTCGCCCATCCTGAAGGCCGCCGAGAAGTGGGTCTTTCAGCCGACGAAGGAGAACCGCGAGGCGCTTCAGGCCGTGATCCAGCTCGCCGGGCCGGACGACGATCAGGCCTTGTGCGGCACCGCGGCCTTCTACGGCGACGGGACGCTCGGCACCGGCGATCTGGAGACGGAGCCTGCGCCGGTGGGGGTCGTCGCGGCCATGTCGCTCGGCCAGAACTTCCTGTGTCTGAAGGACAGGGACGACGATCAGGAGCATATGCGCGTCCTGATCGACCGGGGCCTCGACATCGCCCGCGGGGGCAACGGCCGATTGGACGGCGCGCCGGGCGAGGGCGTCGCAGAGGGTTGAACCGCGCGCGGTGGGAGGCCATGACTTAGTGCGGTAGGCTGCGGCAGGCCCGCGGCCACGCGATTCCGTCTGCGCGACGCAGGGACGGCGCGACACAGACAAAGACAAACGGTGACAAGGCGATGGCGGTCACGCTGAGGTTTCAATCCACCGGGAGCATCCCGGGCAATGGCCAACCGGTCACGATGCAGGGCAACAGCCTGACCATCGGTCGTGCGCCCGAGAACGACCTTGTGTTGCCCGATCCGGACAAGACCCTGTCGAAGCGGCATTGCGTGATCGAAGATCACAACGGCAATGTCGTCGTGGTCGACATTTCGTCGAACGGGACGTTTTTGAACTACGGCAAGATCGCCCTTGGAGCGACGCCGACGCCCTTGAACAACGGCGATATTCTGACGATCGGACCCTACGAAGTTCTGGTGGACATCTCGTCGGCGGATGCCGCGCGCGAGATCATACCGGAGCCGGTGATGGAAGGCCCGGTATCCCACGGTTTGGCGGCCCGCGCGCCGAGCGCCGCCGACTTGCTGGACGCCCCCGGCGACGGGGGAGACTTCCTCGACGATCTGCTGAGCGGCCGCGAGGGGCCCGTCGGCCCGCGCGGGGTGCATCGCGAGGAGCCCGACGAGGATGGTCTTTTGCCGCCGCTCGGGCCCGACGATCCGCTGCTGCCGCCCGCGCCGGCGGATCCGCAGGGCGCGACGCAATCCTATCATAACCCTTCGGCGACGGATCATTTCCTGGCGCCGCGCGCGGGCGCAGGCGGCGGCAATCTGATCCCCGACGATTGGGAAGACGACCTGCTCGCGCCGACGCCCGCATCCG
>JBCDGG010000210.1:0-6330 GCA_038757905.1 Pseudomonadota bacterium | reverse complement strand
GTCATCGACACCGTCTACCGCTATTGCGGGCAGAAGGAGTCGGTCATTTTCTGCGACCAGATCATGACGATCGGGTTCAAGGAGGCGTTCCGCGCCGGCATCTCGTTCGGCAAGGACGACATGGTTATCCCCGAGGCCAAGTGGCCGATCGTCGACGAGACGCGCGACCAGGTGAAGGACTTCGAGCAGCAGTACATGGACGGCCTGATCACCCAGGGCGAAAAGTACAACAAGGTCGTCGATGCCTGGTCGAAGTGTAACGACCGGGTGACCGAGGCGATGATGTCGACCATCTCCGCCAGCCCGAAGGACGAGCGCGGCGCTGAAGAAGAGCCGAACTCGATCTACATGATGGCGCATTCCGGTGCGCGGGGCTCGGTCACGCAGATGAAGCAGCTCGGCGGGATGCGCGGCCTGATGGCCAAACCCTCGGGCGAGATCATCGAGACGCCGATCATCTCGAACTTCAAGGAAGGTCTGACCGTGTTGGAGTACTTCAACTCCACCCACGGCGCCCGGAAGGGCCTGTCGGACACCGCTCTGAAGACGGCGAACTCGGGCTACCTCACCCGGCGCCTCGTGGACGTGGCGCAGGATTGTATTGTCCGTATGCATGATTGCGGGACCGACAATGCGATCACGGCCGAGGCGCAGGTGAACGACGGCGAGGTCGTTGCGTCCCTGAGCGAGCGCATCCTTGGGCGGGTCGCGGGCGAGGATATCCTCGTGCCCGGCACCGACGAGGTGATCGTTGCCCGGAACGAGTTGATCGATGAGCGCAAGGCCGACGAGATCGAGAACTCCGGCGTTGCCAGCTGCCGGATCCGCTCGCCGCTGACCTGTGAGGCGGACGAAGGTGTGTGCGCCATGTGCTACGGGCGCGATCTGGCGCGCGGGACACAGGTGAACGTCGGCGAAGCGGTCGGCATCATCGCGGCGCAATCCATCGGTGAGCCCGGCACGCAGCTGACGATGCGGACGTTCCACATCGGCGGCGTGGCGCAGGGTGGCCAGCAATCGTTCCAGGAGGCCAGCCAGGCCGGTCGGATCGAGTTCCGCAACCCGAACCTGCTGGCGAACTCCGCCGGAGAGCAGGTCGTCATGGGCCGGAACATGCAGATGGCGATCATCGACGAGAACGACATCGAACGGGCGTCGTTCAAGATCGGCTACGGCACCAAGGTCTTCGTGGCCGAGGGCAAGAAGGTCGAGCGCGGCGACAAGCTGTTCGAATGGGACCCTTACACCCTGCCGATCATCGCCGAGAAGGCCGGCGTGACGAAGTATGTCGACCTTGCCAGCGGCATCGCCGTGCGGGAGGAGACCGACGACGCCACGGGCATGACCCAGAAGATCGTGATGGATTGGCGGTCCGCGCCCAAGGGCAACGACCTCAAGCCGGAGATCCTGATCGTCGATCCCGAGAGCGGCGAACCGGTGCGCAACGAGCAGGGCAACCCGGTGACCTATCCGATGTCGGTGGATGCGATCCTGTCGGTCGAAGACGGACAGAGCATCGATGCCGGCGACGTGGTGGCGCGAATCCCGCGCGAGGGCGCGAAGACCAAGGACATCACCGGCGGTCTGCCGCGGGTGGCCGAGCTTTTCGAAGCGCGCCGTCCGAAGGACCACGCCATCATCGCCGAGATCGACGGCTACGTGAAGTTCGGGCGCGACTACAAGAACAAGCGCCGGATCGCCATCGTGCCGTCGGACGAGAGCATGGAGCCGGTCGAATACATGGTGCCCAAGGGCAAGCACATCCCGGTGCAGGAAGGCGACTTCGTGCAAAAGGGTGACTACATCATGGACGGCAACCCCGCCCCGCACGACATTCTGTCGATCATGGGGGTCGAGGCTCTGGCCGATTACATGATCAACGAGGTGCAGGAGGTCTATCGTCTGCAGGGCGTGAAGATCAACGACAAGCACATCGAGGTCATCGTGCGCCAGATGCTGCAGAAGTGGGAGATCCTCGACAGCGGGGAGACGACGCTTCTGAAGGGCGAGCATGTCGACAAGATCGAGGTCGAGGAAGCCAATGCCCGGGCCGAGGCCGAAGGCCGCCGCCCGGCCCAGGCCGAGCCGATCCTGCTCGGGATCACCAAGGCGTCGCTGCAGACACGGTCGTTCATTTCGGCGGCCTCGTTCCAGGAAACGACGCGCGTGCTCACCGAGGCCTCGGTGCAGGGCAAGCGGGACAAGCTCGTCGGCCTGAAGGAAAACGTGATTGTCGGGCGCCTGATCCCGGCGGGCACGGGCGGGGCGACGCAGCGCGTCCGCCGCATCGCGCAAGAACGCGATCAGAAGGTGATCGAAGAGCGCCGCGCAGAGGCGGAAGCCGCCGCGCAGCTCGCCGCGCCGATGGACGATATCGTCGGTGGCGATGCGGGCCCGTTGATGGGTTCGACCGAGAGTCGCGACTTCTGATCGAGCGCCCATACCCAAGCATAGAAGCCCTCCGGTTCCGCCGGGGGGCTTTTTTCTGTCTGCATGCGCCGCCCGGGGCCTCAGCAGAATGGCAGAAAGCCCTAATTCCTAGGGTTATCAGGCATAAACCTTCTCCCTAAACCCCGGGATTGGCCCTTGAGCGGCGCAAGTCTCATGGTTCAGGTGGGATTGTTCGCACCCGATCGGGGCGGCGCCGAACTTCAAGATATCACGATACTGACGACCCACACACAGCACGGGTCAGACGCACGCCAGACCAGGACATGGGAGAAAAGGGCACATGGACGCCAAGGCCGCCAAACAAGTCACCGAGAAAGGCTTCAAGTTCACCTTCTGGGAAGAGATCTCCGGCAAGGAAAAGAAGATGCCGGCCGAGCAGAGCAAGAAGGTTCTGATCGCGCTGAAGAGCTTCCAGCGTCTGGGCATCTCTCCCGATGGCAAGATCGACGCGTCCCGCCTGGAAAAGCCCGAGGACGCGGCGAATGTCGTGGCCGCGCTCGATGCCGTCGAAGAGCCCATGGGCAAGATCTACAAGGACCTGAAGGCCGACAAGCACTGGAAGAAGGCGATTGAGAATTACGGCGCCATGCTGACGGCGGTCCGGTCTCTCGCCGAGCCCAAGGCCAAGGGCAGCAAGGGCGAAGCGCCGGCGGCCGGGGGTGCGATGTTCGCCGTCGCCGATGTCATCCCGACGCTCAACACCGTCGCCAAGGCAGTGGAGCAGATCCAGCAGCAACTGACCGGCATGGACAGGCACTACGATCCGTTTGTCGACGTTCTGGGCGCGGTCGATGAGCCGGGCGCAAACCTCGACGTGTTGTCGGAGCGGGGCCTTTCCGCGCTTCAACAGGTGGCGCGGGCCGTCATGGCCATGAGCAAAACGTTCGGCGGCGTCAAAAGCGCGTTCCCCAAGCTGACCGACCCCTCCGAGATCAACCCGACGGACAAGAACCTCTCGGCCTACAGCGCGAAGCACGCCGCGACCGTCAAAGGCTTCAGGGAGGTCGGCACGGCGCTCGAGGAAGAGAAGAGCAAGCTGGTCGACAACCAGAAGCTTCTCAAATCGACCATCGACGGCATCCGGGCGGGCAACGACAAGGCCAAGGACGACATCAACAAGGACCTGATGGAACACCGGGTCGAAGACGATAAGCCCGTGCTCAAGGAGAAGGGCGACGATTACATCAAGGCCAACGACATGGCCTACAAGGTGACGAACAAGATGCGTTCGCTGTTCTTCACCGTTGGCAATACACAGTCCGAGATCGAGAGCATGACAAAGGCGCTTCTCGACCTGCCCGGCACCTCCCAGGACAAGCTCGCCCGGCTGAAGGCCCTGACCCCGGATATCAAATCCCTCGGCGGTGAGGTTCAGACCGCGTCGAAATCGGTCGCCGCAGCGGAGCAGGCTTTGAAGCTGCTCACCCCGGCAGATAAGCTGGGCTTCACCGATGACACCAAGAAGAAGGAATACGGGCAGCTTCTGAAAGCCGCGCCGGAGGAAGTGAAGAAAACGAAGGTTGCGGTGGGCAAATCGTCGGAGGCGTTCCGCGCCCTGCTCGACACCGTGACCCAAGTCAAGCAGGCCGTGGTTGCCGCTCAGTAGCCTGCCGCTGTCCTGTTATCGGTTCCCTCGTAGTAAGTAACGAGTTCTCCCTGTGAACGGCGTCCCGGGCGGGCCTTGTGCCCGGTCGGGGCGCCGTTTGCATTTGCGCGTGCTGGCTTGTCGCGGCGCGTTGCAGTTGCCTGCGATCTCCTGATAGGCGCGCAGCATGGCCCTGAGCGACAACACCAAGGGCGCGCTGCTGATGATGGGGTCGATGGCCGCCTTCACCTTCAACGACGCGCTGATGAAGTCCCTTGCGGGCGACGTGCCGCTCGTTCAGGCGATCTTTCTGCGCGGCCTTGTGGCCAGCGCGCTGATGGTCAGCCTGGCCGCGTGGCAGGGGGCGTTGCGTCTGAAGCTTTCGCGCCAGGATGGCGGCCTTCTTGCATTGCGCACGGCGATGGAGATCGCGGCCGTCTTCCTGTTCCTGTCGGCCCTGTTCAACATGCCCATCGCCAATGCGACGGCCATCCTGCAGGCGCTGCCGCTCACCGTGACCCTGGCCGCCGCCGTCCTGTTCGGCGAGGCCATTGGCTGGCGCAGGGCCGTCGCCATCGGCGTCGGCTTCTTCGGTGTTCTGCTGATTGTCAGGCCGGGAACCGAGGGGTTCACGATCTACTCGCTCTACGCCCTCGGCGCGGTGGTGGTGGTGACGGCCCGCGATCTGGCGGTGCGGCGCATGTCTGGCGCGCTTCCTTCGGTCACCGTGGCCACCTATGCCGCGCTCGGCGTCACCGTTGCGGCGGGGATCGTCTCGTTCACCCAGCCCTGGGTGACGCTGACGCTCCCGCAGGTGCTGACCCTCGCCGCCGCCGCGCTTTGCCTGATGATGGCCTATTTCCTCAGCGTGGCCGTGATGCGGATGGGCGAGATCGCGGTGGTGTCTCCGTTCCGGTACACGGCCATCGTTTTCGCGCTCATTCTGGGCGTCGCGGCCTTCGGGGAGCGCCCCGATGCGATCACCCTTTCGGGGGCGGCGCTGGTGGTCGCGACGGGCCTCTACACCCTCTGGCGCGAGCGTGTCGTTGCGGCGTCACGCGCGTCGGACGCTGTCTAGAAACGCGTTGTTGACACTGCCCACGATTCTCTCTAGAGCACGCCCACTCAGCCGAGCGGCCGACGCCCGGCACGGCTTACAGAACCGAAGTGGTCATGATCCGGGCCGTTGGCCCCGATCCTCTGGATACCCGCCGCACCGTTTCCACCCGGGGGAAGCGTTTGCGGTGTTTGCGTGTTGCCACTGTGCAGGACGCGGCGAGTGCGAACCAGCGCGATTGCGCGCTACGAGATGACGGCGCGAGGCGCGCCAAGAGTGAGATGAGACGGGGAACCGAATGCCGACGATCCAACAGCTGATCCGCAAGCCGCGGCAGCCCAAAGTGAAGCGCTCCAAGTCGCTGCACCTTGAAGGCTGCCCGCAGAAGCGAGGCGTGTGCACGCGCGTGTACACCAACACACCGAAGAAGCCGAACTCCGCCATGCGGAAGGTGGCCAAGGTGCGCCTGACCAACGGCTACGAGGTGATCAGCTACATCCCCGGTGAAAAGCACAACCTGCAGGAGCACTCGGTGGTGCTGATCCGCGGCGGCCGTGTGAAGGACCTCCCCGGCGTCCGCTATCACATTCTCCGTGGCGTCCTCGATACGCAGGGCGTGAAGGACCGCAAGCAGCGCCGCTCGAAGTACGGCGCCAAGCGTCCGAAGTAAGGAGAGAAGCGATGTCCCGACGTCACGCAGCCGAAAAACGCGAGGTGCTCCCCGACGCCAAGTACGGCGACAAGGTGCTCACCAAGTTCATGAACAACCTGATGTACGACGGTAAGAAGTCCGTCGCGGAGAGCATCGTCTATGGTGCGCTCGACCGGGTGGAGGGCCGCTTGAAGCGCTCCCCGATCGAGGTGTTCGCCGAAGCGCTCGACAATGTGAAGCCCGCCGTCGAAGTGCGCTCCCGCCGGGTCGGCGGCGCGACGTATCAGGTGCCTGTCGAGGTGCGCCCCGAGCGCCGCGAGGCCCTGGCGATCCGCTGGCTGATCGAAGCCGCGCGCAAGCGCAACGAGAACACCATGGAAGAGCGTCTGGCCGGAGAACTGGCCGATGCCGTCCAATCTCGCGGCGCGGCCGTGAAGAAGCGTGAAGACACCCACAAGATGGCCGACGCCAACAAAGCGTTCAGCCATTACCGCTGGTAACCCCCTTTCCAAAGGACGAGACTCATGTCCCGCGATTATCCCCTCACGCGCTACCGTAATTTCGGCATCATGGCGCATATCGACG
>JBCDGG010000209.1:0-6382 GCA_038757905.1 Pseudomonadota bacterium | reverse complement strand
TCTTCCTGCATGTCCTTGGAATAGGTCAGCGGCAGGCCCTTCATCACCGCCAGCAGCGCGACATTGGCGCCCAGGATCCGGCCGATCTTGGCACGGATGAGTTCGGCGGCGTCCGGGTTTTTCTTCTGCGGCATAATCGACGAGCCGGTGGACCAGCGATCGGACATGACCACAAAGCGGAACTGGGCGGAGGACCAGATCACCAGCTCCTCGGCCAGCCGCGACAGGTGCATTGCGCAGATCGACGCGCAGGAGAGGAATTCCAGCGCGAAATCCCTGTCCGACACCGCGTCGAGCGAGTTGGCCATGGGCCGGTCGAAGCCGAGCGCCTCCGCCGTCATGGTGCGGTCGATGGGGAAAGACGTCCCCGCGAGGGCGGCCGCGCCGAGGGGGCTTTCGTTCATCCGCACACGGGCATCGGAAAAGCGCGCGGCGTCGCGGCCCAGCATCTCGACATAGGCCAGCATGTGGTGGCCCCAGGTGACCGGCTGGGCGGTTTGCAGATGGGTGAACCCGGGCATGACCCATGCCGCGCCCGCCTCGGCCTGACCGAGCAGCGCATTTTGAACCGCTTCGATGCCAGCGATGGCCGCGTCGCACTGATCCCGCACCCACAGGCGAAAATCCGTTGCGACCTGGTCATTGCGCGAGCGTGCCGTGTGCAGGCGGCCGGCCGCGGGCCCGATCAGTTCGGTCAGGCGCGCCTCGACATTCATGTGGATGTCTTCCAGCGCGGCCGAGAACGCGAAGCGTCCGGTCTCGATTTCTGACAACACCGTGAGGAGGCCCTCTCGGATCGCCTCAACCTCGGAAGTTTCCAATATACCGGTCGCGGCGAGCATGGCGGCGTGCGCCCGGGAACCTGCGATGTCCTGGGCGGCCAGGCGCTGGTCGAACCCGATGGAGGCGTTGATGGCTTCCATGATCGCATCGGGGCCGGCGGCGAAACGGCCGCCCCACATCGCATTGGCGCGGTTTTCGGGTTTGGTGCTCGGATCGGACATGGCAGAGCCTTCGGGCGCGAAAGACGAGAGAGGAATGGCAGTATGGTAAACCGCTTGGCGGCTGCGATGTATCTGGGACTGGCGCTGTTGGCCAGTGCCGCGGTTTCGGCTGTGGCGCAGGATCGCGGCTACGATATCGCAGCGCTGGAGGCGCTCCGCGAAGGCGACATGAAGAAGCTGGTGTTTACCTCGGAGCCGAAACCCCTGCCGGAGGTCGAGATCGTCGACGGGGCGGGCGGCTCCGCGACGCTGGACGCATATCGCGGCAACTGGGTTGTCCTCAACTTCTGGGCCACGTGGTGCGCGCCGTGCCGGGTGGAAATGCCGATGCTGTCGAACCTGCAAACCCATTTCGAGGGGCAGCCCGTCGAGGTGGTCACGGTCGCCACGGGGCGCAACTCTCCCCAGGGGATCACGCGGTTCTTCGAGGACATCGAAGTGAGCAATCTGCCGGAGTACCGTGACCCGACGCAAGCGCTGGCGCGCGCCATGGCGGTTCTCGGCCTGCCGATCACTGTGATCCTGGATCCCGAAGGCAACGAGGTGGCGCGCATGCGCGGCGATGCCCATTGGGACAGCCACAGCGCAATCGCGATTCTGGAGGCGCTGGCCGCCAGCAGCTAGCGGCCCTTTGTCGTTGGCCCGTGCGCGCCAGTTGATGGCTTTCCGACAGGGTGGATGTCGCGTTCGTTCCGTGCGCGGTGATCCAGATGTCTGAGCTGGAGCAGGGGCTGTGCGGCGCACTGCCCTAGGCGGTCGGCGCCCCGCATTTGCGGGGCCGGTCCGCCGGACGCCTCAGCGCGCGACGTCGCTGTAGCGGTGGCAATCCGTCGTGTGGTCGTTCACCATGCCGACCGCCTGCATGAAGGCATACACGATCGTCGGGCCGACGAAGCGAAACCCCTCGGCCTTCAGGTCCTTCGACATCTTGCGGGACAGCGGCGTATCCGTGGGCACATCCGCCATGCGCTCCCAGGCATTCTGGATCGGCGCGCCCCCTACCCGCGTCCAAAGGAAGGCAGAGAAACCCTCGTGCGCTTCGATCTCGCACCATTGGCGCGCATTGCCGAGCGTCGCCTCGATCTTGCCGCGGTGGCGGACGATCCCGGCGTCGGTCACCAGCCGCTCGACCTCGTCCGCGCCCCACCCTGCGATCACCTCGGGGTCGAAGCCTGCAAACGCGGTGCGGAAGTTCTCGCGCTTGCGGAGAATGGTCAGCCAGGACAGCCCGGCCTGAAACCCTTCGAGCGTGAGCTTTTCGAACAGCGCGCGGGAATCGTGGACCGGCACGCCCCACTCCGTGTCGTGATAAGCGATGTAGTCCGGGTCCTCTCCGACCCAGGCGCAGCGTGTCATGGAGCCGTCCTTCATCAATTGTGCAAAACGTGACTAAAAGTGGAACAAAACGGGAAAATACACCAGCCTTTAATACGGATATGTCAGATGTTCGAACAGCCCGTGCACGGAGGTGCACGCGCGGGGAGAGCACGATGACAGAGTCTGCAAGGAACGTATCGGGCCGGGGGCATGCATGGGACACCGCGCAGGGGCGCCCGGCCCGGCCGGGTGCGGAAGCGGCCTCCGCCTCCGCGGCTCCGGGGGAGCAGACGCCGCTCGACGCTGCGGTTCATCTACGCGACGCCGACATCCTTTCCATGGTGCGCCGGGCATTGGACCGGCACGATGTTCTGCTCGCGTTTCAACCCATCGTCGACGCGCGCGATCCCTTGCGCATCGCTTTCTACGAAGGGCTTCTGCGGGTGCTCGACGATACGGGCCGGATCATCCCGGCGCGGGAGTTCATCGAGGCGTGCGAGGAGCATGAGGTTGGCCGCCTGTTGGATGTCGTCGCGCTCGACGCCGGCCTGACCGCCCTCGCCAGGGCGCCCGCGATGCGCCTGTCGATCAACATGTCGGCCCGATCCATTGGCTATCTGCGGTGGGCGGAGACGCTGAACCGCCACCTTTCGCAGGACCCGGCGCTGGCCGAGCGGCTGATCATCGAGATCACCGAAAGCTCGGCGATCCTGCTGCCCGAGATTGTCAGCGCTTTCATGACGGACCTGCAGATGCGCGGGGTCGCATTCGCGCTCGACGATTTCGGTTCGGGCTTCACCTCGTTCCGATACCTGCGGGACTTCGACTTCGACATCCTGAAGATCGCCGGAGAGTATGCGCAGAACGTCGCGGACACGCCGGACAACCGGGTGCTGTTCGAGGCGCTCGTCTCGATCGCGCGCCACTTCGATCTGTTCACGGTGGCCGAAGGGGTGGAGCGGCCGGAAGACGCGGCGGTGCTTTCGGCCCTCGGCGTCGATTGCATGCAGGGCTATGCCTTCGGGGCGCCAACCATCCGCGCGCCCTTCCCAGAGATCGCCGAGCCGCGGCGGGCAAGAAGCGGTGGGCGCTGAGGCGCCTGCGTGGATCAGCGCCGCCTTCGGCGGTGCCCTCAACGAGGCGTCAGATGTTCTCGGGTTGCGGCATACCCAACACGTGGTAGCCGCCGTCGACATGGACAATCTCGCCCGAGGTACACGCCCCGTAGTCCGATGCGAGATAGACAGCCGTCCCGCCCACCGCATCGAGCGTCGCGTTCGAGCGCAGGGGGGCGTTGTTCTCGGTCAGCCGGAAAGTCTTGCGCGCGCCGCCGATGGCCGCCCCGGCAAGCGTCTTCATCGGCCCGGGAGAGATCGCGTTCACGCGAATCCCGTCCGGCCCGAGATCGTTCGCAAGGTACCGCACTGTCGATTCCAGCGCCGCCTTGGCGACGCCCATCACGTTGTAGAAGGGCGTGACGCGGTTCGACCCCTGATAGGTCAGCGTCAGCACCGTGCCCCCGTTCGGCATCAGCTCCGACGCGCGCCGCGCGATGTCGATCAGCGAGTAGCAGGAGATCGAGAGCGAGTTCGAAAAGTTGGCCCGCGAGGTGTTGATGAAGCGACCAGTCAGCTCCGACTTGTCGGAGAACGCGATGGCATGGACCACGAAATCGAGCGTGCCCCACCGCTCCCGCAGGGTAGAGAAGGCGGCATCCATCGAGCTGTCGTTGGTGACGTCGACGTCGAGCAGCAGATCTCCGCCCACGCTCTCGGCCAAGGGGGCGACGCGCTTTCCGAACGCCTCGCCCTGATAGGTGAAGGCCAGCTCCGCCCCTTCCGCGTGCATCGCGCGGGCGATGCCCCAGGCGATCGAGCGGTCATTGGCCACGCCCATGATCAGGCCTTTCTTGCCGCGCATCAGCTCTGCCATCGTTTTAGTCCCGAACCTTGGAAAGGAGCATCGACCCGTTCGTGCCGCCGAACCCGAAACTGTTCGTCATCACGGTGTCCAAACCGGCCGAGGCGACCGGCGCGGTGGCGATCTCGCCCGGTTTCAGAGCCGGATCGAGCATTTCGACGTTGATCGACGGGGCGATGAAATCGCCGTCGAGCATCAGGAGGCAGTAGATCGCCTCCTGCGCGCCCGCCGCGCCCTGGCTGTGCCCGGTCATGGATTTGGTCGACGAGATCGGCGGGGCATCGTCGCCGAAGACCCGGCGCACGGCCTCCACCTCGCCAACATCGCCGACCGGCGTCGATGTGCCATGGGCGTTGATATAGCTGATGCGCCGCCCCTCCGGCAGGGTGCGCAGCGCGCCCAGCATTGCGCGTTCGCCACCCTCGCCGGAGGGGGCGACCATGTCGTGCCCGTCCGAGGTGGCGGCAAACCCGGTGACCTCGGCATAGATCTTCGCGCCACGGGCCTGCGCCCGCTCCAGCGTCTCCAGCACCACCATGCCGCCGCCGCCGGCGATTACGAACCCATCCCGATTGGCATCGAAGGCGCGCGACGCGCGCTCCGGCGTGTCGTTGAACTTCGAAGACATGGCCCCCATGGCATCGAAGAGGCACGACAGTGTCCAGTCCAGCTCCTCGCCGCCGCCTGCGAACATGATGTCCTGGGCGCCAAGGGCGACTTGCTGTGCCGCCGTGCCGATGCAGTGCAGAGAGGTCGAGCAGGCCGAGGTGATCGAGAAGTTGATGCCTTTGATCTTGTAGGCCGTGGACAGGTTGGCCGAGATCGTGGAGCACATGCATTTCGGCACCGCGAAGGGGCCGATCCGCTTGGTCGCGCCGGTCTTCAGTACGGTCTGGTGCGCAGCCAGCATCGCCGATGTCGACGGGCCGCCGGACCCCGCGATGAGCCCCGTCATCGGGTCGGACACTTCCGCCTCGGTCAGCCCCGCATCGGCGATCGCCTGCGCCATAGCAATATAGGCATAGGCGGCTCCGGGCCCCATGAAGCGCAGCGTGCGCTTGTCGATATGCTCTGCGGGATCGATCTTGAGCGTGCCGGCGATCTGGCTGCGAAAGCCGTGTTCGACCATGTCTGGCACCGCTTCGATGCCCGAGCGGCCGATGCGCAACGCATCGGTCACGTCCTGCGCGGAATTGCCGATGGGGGAGACGATCCCCAAACCGGTGACGACGACGCGGCGCATTGGCCTCTCCTCCTGCGGGCCTAGCTCTCGGAGAGCGCGACCTTCATGTCCTTCACGCGATAGATCTCTTCCCCGTCGGCCTCGACGATCCCGTCGGCGACCCCCATCGTTAGGCGACGGTTCTGCACCGCTTTGGTAAAGTCTACCTTATACGTCAGCATCTTGCGATCCGGCCGAACCATCCCGGTGAGCTTGACCTCGCCCACACCCAGGGCATAGCCGCGGCCTGTCCATCCGCGCCAGCCTAGGTTGAAGCCGGTCAGTTGCCACAGGCCGTCCAGCCCGAGGCAACCCGGCATGATGGGGTTGCCCGGAAAGTGGCACGCGAAGAACCAGAGCTCCGGGTTGATATCGAACTCCGCCACAACGTGGCCCTTGCCATGGGCGCCCCCGTCATCGGAGATGTCGGTGATGCGATCCATCATCAGCATCGGCGGCTCGGGCAACTGAGCGTTGCCGGGGCCGAACAGTTCGCCACGTGCGCAGGCCAGCAGGGCGTCCCTGTCGAAGCTGGTGGGATAGTCGGCCATCGGGGGAGGCATCCTTGGTTGGTCGTAGTGGCGGCGGGCGACGCGCTTCGGGGTCTCTATCACCCGCTCTCGCGCAGGTGCAAGGGCGCGTGCTCCACCGACCGGAGGAGCCGCTTTGGGGCGACGCCGGGTGGCGCAGGGGCCGCGCCGCACGCGTGCGCGATGTACCTGCGACCTGTTTTCATTTGAATCTGGGGGGATGAATGCCATATAACGGGGGCGATGGTACATGGACCCAGCAGTATGGACGCATCCGCGCGCGAACGTGGATCGCAATGGCTAGGTCGCGGAGGCCTACGGCCGACGCGGCAACGCTTGGTGTTGGCCGCGCTTCTGGTGGGCGACGGGCGTGATCGCCACGTGACGGC
>JBCDGG010000208.1:0-6563 GCA_038757905.1 Pseudomonadota bacterium | reverse complement strand
CTGTTGCGCGCATGGCGGCCAGCGCGGCCTCGGCCTCGGCTTCGGGCACGAACAGGACCAGCGTGCCTTCATTGGCGAGATAGAGCGGGTCCAAGCCTAGGATCTCGCACATGCCCTTGACCTCGGCCCGGACAGGAAGGCGGCTTTCGTCGATCTCGACGCTGACGGCTGCGGCTTCCGCCATCTCGTTCAGCGCGGAGGCCACGCCGCCTCGCGTGGCGTCTCGCGCAGCGCGCACCCCGGGCGCGCCGCGCAGGACCGCCTGCATCAGAGCCGACAGCGACCGGCAATCGCTCTCAATCGGGGCGGAGAGAGCCAGATCCCCGCGTGCGGCCAGAATCGTCGCCCCATGATCGCCAAGAACGCCGCTGGCAATGGCAATGTCTCCCGGCTCGATCCGGTCCGAGGACAGTGCGCGGCCCGCTTCGATGACCCCAAGTCCCGACGTGGTGATGTAGAGGCCGTCGGCCGATCCGCGTTCGACGACCTTCGTGTCTCCGGTCACGATGCGCACGCCCGCCTGTCTTGCCTCGGCGGCCATGGTGCCGACGATCCGGCGCAGGCGCTCGATGTCGAAGCCTTCTTCGATGATGAACGAGGCCGACAGCCAAAGCGGCTGAGCGCCGCCCACAGCGAGATCGTTGATGGTTCCGCAAACCGCGAGCGATCCGATGTTGCCCCCCGGGAACTCGAGCGGCGTCACCACGAAACTGTCGGTGGTGAACGCAAGCGCGGCACCCGGCCGTGAAAGCGCCTCGGCCGAGAGGCGCGCCTGGTCCTCCATCCCCGGCGGATCGAATGCGGGGACGAACACATTGCCGATCAGGGCTTGCATCGCCTTTCCGCCGCCCCCATGGGCCAAAGTGATCCTGTCGTCGCGCAGAACCGGCGCGCTGCTGCGGCGTGAGCGTGACGTCATCCCGAACGTCCTCTCGCCAGCGCAATCGCCGCCTGCCCCAGGGCGAGCCCGCCGTCGTTGATCGGCACGCGGCCGGGCCCACACAGCCGAAAATCGGCGAGATGCCGCGCCATCTCGTCCAGAAGCCGCAGGTTTTGAAAGCACCCTCCGGTCAGTGCGATGGTGGTGGCACCGGCTGTCTCGGCGCTCTCGCGCGCGGCGTCGGCAAAGGCCGACGCCAGTCCTGCATGAAACCGTGCTGCCATCACGTCTGGGCCCATCTCGCGACGCATATCCTCCACCAACGCATCGAAGAGCGGCGTGGGATCGATCTCTCTGCTGGCCAAGTCCAGGGGATAGGCACCGGCATTCGGCCCGGCGCGACGCGCAAGAACCTCCAGCCGCATCGCAGCTTCGCCCTCATAGCACGGGCCAAAGGGGTTGATCCCAAGGCACGCCGCGACGGCATCGAAGAGCCGGCCCGCGGAGCTCGACTGCGGTGCATTTACGCCCGCCGAGATCGCCGAGCGCAGGAGATCCAACGGAGCGTCCGGAAAAAGCCTCTCCGCCACATCCGAATGACCGGCCATGTCGAGCCTCGCGACGGCGTTCCGCCACGGCTCTCGCTGCGCCTGATCGCCGCCCGGCAGCGGCGCTGACCGCAGCCGGACCGCACGGCGTGCCTCGGCATATCCGCCGACGAGCACCTCCCCGCCCCAGATCGTGCCATCGTCCCCGTAGCCGAGCCCGTCGAGCACGACACCGACCGCGACCTCGCCGGTCCAATTGGCCTCCGCCAGAGCGGCCGCCATATGGGCATGGTGATGCTGGATCTCGACGAGCGGCAAACCGCGGTCGAGAGACATCTCCCGGCCAAGGTTCGATGACCGGTATCCAGGGTGCAGGTCGATGGCGATCGCGCCCGGATCGTGGTCCAGAAACTGCGTCAGGTCGTCCCTTGCCGCCAGGTATTCCCGGTAGGTGGCCGGGTCATCGAGGTCGCCTAGATGCTGGGACAGCGTTGCCGCGGCATCTTTCGTCAGACAGATGGCCGCCTTGAGGTCCCCCCCCAGAGCCAGCACCTGCCCCTCCGGCAGACAGTCCGGCAGGGCCAACGCGCCGGGGGCCTGTCCGCGCCCACGCCGCAGCACCATCGGTCCCATCGGCGTCTCCCGCGCTAGGCTGTCGTCGACCCGCCGCACGATATCGCGATCGTTCAAGAGCACCAGGTCCGCGACGCCCGAAAGGTCGCGGCACGCGGCGGCGTTGTCGATGACTTGCGGTCGCCCGGAGAGGTTGGCGGATGTCATGACGACGGGGTGGTTCACCCGCTCCAGAAGCAGGTGGTGCAGGGGCGTGTAAGGCAGCATCCAGCCAATGTGATCGAGCCCCGGCGCAATCCCGGCGGGAAGGCGGTCGTCGCGTCGAGGCAAAAGGACAATCGGTGCATCCCGGCCCTCCAGCAGCGTCCACTCGCCGGCACTTGGGGTGGCATATCGCGCCAGAACCTCTTTCCGTGCCATCAGAGCCAGTGCTTTGGTGGGCCTCCTCTTGCGGGTCCGCAGCCGCTGCACCGCTTCGGGCTGCGTCGCGTCACAGGCCAGGTGAAATCCCCCGAGCCCCTTGACCGCAACGATGCCGCCGCCTCGCAGCACCGTCTCCGCCGCGGCCAACGGTTCGGGGCCGGCCGGGACGACCGAAAGCTGCGGTCCGCAGGCCGGGCATGCAATGGGCTGGGCGTGAAACCTCCTGTCGTCGGGCGTCTCGAACTCCTTGCGGCATGCGGCGCACATCTCGAACCGGGCCATCGTGGTAGATGCGCGATCGTAGGGCATTGCGAGGGTGATCGAGTAGCGCGGACCGCACTCGGTGCAGTTCGTAAAGGCGTAACCGTGCCGGCGCCCCGCGTCCCGGATCTCCGCAATGCAGGCCTCGCAGGTCGAGACGTCCGGCGCGCAGGCAGTCTTTGTGCCGCCCGCAACGGAGTGCAGGATCGAGAAGTCGTTTGGCGCCTGGGCGTCTGCGGACGTCTCGGCGATCTCGATCGATCTGATGTCCGCAAGTGGCGGCGGCGATCGCTCGAGGCGCGACGCCAGACCGGTCGCGCCATCGCCGAACGCGCGAATGAGCACACCCTCGGCATCGTTGCGGACGTCACCCCTCAATCCTAAGCCCTTGGCCAGTCTCCAGACATGCGGTCGAAACCCGACGCCCTGAACTTGCCCACGAACCCGGATGATGACGCCCGCTGCCATGGACCAAGAGGGCCAGCTTACCGGCTCGATTGCAAGCGGTTGGCACTCGCGTCCTCGCGACCTCTCCCGGGTGCATGGCGCCCGATGTGTGAGTGGGATCCGGTCGCCACACCGGCCATTCCCACTGGCTAGGGCTGCCGGTGCCGTATCGCCTCGCCGCTGACGGTCACACCGTGCTCCGCCAGCGGGCCCTCAACATCGCCGGCGTCGCGCGCGACGCGATGGTCGGCAGAGGCCGCTCAGTCCACAAACTCGCGCGGGAAACGGCAACTTTTCCGGCGGAGCATCGCGTTCATCCATGAGGTCCGCCAGTTTCGGCCAGCGCGACCGGAGTTGGTCGGCAACGCAGTGCCAGGCTTCTCCCGGATGTGCGGTCGGGTTGATCGAAGGCCTGGCGGATCGCGGCGGCCACGACGGTGTGCCGGCCGCGTGAGACGTGGGCCGGGGTATTCCGCATCCAATCGACGCGGCAGCGCTGCCAGGTGGCTTCAAGCAGGCGTTCTCTCGCGCCTCTGAGGCCGCTATGGGCGTCGCTGGTCACCTGCTCGGTGCCATCGAGGCCGCGCGCTTTGGGTCCGCGCAGGACGTCCATCCAGAACGTCTCGGCTTGCGAGGGGCCAAGCCCCGGACCGATGATCTCGCGCCGTCCATCGGTTTTGCTGCCCCGGCGATTATGGCGGCCGCCGAGACGATGCGTCCGCCCCGGCGAACCTTGCGGTGGGTCGCGTCGAGCCGGACACAAGGCCACGCGCCGGTCGGCGGACGGGTCAGGACCTCGTTGACCCGTTCGTCGATGTCCTTGCACGGCTTGGACAGCGTGCTCCTGGACATGCCCTGAAGACCCATCGCCTGCGCCCGTTCATCGAAACGACGGGTGGACACACCGCCGATCCCGTTCGCCAGTGTCTCTCGGACCGTCGCCATCGGGGCTCGGACCGGCGGCGCCACGCGATGGCGACCGTTCCAATGGCTCACCCTGGATCCCGGCCACCAGGGCCTTCTCCGACGTTTTGCGCGGCTCCAGAAAACCAGGGAAAGAGCTGCCCTGTCGACGCTGCGGCAGCTTCAGGTTCAGCCCGAACGGGCATCGAGAGCGCGCTCTCGATGCCCGTTGCGCCAGGTCGTACGGTGATCGGCCCGTTCGTGCTTGCCCGCTCCGGTCAGGCCCCCGACATCCGCCTCCATCATGCAAGACAGCCTCGGCAACCGCACGAAGGAAGTTGCCTCCATCTTGCTTTGCAAGAAGCTCGGAAAGGTCCAAGTCGGTCTTGGTCGTCGGGGTCTCCCGTGTGGCTCTTGGTTGAAGTCGTCAAACGCCACCCGACCATACACCTCGGCGGCCACCGAGGATTACACCGCCACCGCTGATGAAATCACACCACGCCCTCGGAGGCTAACTCGGATCGCTCTGAAGTTCTTGGCTCGCCATTACCTCGAGTTGCATGACGACGTTGCCGATCTCGACACTACGATAAGAGCCATCGTCGATGACCCCGACCACCGAAGAGGTCGTGCGTCTCCGAGTGCGGCAAGGCCGCCGTCGCTGGATACTTGCGAAAGTGAGCCGTTTCGTGAATTCGCCTCGCTATTGGTAGACTCTGAACGGCTTCAGGCCGCGGCACTCGCAGCATGTAGAGATCTGGGGGAAGCGAGTGTTTGGTGCTGTGGCCGGTTACAGGCGCTGGATCGTCGTCGAGCTGCTGGCAATGTCGTCTCTCATCCCGAGCTCGTGCCTTAACCGCGTGCGTGGCCTCTGGCGCGGCTGCAGCCGAAACCCTGCGTACTGAGCTCGACAGGCGCCAATGCTGCAGCGTCACGAGGGACGGCGCAGTCGGGAGATCACACATCTTGCATCCTTCCCTCAGCCCCATCCATCGGAAGTAATGGGGTCGCCGGGTGTTGGCTCGGCGTGCTACCCGGATCGACACATCTTGGGCCCCTGGGGCCGTACGCAAGCGGGATCGGGCAGCGCAACGATAGCGGTCTGGACAGACGAGGGGGGGGTCATTTGATGTCCCGAATGCAAGACGAGACGAGTCTATCGACGATCGACTGCTACGCCGGCATAGATGTCGGCAAGCGACACCTTGATGTCTTCTTTCTGCCGTCGCGGCAGAAGGCACGCTTCCCGAACGACAAGACGGGCATGCGCGACCTGGTGCGGCTTGGCTTTGGTGCAAAAATCGGCTTCGAGGCGCTCTTCAGTCTTTAAGCCGACCTTACGGCACGCGGACAGTGATGGGCTTGGCGTGACGAAGCGCCTTGTTCGCAGCCGCGATGTGCGCGCCGATTTCGACGATGTGGCACTCACGCTCCGTGCCGCCGTGGGGCGTTCCAGGTGGCGGGATCGCGGTCCGCGGCGGCGGGAGTGAGCCGGATCGGAAAACGATCCGGGGGATCGTTTTCCCGGCGAACAATCCTTGGCGGGGACCGTGCAGGCCGAGCGTTTCGAATGGCATGCCACGTGGGCGCGCCATAGTTGGCGCCGTCCATTGCCCGGCAGGCGATTGCCAGCAATCGCCGAGAGGGGGCGATCACGGAGCGGACCCGGCCGCCGGTGGTCTCGACCAGCGGGCCGGCCATGGCGGCGTCCGAGGTGTCGCTGTTGGTGAGGAAATGAGACAAGATCGCGCCTGTGCCGGCATCGACGCTGATGTGCACCTTCCTCCAGTCCCGGCGTTTTTCGCCGTGCTTGGCCCGTGCCCATTCTCCCGGCCCGAAAAACTTCAGCCCGGTGCTGTCGAGCACGAGGTCGATCGGACCGGTGCGTCCAGGGGCATGCATGTCCAGGGACACCGTGCGCCGGCGGCGGGCGAGCGTCGTGTGATCGGGGACCGGCAGATCGAGGTCCATGAGCGCCAGGATCGATCGAGCAAACCCGTTCGCCAATGTCTCTCGGACCGTCGCCATCGGGGCTCGGACCGGTGGCGCCACGCGATGGCGACCGTTCCATTGGCTCACCCTGTCGCAGTGGCAGATCGAAGGCCGCCGCGAGCAGCAGCACCGTCTCGATCGCCAGGTCGGAGTACCGCAGCGGCCGGCCCCGGCTGCGGTGCGGCGGCGGGCTCCACGCCGCAAGAGCGTCATCTGCAATCCAGAAACGGACATCCCCGCGCTCCACAAGGCCGTGGTCATAGTGCAGCCAATTGATCACCTGGTACTCCGCCTTCGGGATGCGATGACGGCGGGCTCATTGAATTTGTACGGCATGAAAGCTGGCTACGCGCCAGCTCCACGGCCGGCAAGACGATTTGCGCACCAAAGCCGTGTGTCGCGCTGCAGGCGCCGAATGCCGCCATTGACGCGCGCCTCGACCTTGTGGGGCGGCGTCAGCCCGGCCATGTGATCGGACAGGGCCGACACAAACGCGACCGCGGGTTCCAGCCAATCGGTCTGATAGCGGGCCTTCT
>JBCDGG010000207.1:0-6713 GCA_038757905.1 Pseudomonadota bacterium | reverse complement strand
CTGTCGGACCGGAACACGAAGACCGTCCCCATTCTGATCGTGAACAATATGAGCGAATTCAACGTGGAATGGGGTGTGATCATGGCGACCGGCATGCTGCTGGCGATCCCGCCAATCATCTTCACGCTCTTCGCCTCGCGCCAGATCATCACCGGCATGACGGCGGGGGCGGTCAAGGGCTAGCCCGATGCCGCCGCCGACGGCCCTCGTCCTGACAACGCTCGACACCAAGGCGGCGGAAGCGGCGTTTCTGCAAGAGCGGCTGCAGGAGCACGGCGTGACGGTCACGCTCGTCGACACCTCGCTCGACACCGACGGGACGGTGCTCGGCGGGCCGGAAAAGCTGCGCGCCATGGACGAGACGGTCGCGCGGGCGACGGCGCTGACCACCGAGGCGCTAGCACAGGCGCAGGTCGTCATCGGCATCGGCGGCGGCACAGGGGGCGAGATCGCGCTCAACATCATGCGCGCCCTGCCGATCACTTTTCCCAAGGTCCTGGTGACAACGCTGCCGTTCGATCCGCGCGCGGCGGCGGCCGATACTTCGTTGATCCTGGTGCCGACGCTGGCCGATATCTGCGGGCTGAACCCGACGCTGCGCGAGATCCTTGAGAACGTGGCCGCCCTCACCGCCGGATTGTGCGCGAGCCGCCGCAGCGCCGGGGCGTGCCTGCGCGCGCCGACCTATGGCATCACCGCGCTCGGCGCGACGGATACCGCCGTTCAGTCCCTCGTCGCGGCGCTGCAGGCGCGCGGTGAGGAAAGCACCGTCTTCCATTCCAATGGCTATGGCGGGGGGGGCTTTGCGAGGTTCGCCCGCCTGGGCGCGTTTCACACCATCATCGACATGACGCCCCACGAACTGACGCGCCTGCATGTGGCCGGGGCGCACGTGCCGATGCCGGACCGGTTCAGCGCGGGCGCGCATCTGCCCCGGATCGTTCTGCCGGGCGGCCTCAACTTCATCGGCTTTGGCGAGGCGTCGCTTTTGCCGGAGGTGTACCGGGCGCGCCCGCACTATGCCCATTCCGGCTTCTTCACCCACGTAAAGCTCGCGCCGGACGAGATGGCCCGTGTCGCGGACGCGCTGGTTACCTCGCTCAACGCCTTGACCGGGCCGGTAGCGCTGATCGTGCCCATGGGCGGGTTTTCCCACCAGGATGCACCGGGCGGCGCCATCGAAGACAGGGAGCTGCGCGAGATCTTCCTCGACCGGGCCCGGGACGGGCTGCGCCCCGGCATCCCCGTGCTGAGTGTCGAGGCGCATATCACCTCCCCCAACGTGACGGACGCCATTTTGGAAGCGTGCGATCGGCATCGCAGCACCGCAGCGGCAGAGCAGAAGGACTAATGCCCATGTCAGACATCGACGAAAAGAAGGACGCTCTGATCGCCACCGCCAAACGGTGCTTCGACCAGCGCCTGCAGACGAATGCCGGCGGCAACCTCTCGGTCCGCCTGAAGGATCGCGACGCGATCCTGATCAAGCCCTCCGGTGTGGGATTCAACGAATGTAGCAGGGACAACCTGCAGATCGTGCATCTGGATGGCCGGATCGAGCCGAGCCCCTACAAGCCTTCGAAGGATCTGGGGTTTCACCTCGATCTCTACCGCATTCGCGACGACATCGGCGCCATCGTGCACTGCCACAGCCCCTGGGCCACGGGGTATGCCAGCGCCGGGCTGGAGATCCCGTGCCTGACAGTTCAGACCTTAGAGAAGATCGGGCGCATGCCGCTGATCCCGCTGTCCGATGCCGGCGGGCCCCAGACCGAAACCGAAATCAGCCCGGTGTTCCGCGATCCGAAGGTCGTGGCGGCCGTGCTCGCGAATCATGGCACGATCGGGGCGGGCAAGGACCTGATGAGCGCTCAGTACCTCGCCGAGATCATCGAGGAGACGGCGCATATCGCCTTCGTCCGCGACACACTGATGGCGGCCCATGGGCGGAAAGCCGCAGACCTGCCCGCCTACGGCACGGCAGCCGAGGCCGCCGCCGGCTCCGCCTGAGCCGGGCGCCGCTCGGAGCGGCATGCAACGCAGCACTCCATCCGCAAGACCGGTCGCGCGGCCAGGACCGGGCTAGCCCGAGACCATCCGGCGCTTCTCGGCGAGCGCCTCGCGCCGCTTCTGCTCGATCCCGAGGCGGAATGACTGCTCGACGAAATCGATATGGTCCACCGCGGCCTTTTCGGCGCGCGCCTCGTCCCCCTCGATCACCGCCGTGGCAAGCTCGACATGCTGTTCGAGCAGCTTTTTCCCCGTGCCATCAATGGTTTTCAGGAAATCGCGATTGTAAAATACGCCCTGGCGGGTGAGGTCGTAGATCGAGGCCATCATGTGGATCAGGGTGGCATTCTGGCTGGCGTCGACGATGGCCGAATGCAGGTCGAAATCGGCTTCCTGCGAGGCTTCGGCGTCGTTGTTCTTCCACGCCGTCTCGATCCTTGCGAGCACATCGGCGAGCCGGGCCTTGTCGGCCTTCGTGGCCCGGCGGGCGGCGAGACGGGCCGCGAAGGCCTCCTGCTCGCGGCGGTACTCAAGATAGTCGAAGAACGCGGGCTCATGCCGACCGTAAAGCGCCAGCAACGCAGGAAGCATGGCCTGACCGGTCAGCGCCGAGACGAACGTGCCCTCGCCGTGCCGGGTGGCAACCAGGCCGCGCTCCTCCAGCACATGGAGCGCCTCGCGGACCTTGGGGCGCGAGACGCGCAGCATCTCCGCCAGGTCACGCTCCGAGGGCAGCTTGCGCCCCTGTTTCAGGATGCCGGATGCAATCAAGTCCTCGATTTGCCCGACAACGGCCTCGGCCAGTGATTCGTGACCTATCGGCTCGAACAGCTCTTTCGGTGTCATGGTGTATCGCCTCGTTCAGATGGATCTGACCGCAATCCTGGTAAAGTAAAATAGCCATCTTGAGCCAGGGATCAAGCCACGATCACAACACATCCGAATGCGCGAAGAAGCGCTTACATCACTGAAAAAAGTATAAATTTCCATCAGAAGAGCGTGAACTGCATCCTAACTATGCACACCGCGCATAGGGCGAGCATGCCCGGCGCCGAGGGCGAGTGGTAAATAAACTTGTTGACTGATCACAGTGGTAAAAACTATTTACCTCTGCCATGGCGCGGGCCGGTCCGCGTCTCTGCTCGGTGCGGACAGACCGCCCATACTGGAGGAGCCTTCATGAAAAAGACCCTGACGAGCCTCGCCGTGGCCGCGAGCCTGATCGCCGCCCCGGCCGTCGCCGCCGACAAGCTTCTGCTCAAGACCCCGATCGCCTTCTCGACCGCCCTGCCCGGCCTTGGCTCGCCGATCCCGCGCGTGGCCGAGCAGGTCGAGCTGATGTCGGGCGGCACGCTGCGGATGAAGGTCTACGAGCCGGGCAAGCTCGTCCCGCCGTTCGAGATCCTCGACGCCGTCTCGACGGGCAAGATCAACTCCGGCTACACGACGGCCGGTTACTGGGCGGGCAAGATCCCTGCCGCTCCGCTGTTCTCTGCCGTGCCCTTCGGGCCGGAAGCGGGCGAGTACATGGCGTGGCTCTATTACGGCAACGGCTTGGATCTCTATCAGCAGATGTACGACCAGGCCGGCTACAACGTGAAGGTCATCCCCTGCGCCGTGATCGCACCCGAAACCTCGGGCTGGTTCGCCTCCGAAATCAACAGCCCCGACGATCTGCAGGGCCTGAAGATGCGCTTCTTCGGCCTGGGCGGCAAGGTCATGCAGAAGCTCGGCGTCGCCACCTCGCTGCTGCCGGGGGGCGAGATCTTTCCGGCGCTGGAGAAGGGCGCGATTGACGCCACCGAATTCTCCATGCCCGCCATCGACGCGCGCCTGGGCTTCCACAAGCTGGTGAAGTTCAACTACTTCCCCGGTTGGCACCAGCAGGCCACCGTGTTCGAGCTGCTCGTCAACAAGGACGTCTGGAACGAGGCCTCCGAGCAGCATCAGGCCATCATCACCAATGCCTGCAAGGCGTCGATGGCGGACAGCTTTGCCGAAGGTGAGGCGATCCAGCACGCCGCGCTGATCGACAATGTCGAGAACAACGGCGTGACGATCAAGCAATGGTCGCCCGAGATGCTGGCCACCTTCCGCTCGACCTGGGAAGACGTCGCCAAGGAAGAAGCGGCCAATGACGCGTTCTTCGCCGAGGTGCTCGCCGACCTGACCGAGTTCCGCACCGGCTACGACGTTTGGAAGCGCAACGCGTTCCTGCCGCGGCAGGCCGAAGACTGATCCCCTAGGGGACGTCTTCGCGACCGGGACGGATCCCTCCCGACCGTCCCGGTCTCCCATCCCACACACTGCGCAAGGCTGTCATTTGGGGCGTTCGCGTCCCCGGAGGAGATTGATATGGCCACCGAGTTCCCCACCCGCCCCGACGCCGTAGAAACGTACGAGCACCTGCTCGAACACCCCGATCTCGACCGTCAGCCCATCGCCGTCGCCCTCGACACCACCGTGAAATCCATCGGCCACGGGGTGATGTGGGCCAATGTCCTGCTGATCCTCGCGATCTTTTCGCAGGTCGCCCTGCGGTACCTGTTCGATCAGAACTACCCCAAGCTCGACGAGATCCAGTGGCACTTCTACGGCCTCGTGACGATGATCGGGATCTCCTATGCGCTTGTGACCGACAGCCATGTGCGCGTCGACGTTCTGCATATGGGGCTGTCGCGCCGCGCCCAGCGGCTGATCGAGGTGGCCGGGATCCTGACGCTGCTCAGCCCGTTCCTTTATCTGATGATCGACCAGGGCTACGACTATTTCTACGAAAGCTTCCGCGTGAACGAACGCTCGGACAGCCCGACCGGGCTGCCGATGCGCTGGGCCTTCAAGGCCGTGATCCCCCTCAGCTTCGTGTTGCTGGCCGTCGCCGCCATCGCGCGCCTGATCCACGACGCGCATGCGCTCTATGTGGCGCCCGCCGCCGAGCAGGTCGGCGCGGGCCTGCGCCGCGTCGCGCTGGTGCTCGTCGTCTTCGCCGCCATCGCCGTGGCACTGACCTTCCTGGTGGAAACGACGGAGGAAAAGCTCGTTATCGCGATGTTCCTGTCGTTCATCGCGCTGCTCTTCACGGGCTATCCGGTCGCTTGGGTGCTGGCTGGGGTGGGCGTCGCCTTCTGCGGGCTGGCCTACTTGTTCGACAACGACTTGATGCTCTGGACCGGGCTTGAGAGCACGTTCACCGGCCTCGACTATCTGACCCTCGGCGCCGTGGTGAACCGCGTCTATGCCACCATGTCGAACGCGGTGCTCGTGGCCCTGCCGATGTTCATCTTCATGGGTCTGATGCTCGATGAGAGCGGCGTGGCCGAGCGCCTGATGACCTCCATGCAGCGCCTGTTCGGCACCGTCCGGGGCGGGCTCGCCATCACCGTGACGCTCATCGGGATCATCCTGGCGGCCTCCACCGGCATCATCGGCGCATCCGTCGTCTTGCTGGGGGTCCTCTCGCTGCCTTCGATGATGCAGCAGAAGTACCAGCCGACGCTGGCCGCGGGCGTCGTCTCTGCCAGCGGAACGCTCGGTATCCTGATCCCGCCCTCCATCATGCTCGTTATCATGGCCGATCAGATGGCGCTGTCGGTGGGCGATCTCTTCATGGCGGCGGTCTTTCCAGGGGTAATCATCGGCGGGCTCTACCTGACCTACATCTTTCTTCTGGCCCTGGTGAAGCGCGATGCCGCGCCGGTGCCAGAAGGCGCGAAGGCCCCGGATTGGGACGCAGTCAAGGACGTGCTGATCGCCGTGATCCCCACGCTGATGCTGATCCTCGCCGTGCTCGGCTCGATCTTCGCCGGCCTGACGACGCCAACCGAGGCCTCGGGCATCGGTGCCCTCGGCGCGACGCTGCTCGCCCTCGGCTATCGCAAGCTTGACCTGCACAAGCTGTGGAACGTGCTCGTGTCGACCTTCAACACCACCGCCTACATCTTCGCGATCTTCCTCGGCGCGACAGTTTTCAGCTACGTGCTGCGCGAGCTGGGCGGCGATGAGCTGATCGAACACGTGATCCTGTCGACAGGTCTCGGCCCCAACGGCACGATCTTCTTCATCCTTTTCATCGTGTTCCTTCTGGGCTTCGTGCTCGACTGGATCGAGATCACCCTAATCGTGCTGCCGCTGATGCGCCCCATCGTGAATGCGCTGGGCATGGATATCCCCGGCTTCGGCGTAGTGGATGAGCCGGCACTGATCTGGTTCGTGATCCTCGTGGCCGTCACGCTGCAAACCAGCTTCCTCACACCGCCCGTGGGCTTCGCACTCTTCTATCTCAAAGGCGTCTGCCCGCCGGAAATCCGCCTGATGCACATCTATCGCGGCATCATCCCATTCGTGCTGCTGCAGCTTCTGGGCCTCGCCCTGGTCTTCTACTGGCCCGCGCTCGCCACCTGGCTGCCATCTGTGGCGTATTGAGGCACCCCCGTTATGACTTTGCCCGAGTATCATTCATCATACGACCATACGCGGCCAGCTGGTCAGCCGCGCCAGTTCGAGGCTGGGACACGCGGTTTGGACACGCGACGCAGGAGAGGTGCCGGTTACGCCACCATGCCGTTGGACGCAGGTCAGGGAGAGATCAAAGAGGAGGCATGCAATACAATGGATAACGCAGCGCTCATCACGCAATTCCGTCAGATCGTCGGCACCAAAAATGTGCTGACGGAGCAAAAGGCAACCGAACGGTTCCGCAAAGG
>JBCDGG010000206.1:0-6738 GCA_038757905.1 Pseudomonadota bacterium | reverse complement strand
GTCGGTCGAGGCCCGGATCGAGCGCTATTGGCGGCCCTACCACGAGGCGCTTGCCGCTGCGATTGACGGTGCTCATGCGCGCTTCGGGCGGGTGATCCACGTCAACTGCCACTCCATGGCCAGCATGGGGGACCGCACCACTGAAGACGGCGCGGTGCCGCGCCCGGACTTCGTCATCTCCGACCGGGAGGGCACCACCTGCGCCCCGGCCGTTCTCGACTGCGTGGTGGAGACGCTGCGGGCGACCGGCTACAGCGTTGCCATCAACGACCCCTACAAGGGCTTTGAGATCGTGCGCCGGCACGGCCGGCCAGACGCGGGGCGCCACAGCCTGCAGGTCGAGGTCAATCGAGGCCTCTACATGGAGGAAGCAACGCTCTCGAAGACGCCCGGCTTCCCCCAGGTGGAAGCCGACCTGGCTAAGGTCACAGCCGCCCTGCGCGCGCTGACGGAGACCCTGTGACACCGGCTGCCGGGCACGCTCCGCGCCCGGGCCGCGGCGCGTCTGCCGTAAGGTGGCATGACCCCCAGCAGCGCCGCGTTCCTTCGGCGGCCGCTTCGCGACGGCTCCGTTCGAACCATCGGCAGCGCCACCACCGGAACTGCTGTGCGGGAGCGATCAGCGAGGGCTTCATCCTCGTTGCGCGGATCGCCGAGCAGCCGTTGTCCGGTCCGCAGCCGCTGACGGAAGCGCCCTTCAAGGCGCAGCTTCGCGGGCCCACGCTCACCGGGTCTCGGCCTTATCTTCAAACTCGGGAACGCTCCCGTTCACGGCCTCGGTGGCGGCACGCAAGCACGCACACGCGATCAAGCGTCCTGATCAGGGCCTGCCCTGGACCAAAGCGCACGGTCACCCTTGAAAACGGCTCCGCCTGATCTGCCTTCCATCTCGGGCAAACGGGCGAAAACAACCTGTCGGTAAGAGCCGCCCTCGCACCAAGGAAGAGGCGCATCCTCCGGGCCGTTTGGTCGCCAATGCCCCACCGACGGCCCATCTCCGAACACCGGACAACCCCGTTGTCCCGGCGATCCAGGATCGTGAGCACGCATCGGAGCAATGTCGCGGATGAGATCAAGAGCGAGTGGCGGAGAGACAGGGATTCGAACCCTGGAGACGGTTTCCCGCCTACACACTTTCCAGGCGTGCGCCTTCGACCACTCGGCCACCTCTCCGTCCTTGCAGGAGATACGGAAAACCGCGGCGCTGTGCAAGTCGTCCGGACGTCGCGAAACGGCCCCGGCTCACCCGGCCAGCAGGACGTTGACGCGCCGGTTTCGGGCGCCCTTCTTCTCGATCTTGCCGATTTCGATCCGCCCGATTTCAGAGGTCCGGGCCACATGTGTGCCGCCGCAGGGCTGCAGGTCGACCTGGTCCGCGCCGCGGCCGATCCGGATCAGGCGCACGCGGCCCTGCCCCGTCGGCGGCGCGACCGACATCGTCTTGACGAGGCCGGGATTGGCGGCAAGTTCCGCATCGGTGATCCAGTCTTCGCTCACCGGCAGATCGCGGTCGATCAGGTCCTGCAGGGCGGCGCGCAGCATTTCTTTGTCGCCGGGCGGATCGGCCATGTCGAAATCCAGCCGGCCTTTCTGCGCGGTGATCGCCCCGCCGGTCACCGGCAACGGGATCACGACCGAAAGAAGGTGGAGCGCCGTGTGCACGCGCATGTGCCGCAACCGTGTCTCCCAGTCGAGCCGCTGCGTGACCTCGGCCCCGACAGGTGGCATCGCAGCGGGCTCGGCGGGCACCAGCGCGATGGCGCCGCCTTCGGCCTTGACGGTGGTCGCAATGTCGAGGGTCGCGCCGTCCCACAACACCTGACCGGCATCGCCCGGCTGCCCGCCGCCCGTGGGATAGAACAGGCTCGCCTCCAGAACGATGCCGCCCTCCGGCGTGTGCGCTGCCACACGGCCGGGCGCCTCGCGGAGATAGGCATCGCGAAACAGCGGCTCCGTCATTCGGCGGCCTCGAACACGTTCGGCATCTCCCGCGGGGGCTCGGCCAGGAAGCGCGGCAACGGAAGGCCCTTGGACAACAGAAACTCGCGGTTGAACAGCTTGGCCTGGTAGCGCGTGCCATAGTCGCACAGGATCGTCACGATGGTATGGCCCGGGCCCAGGTCGCGCGCCATGCGCATCGCACCTGCCACGTTGATCCCGGACGAACCGCCGAGGCATAGGCCCTCGTTCTCAAGGATGTCGTACACCACGGGCAGCGCCTCGGTGTCGGGGATCCGGAAGCACATGTCCGGTGTGAACCCCTCCAGATTGGCCGTGATGCGCCCCTGCCCGATCCCTTCGGTGATCGAACTGCCGGGTGCGCTCACCTCGCCCGTCGTCATCAGGGAGTAGATGGCCGAGCCCTCCGGATCCGCGATCCCGCATTTCACGCCTTTGGGCTGCAGGGCGGCGGCAACGCCGGCCGCTGTCCCGCCGGTGCCGACGGCGCAGATGAAGCCGTCGACCGTGCCGTCGGTCTGGGCCCAGATCTCGGGGCCGGTGCTTTCGATATGCGCTTGACGGTTTGCCGTATTGTCGAACTGGTTGGCCCAGATGGCGCCCGCGGGATCGGACTGGTTCAGCCGTTCGGCCAGGCGCCCGGAATAGCGCACGTAATTGTCCGGATTGCGGTAGGGCACGGCGGGCACTTCCACGAGTTCGGCGCCCGCATAGCGGATCATGTCCTTCTTTTCCTGGCTCTGCGTCTCGGGGATGACGATGACCGAGCGGTAGCCCAGCGAGGCGCCGACCAGCGCCAGCCCGATGCCGGTATTGCCGGCCGTGCCCTCGACGATGGTGCCGCCCGGGCGCAGCGCGCCGCGCGCCTCGGCGTCGCGGATGATCCAGAGGGCCGCCCTGTCCTTCACGGATTGCCCGGGATTCATGAACTCGCACTTCCCGAGGATCTCGCATCCCGTCGCCTCGCTCGCCCCTTTGAGGCGGATCAGAGGCGTGTTGCCGACGGCCTCGGCGACAGTCTTGCGGATTTCCATTCTACGGACCCTCCTGACGTGCGACGCGCACCCTCCCGTCCCGGACGCAAAGTGTCAACGCGTCCCGGGGCCCTCCGCGGGTGTCGGCACGCCCGCCCCCTCGCGAAGCTCCGCCCGGCGGGAAGCGAGGAGCAGAGCGCTGAGCAGCAGCGGGGCATTGTTGACCTCGCCGCTGGCCACAAGCGCCATCAGCCTGTCGAACGCGACGACATGGGCGCGGATGTCCTCGTGCTCGGTCTCGACACCGCCCAGCCGGGTGGCGATGTCCGGCAGATCGGCCAGGGCGACGAAGGAATACAGGAACTCCGATGCCGCGCCGGGCGTGGGGTAATACTCCGCAAGCGGTAGAAGCGCCCCGATGTCGAGGCCCGCCTCCTCGCGTGCCTCCCGCCGGGCCGCGTCTTGTGGGGTTTCGCCGGGATCTATGCGGCCGGCAATGGCCTCGAGCGACCAGAGCTGGGCGTCACCCCGCGCAAGTGGCCCGGGGCGGAACTGCTCGATCAACAACACCCTGTCGCGCTGCGGATCGTAGGGCAGCACGGTCACGGCATCGGCGCAGACGAAGGCCGCGCGGGTAATCTGGGCGGACATCGTTCCGTCGAACCGCGCATGGCGCAGATCGTACTCCTCGACCGCGAAGAACCCGGCATAGGGCGTGCGGCGCGCCGACACGTCCACATCGCCGGGGCTGGTGGGTCTGCGCAGGGATGTCGGGCCGCCGTCCCGCGCGTTCAGGCGCGCCTGTGCGCGGGCGCGGATCGAAGGAAAGCGTGCGGCTGTGCGGGCCACGGGATAGGCGCCGCGCAGGGCCATGACGTCCGCCGCGGCCATGCGGGCCAGATCGGCGTGCCCTGCCTGCCAGTCGGCAAGATCCCAGGCGGACGGCCCGGCGCTTCCGGGATGCGGCGGAAACCAGACGTCGGCACTCCTCTCGGCCCCATCGAGGAGGACGCGGGCCGCTGCCCGTTTATAGCCGAAGAGTGCCTCGTAAAAATCGCCCCGGTCGAGCGCGTCCGCCGTCAGGCGCAGGCAAAGCCCCTCCGCCGAGGCGTCAGGCTCTGCGACGAGCGTCGGCCAGTCTCCCCCCGAAGCGCGCCGCGTCTCGTAGCCCGGCAGGCGGGCCGCGACGGCGGGTACCTCCGCGCCGAACACGATCCGCGCGAGCTGCGCATCGCGCAGCGTTCCAAACAGGAAAACCAGGGTGTCGTTCTGTGTTGTCATCGGCTCTTGCCTGGGGGCCCAGAGGCTCCGATGGCAGGCACACGCCCCGGACGCAAGCCCGGGGCCGTCAATCGCGGCGACAGTCGGCGGCGGTCAGGCCGTCAGGCCCATTGCCGGGATGCCCATTCCGAGAAGCAGGCCGCCAGAATGCCCCCCAGCAGCAGCGCGATCGGCACCTGCGGGTCCGTCAGGCCCAGCTTGATATAGTCGATCGCCAGGCCGATCTGGGCGTTCAGCGCCTCGAACGGGCCGTCATAGCGCAGCTTGGTGGAGCGCTTGAACATCTCCAGCCCGGACCACACGAAGAGCACGAAGAACAGCGTCACGGCCGCGGTGCGCATGCCGTGGCTGAGGGCCGGCATGTAGCCGCGCCCGGCGACCTTGCCCATCACCATCCAGCCGCAGAGCGCACCGATGATCACGTTGATCGGCGTGAACATCCCGACCTGCGTGCCCTCCGGCAGAAGTGGCTTGTAGACCTCGGTCGCAAAGAAGGCCATCACGGCAAAGCCAAGGGCTGCGAACAAACGGGCGGCAGTGGGCATCTTCATCCTCGCATTCACACGCCAGCGGCCCCCGCGCCTAGGCGGGTTTCGCTACGGTGAATTGCGATACATCACAGATTCCTGTCGAAAATGCGGCGGCACAGGAACACAAATAGAAATCCCACATCCGTTTGAAGCGTTCGTCGAAGCCCATATCGGCCACATCCGACCAGCGCTCGTGGAACGCCTCATGCCATCGCTTGAGCGTCGTGGAATAGTCCGGCCCGAAGGATTTCGTCCCCGCAAGCGACAGCCCGGCAAGGCCCACCTGCTGGCTGAGGATCTTGGGCGCGGGCAGCATGCCGCCGGGAAAGATGTACTTCTGGATGAAGTCCACGCCCTTGCGGTAGCTTTCCCAGCGCGTGTCCTCCACGGTGATGATCTGCAACGTCGCGCGCCGCCCAGGCTTCAGCCGTTGATGCAGCGTGTCGAAATAGACCGGCCAGTATTTCTCGCCGACCGCTTCGAACATCTCGATGGAGGCGATCCCGTCGTAGGAGCCTGTTTCATCGCGATAATCCTGCAGCTTGATGTCGACCTTGTCGGACAGGCCCGCCCGTTCCATGCGCGCCACGGCGAAGTCGTGCTGCTCGCGGCTGATCGTCAACCCCGTGACCTTGAGACCGCGTTCGCCCGCGGCATACTCGGCAAAGCCGCCCCAGCCGCAGCCGATTTCGAGGACATGCTCCCCCGGCACCACCCCCATCTGATCGACCATGGAGGCGTATTTCAGCGTCTGCGCCCGTTCCAGGCTCTCCTGGCCCGTCTCGAACAGGGCCGAGGAATAGGTCATCGTTTCGTCGAGCCAGAGGGCGTAGAAGTCGTTGCCGAGGTCGTAGTGATACGAGATGTTCTTGCGCGCCTGTCCTCGAGAGTTGCTCTGCAGCCAGAAGCGGAAGCGCTCGTAGGCCCGCACGAGGCCCATGCCCGGGAACCCGTCATAGACGGCGCTGTTGTCGTGGCTGACAAAGTCCATGAAGGCCATCAGGTCCGGCGTTGACCACCAGCCCTCGAGGTAGGCATCCGAGAAGCCCAGATCCCCCTCGCGGATCAGCCGCGCGAAGAGATCGGCATTGTGGACATGCATGGCGGCCACCGGCCCCGGATGGGCGCCTTCGACGCGAAACACCCGCCCGTCGGGCAGCACGACATCGAGCCGGCCATGGTCGATCCGCTGGGCCTGCGCGAAGGCGTGCGAAAAGTATCGCGGAAGATCCGCCTCTCCCTCGACGCTCGTCCTGATCGTGCTGTCGCTCATTCCGCCCCTGTCCAGTCCATTGCAGTGTAACGGTTAATTGACGCCCCCGGTGCGCGGGTCAAGCCCTGGGAGGGCAGCCCAATCCCGACCCTGCGTCAAGCCTTCCCGTGGGATCTGACCTCAGAAGTCGCGATTGGCGTAGGCGTCGAGCGCGCGCTGGCGCCCCGCCTTGGGATCGACGATGGGCGCGGGATAGGGAGCGGAGGCCGACAGCCCCCAATGGCGGGGCACCGCATCGAAGTAGGACAGGGCTGTCGCCGACGGGTGCCGCCGGCCCTCCGCGATCCAGCGATCGACATAGACGCGGCGCGGATCGAACTTCTCCAGCTGGGTCACCGGGTTGAACACGCGGAAATACGGTGTGGCATCGGGCCCGGAGCCCGCCGACCATTGCCACCCCATGGCGTTCGAGGCCGGGTCCCAGTCCACCAGATGGTCCTCGAACCAGCGCATCCCGATCTTCCAGTGGCACATCAGGTGCTTTGTCAGATAGCTCGCAACGATCATGCGGCCGCGATTGTGCATGGTGCCGGTGACATACATCTCGCGCATCGCGGCATCGACGAACTCGATCCCCGTCCGCCCCTGCGTCCAGGCGACGGCCTCGGGGGTGGTTGCGTCTTCGTTCCAGGGGAAGGCCGCCCAGGCCTGCCGCCAGTTGTCGCTCGTCAGATGGGGCGTGTGGTACAACAGGTGATAGGCAAACTCGCGCCAGACCAGC
>JBCDGG010000205.1:0-6836 GCA_038757905.1 Pseudomonadota bacterium | reverse complement strand
GGTGGCATTGCGCTGAACGTGGACGGGGCGGAGATCACAGGGGAAGTGTTGCTGCGGGCGCAGGGGGAGCTTCCGTTTCGGGCGTCGGGGGAGGTGCGCTTGCAAGGGGCGCGGATTGGCGGGCAGCTCGCCTGCGTGGGCGGAGTGTTTAAGAATGGTGGTGGGTTTGCGCTGAATGCGCAGAAAGCCCGGATCGAGGACGGGCTGTTGTGGCGTAAGGTGCGTGCCGGGGCCGGGGCCTACAACCTCAACTCCGCTCATGCCTCAGTCCTCTTTGACGATCTCGCCTGCTGGCCAGATATCGGGCTGGACCTCGACGGATTCAGCTATGATCGGATCGTCGGGGAGACCGACGCCGCGTCGCGGCTGGAATGGCTGGCGCGGGGGACGCGGGACAATGGTGCGTTCTATCCGCAGCCCTATGGGCAATTGGCGCGGGTGCTGCGGGAGATGGGGCATGGGCAGGAGGCGCGCGAGATCCTCTACGAGCGGGAGCGGTTGATCCGCCGCGAAACCCGCGCGCGGGGTCGGATCGTGCCGAACGGGGATGTCTCTGTCGGTCTGCACAGCATCTGGGTGGATCTGATCCACCTTCCGCGTGATTTGTGGCACGCACTGGAGAAATGGGTGGTGGGCTACGGCCTGAAGCCGTGGCGCAGCGCTTGGGCGTTCCTGCTGCTCTGGGCCGCGTGCTTCGTTCTCACGCTCGCCGCGTGGCGGGCGGGCGAGATGGCGCCGAATGCGGGGCCGCTCTTATCCCAGGCGGAGTGGCAGCGGGCCTTCGAGACGGAGGACCCGCCCGGCACCTGGGCGGCCACGCCGGTCGGCACGTCGTGGGAGAAGTTCAGCGCGGGGGCTTACGCGTTCGACGTGGTGGTGCCGCTGATCGAGATCGGGCAGGTCTCGGCCTGGGGGCCGCTCGTCGAGGATGCGGAAGGCACGGGCTGGGGCCGGGCGCTCTGGATCGCGAGCTGGGTCTTCAGCGTCGGCGGCTGGATCGTGGCGCTGCTGGCCACGGCGGGGCTGACCGGCGCGCTCTCGTCGCGCAAGGACTGACGCTAGCGCTTGGCCATCCAGCTGATCGAGCTGTGCTTGCGGGTGTAGAACTCCCCCATCAACCCGATGAACATCAGGACGAGCGACAGCACGATCGGGTAGGTGATGTTCGAGAAATGCGGGTTGTAGTTCAGGAATGTGTAGCCGCGCGCCTGGTCGATGGCGTGAAACAGCGGGTTCCACGTGAAGAAGGCCAGGATGTAGCCGGGCATCGCATTGGCCACGAACATCTTGCCGGACGCGATCATGTTGGCGCGGGAATAGATCGACGAGGTGACCTTGACCACGTCGGGCATCCAGGGCTTCAGCGCCAGAAACACCATGCCGATGGCGACGCCCGAGAACCAGGCGAGCAGCACCATGCCCATGGCGCCCACCGGATCGTGGATGGAGATCGGCTGGAACGCGGCGTGGTAGATCCACAGGATCACCACCATCGACAGGATCTGGATGTAGAGCGCGCCGAGCGCGGCCGACGAGATCGCGATGAGCGTGTTCATCGGCGCGTGCTTCATCATCGGGCTGGTGGGCCCCTCGGAGCCGATGACGGCGCCCATCGCCTTGGTGTGGGTCATGAACAGGAAGATCCCCGTCATGATGTAGAGCAGGAAGTCGCCGCGGATCGCCATGCCGCGCAGCCCCAGCACCGAGAACATGAAGTAGAAGGCAAGTACGAAGATGACCGTCTGCATCATGTTGAGCAAAAGGCCGATCACGGCATTGCCGTGGTCCTTGCGGACATGGCGCACGGTGGCGTGGTAGATCAGCTCGCCGAGCTGAAAGACCGACCGGGATCGTGTGCGGGGCGGGGTGGCCTGAAACATGCTGTGGCTCTAGGCAGGCAATCGGGCATCAGTTTGGCGCGAGACATCTTGCTCCCGCGTTAAGGGCGCAGGATAAGGGCGCGGCGCGCCGGCATCAATGCCGCCGCCGCCTGACGTGGGAGCTGAGCTTGGATTACGAACGCCTTGTCCGCGTGTTACGCCGCCTCGCCCTGGAGGCCGGCGAAAGGATCATGGAAGTGTATGGCGCGCCCGATTTCGACGTTCGCGCCAAGGCCGATACAAGCCCCGTGACAGAGGCGGACGAAGCTGCCGACGCACTCATCGCCGCCGGTCTGGCCGCTGCGTTTCCCGACATCCTGACCGTCACCGAGGAGCAGGCCGACACCCATGCCGCGCAGGCGCAGACCTTCCTGATCGTCGATCCGCTGGACGGCACGAAGGAGTTCGTGAAGCGCCGGGGCGACTTCACCGTCAACATTGCGCTCGTCGAGAACGGGGTTCCGACGCGGGGCGTCGTCTTCGCGCCGGCCAAGGGGCGGCTGTTCTATACCGATGCCGCCGGGGCGTCGGTCGAGGAGGCCGGGCCCCACGATCCGGCCGCCCACGGCCCGACCCGGCCACTGCGGGTCCGCGCGCCGGACAACTCCGCGCTGATGGTGGTGGCTTCCAAATCGCACCGCGATCAGGCGACCGACGATTACATCGCGCGCTATGCCGTGGCAGACATGACTTCGGCCGGGTCCTCGCTCAAATTCTGCCTCGTCGCCGCGGGGGAGGCCGACCTCTATCCCCGTCTCGGCCGCACGATGGAATGGGACACCGCGGCGGCGGATGCGGTTCTGCGCGGCGCGGGCGGACAGATGGTACGGTTCGAGGATCACGCGCCGTTCACCTACGGAAAGCCGGGCTACGAGAACCCGTTCTTCATTGCCTATGCGCCAGGGGTGGAGCTAATGCCCGCGGAATGAGCGCGCTCATCGTCATCCCCGCGCGGTATGCCTCGTCGCGCTATCCGGGCAAGCCGCTCGTCGGGCTGACGGGGGCGACCGGGGAAACCCGCAGCCTGATCGAGCGCACATGGCGTGCCGCTCAGGGGATCGCCGGGGTCGGACGGATCGTCATCGCGACGGACGACGATCGCATTCGCGACGCCGCCTCGGCCTTTGGGGCGGAGGTTGTGATGACGCCCGAGACCTGCGCCAACGGCACCGAACGCTGTGCCGCCGCCCATGCGGCGCTGGGCTACGGGCACGAGGTCGTGGTGAATTTGCAGGGCGACGCCCCGCTCACCCCGCCCTGGTTTCTCGAAGCGCTGATCGAGGCCATGCAGGCCGATCCCACCGTCGAGATGTCGACGCCCGTCTTGCGGTGCAACGGGGCGACGCTCGACAGCCTGCGCGAGGACCGTCGCGCCGGGCGCGTCGGCGGTACGACGGCCGTGTTCGATGGCAAGCGCCATGCGCTCTACTTCTCCAAGGAGGTGATCCCGTTCACCGCCGCGGACTTTCCCGCCGACGCGCCCACGCCGGTGTTCCACCATGTCGGCGCCTACGCGTATCGAGCGGGCGCCCTGATGGACTATGCCGGCTGGCCCGAAGGCACGCTGGAGCGTCTGGAAGGGCTGGAACAGCTGCGGTTTCTCGAAGCCGGCGCGCGGGTTCTGTGCGTCGAAGTCGAATCGCGCGGCCGCCCGTTCTGGGAACTGAACAACCCCGAAGACGTGCCCCGAATTGAGGCAATGATGCGCATGCTGCATCTGCCGTGAGCGTTTTTCGCGCGCGGCTCGGAAACCCGCCGAAACGGCCGCCGAACGGCGGGTTTTTGTGGGCGGTGTCCCGCTATTGGGCAAAGTCCGGCTGAAAGCGGTCCTCGCGCTTTTTGGCAAGATGCGCTACAGACCTTCTGCAGAGCAGAAACGAGACCGAAGGGATCCGTGCAATGGCAACGAAGGTCACGAAGGCTATCTTCCCCGTCGCGGGCTTGGGGACGCGGTTCCTTCCGGCGACGAAGTCGATCCCCAAAGAGATCATGACCCTCGTCGACCGTCCGCTCATCCAATACGCGATCGACGAAGCGCGCGCTGCGGGCATCGAGGAGTTCATCTTCGTGACGTCGCGCGGCAAGTCTGCCCTGGAGGATTACTTCGATAGCGCGCCCGAGCTCGAGAACCAGCTTGAGAAGAAGGGCAAGCATGACCTTCTGAACCAGCTTCAGCAGACGAGCATGAGTTCCGGGGCGATCGCCTATATCCGCCAGCAGCACCCGCGCGGGCTGGGCCATGCCGTTTGGTGCGCGCGCCGGCTTGTCGGCGACGAGCCCTTTGCCGTGATCCTGCCCGACGATGTGATCGCGGCCGAAAAGCCCTGCCTGCAGCAGATGGTCGAGGCCTATGAGGCGAATGCCGGCGGCGGCTGCATGGTCGCTGCGATGGAGGTGCCGCACGAGAAGACGTCGTCCTACGGTATTCTCGACGTCGAAGACAACATGGGCCACCTGTTGTCGGTGCGCCAGATGGTGGAAAAGCCGAAGGCCGACGATGCGCCGTCGAACCTGGCGGTGATCGGCCGCTACATCCTCAACCCGGGGGTCATGAACACCCTCAACAGCACCAAGGCCGGCGCGGGCGGCGAGATCCAACTGACCGATGCCATCGCCGCCGAGATCGGGAAGACGGGCGTATACGGGTACCGCTTCCGCGGGCAGCGCTTCGATTGCGGCTCCAAGGCCGGGTTCCTGCAGGCCACCGTCGCCTTCGGCCTCGCGCGTGACGATCTGCAGGACGAGTTTTACGATTACCTCTCCGAAATGGTCTCGGTGAGGAACGCCGCGCAATAGAGCCTAGGGATGGACCGTCGGATCCTCGTCACCGGTGGGGCGGGCTATGTGGGAGCGCATGCCTGCAAGGCGTTGGCGCGCGCCGGTTACACGCCCGTAACCTTCGACAATCTCACCACCGGCTGGGCCGGTGCCGTGCAGTTCGGCCCGCTTTTTCAAGGGGATCTGACCGATCCCGGCAGCGTGCGCGCCGCGTTCGAGCAATACAGGCCCGAGGCCGTCATGCATTTCGCGGCCCTCAGCCAGGTGGGCGAAGCCATGCGCGAGCCGGGCCGCTACTGGCGCGAGAATGTGCTGGGCGCGGTCAACCTTGCTGAAGCCGCCGTTGCTGCGGGATGCCACCGGTTCGTGTTCTCCAGCACCTGCGCGGTCTACGGCGATCAGGACGGGGTTGTGCTGGCGGAAGACAGTGCGCAGGCGCCGATCAACGCCTATGGTGCGTCGAAGCGCGCCATTGAGGAGATCCTCGCCCATATCGAGGCCGCCCACGGCCTGCGGCACGTCATCTTTCGCTACTTCAACGTGGCGGGGGCGGATCCCGATGGCGAAGTCGGCGAGCACCACGACCCCGAGACCCACCTCATCCCGCTGATGCTCGACGCGATTGCGGGCAAACGCCCGGCGCTCACCGTGCATGGGACGGATTACGATACGCCGGACGGCACCTGTATTCGCGATTACGTGCATGTCATGGATCTGGTTGAGGCGCATGTTCTGGGGCTGAAATGGCTGGAGGAGGGCAAGCCCAGCCGCGTGTTCAATCTCGGCACCGGCACCGGCTTTTCGGTGCGCGAGGTGGTCGACCACAGCCGCGCCGTCACCAATCGCGAGGTTCCGATCCAGGACGGGCCGCGCCGCGCCGGAGATGCCGTGCGGCTGGTGTCTGGCTCGACCCGCGCCACCGAAGAACTTGGGTGGGAGCCGAAGCGCTCCACCATGGCGCAGATGATCGGCGACGCCTGGCGCTGGCACCAATCCGGCGGGTATGGCGCGTGACCGGACGATCCTGACGGCCGGGGCCGCGCCGGGCCCCTTGCTTCGCGGATGGGAGGCGTACCGCATGCGCTGGAAGCGGCGGCGCCTCGTTCTGCGCGCGCTGCGGAAGATGGGCGAGCTGGTCCCCGTGACGCCGTACGCACGACCGCGCCGCGGTGCCGTTCTGGCCTTCGCATCACTCCGCAACGAAGCGCTGCGCCTGCCCTACTGGCTGGCGCATCACCGGCGGCTTGGGGTGGATCGTTTCCTGATCGTGGACAATGACTCCGACGATGGCACGTTGGACCTGCTGCGCGACCAGCCCGACGTGGCGCTCTGGCGCACCGGCGAGAGCTATCGCGCCGCGCGGTTCGGGATGGACTGGCTGACGGGCCTGCAGCATCGGATGGGGGTGGGGCATTGGTGCCTGACGCTCGATGCCGACGAGCTGCTGATCTACCCCCATTGGCAGGAACGCCCGCTTCGCGCCCTCGCCGACGAGCTGCAGAACCGGAAGGTCGACGCGCTCGGGGCGCTCATGGTGGAGCTTTTTCCGAAGGGAAGCTTGTCCTCCACCGCCTGTGCGCCGGGGCAGGACCCGGTAGAGGTGCTGCCCTACTTCGATGCATCGGGCTACCGTGTGCGGCGGCAGCGTCCGGCGCAGAACCTTTGGGTGCAGGGCGGCCCGCGGGACCGGGTGTTTTTCGCCGACCGGCCCCGGCGCGCCCCGACCCTCAACAAACTTCCGCTCGTGTTCTGGCGCCGGGGATTTGCTTGGCTGAACGCCACCCATGCCGCGCTGCCGCCCCGGCTGAACCGGGCGTGGGACGGGCCGGGCGACACGCGGCTGTCCGGTGCCCTCCTCCACACGAAGTTCCTGCCCGAGATCGTCGGAAAATCCGTCGATCCGGCCCACCGGGCAGAGCATTTCGGCGACCCGTCCGTGTTCGCCGCCTATCACGATGCACTCGCGGCCGATCCGGTGCTCTTCCACGCGGGTGCGACGCGCTACGAGGGGTGGCAGCAGCTGGAGGCGCTCGGCCTGATGTCGCGCGGGGGGTGGTAAGCGCGCGTCTCCTTGCTTGCGCCATATTCGTGGGGCCCTATGAAGGGGTGACCCGCCAGGGTGCAACACACGGTTAACCGAAGTGACGTAGACCCGGCGCGACGGATCGAGACGACAGC
>JBCDGG010000204.1:0-7041 GCA_038757905.1 Pseudomonadota bacterium | reverse complement strand
TGCAGGCGGAATTGACGGCAGCGGCGACGGCGGCCGCGCGCAGCGAACAGGCAAGCGCCGAGGCGATCCGTGCCCAGGCGGCGACGATGCAGCAGCAGCAGCAGCAGCGAGCGGCTGAGCACGAGCGGATCTCGATCCGCGCTGCCCGTGCATGGGAGGAGCGAGTTGCTCACGAAAGCATGCTCCACCAGCAGCAGCTGGAAGCCCAGCGGCACGAGTTGATGGCCAAGCGAGAGCAAGAACTCTCAACGCCTTCGGCCTCCTCTGTTGCCGCAGCGCCAGCGCAGCCGGCGCCTTCTGTTGCACGCCCGCCAGTGCCTCCTTTGCGCTCGAGGTCTCCCGGCTCCGTTTTGCCGTCCACCGGCGACGCGAAACGCTACTTCTTCGTTATCTCGGATCTTGATGCGCGCACCGAATTAAGGATCGGGCTGCAGCAGGTGGCGCTGTTTCTGATCCAGATGCTGCCGCTTTCTGTGTTCCTGCTCGCTATCGTCCGCCGGCGGTGCCTGCCCTATGCGCTGTTTGCGCTCGTTCTCCTGGGATACTTTGTGATCGTACAGCCGCTGATCATGCACCAAACGTACTTTCGATATCTCTACGTTCTGATCCCGCTGTTCTTTCTCGGTGCGACGGATGCGCTCTCCGCACCGGCGCAGAGCCTCCGCCTCGGCGCCATGGCCGCGCTCGTGTCCGCGTTTGCGATCAACCTTGCGTCGGCGGCCGAGACCATTTCGACGAGCATCGAGGCCGTGCGGACAAAACACGCGGTCCTGTCCGAGAAAGCGGCATGGGTCGAGCGGAACGTGGATCCTTCAGAGATCGTCATGATCCACGACGTCGGATACCTCGCCTATGCGACCGATCACAGATACTCGGACATGGTCGGGCTCAAATCGCCCCGGGCGGTCGAGATCAATGAACGGCTGAGCCATCGCAACGGTATCGACGGACGGGGGCGGGCCTTGGTCGAAATCGCGCGCGCCTCCGGGGCGAAGACGCTGCTGGTGAGCACCAATCTCGATCGGGTCAACAAGTTCACGGAGGCCATGCGCGCCCAAGGTTGGGACCTTGCCGCGCATCCCGCCGGGAACCCGACGGAGTACGAGGCCTACGTGATGACGCCGCCGCAGCGGTGACCCGCGGCACGGGCCGGCCCCTCAATCGTCGCGCGCTAGCAGCCCGTATTTCCGCAGTTTCACATAAAGCGACTGACGCGAGAGGCCGAGCATCTCGGCGGCCGCAACGCGGTTGTTGCGCGTCAGTTCCACGGCCGTTTCGATGCAGAGCTTCTCGACCACATCCGTCGTTTCGGCGACGATGTCCTTCAGCGTGGCCGATCCAACCAGCTCCATAACGGAGCGCATCGCGTCGTCGGTCACCCCGAGGCCGGGCTTGCGCAGGGCCTCGGCCCGGCTCGCATCGCGCAGAACGAACACGAAGGCCGGATGCGCCCGGTCGGCCAGATGCGTGACCGAGATCTCGACGGGCACATGCGTGCCGTAGGCGCTTGCCAGCTTCGTGGCATACATCCGCATCTGGCCCGCGCGTTCCGCATTGTCGAGCAGCACCTTGAGGTCCACCGCGCCACGCGAGAGAAATTGCGCAAGGCTGCGGCCCTTGACGGCAGAGGCATGGGCCGCGTCGGTCAGGCCGAGGAACGACTCATTGGCGGCGCGGATCACACCGTCGCCGTCGGTGAAGACGATGCCGTCGACGCCGCCCGCAAACAGGCTCTGGAGATCTTCACTCAGAACTCCGGCCGGCGCCGCAGCCCCGCCTTCGCCCTCGATCCGCAACAGAAGCATCCGTTCGCCCGCCGCCCGGAACGCGGTGGGCGTCAGCTGCACTTCTTCTCCGGTGCGCTTGAGGCGCGCGGTGACAGGGCCGGCACCTTCGGCAAGCGCGGCGTTGGTCAGCGTTTCAACGAACTCGCCACGCTTTTTGCCGTCGAACTCCTGGGCAAGGGTCGCGCCGCTCAGATCCTCGCGGGACAGGCCCAGAACGGCCGCCGCCGCCGCGTTGGCATCGGTTACCTTGCCCGTGCCGATCGAAACGAACAGAAGCGGCTCGATCGCCACTTCCATCAGCACCCGGTAGCGCGTGTCGAAGTCCCGCTGGATCTCGTAATCCTGTTCGAGCGCGAGCTGCGCCTTGACAAGCTGCTCCTGCATCTCCGCGATCGGGCGCAGGTCGCGCCCCAGCATCAGCACCGTTCCGTCCGGCCCGATCCTGTGGAACGAATAACGCAGCGGAAACTCCGCGCCGCTGTTGGCCGTGTGATTGAGTTCGACGCCGCCGAAGCTGCGGCCTTCGTTGTGCATACGGTCGAGCGCGCCGCCGGCCTTCTGCACCGAATCCGGCGTCAGGCAATCCCGGATGTCCTGCCCGTCCCACTCCTCGGCCTCGACAAGCTGGCCGCTCTCAGGGTTCCGCAAAACGGACAAAACCCGGCCCTGTGGCGAAACCACAAGTGCCAGGTCCGATGCTGCTGTGATGATCTCGCCGAGTATGTCCGGCGCGATCAGCGGGATCGATCCTGAATTCCAGTATGTCGTCCCTCCGGAACTCACATGCCTGTGGAAACCCTGGCCGGGCTCCCCCTCATGGATCTCGCCGGCTTGTGCGCTGCCGTGCCGGCGTCGGCTGATGGTATAAGGCCGCAAAGCGACAATGCCTCCTCAGGGTCTGACGTTCCGAAGTCTGCGCCCACCAGCGCTGGAGCGTCGCGGTATTGATTCAGGATTTCGCCGCCGAGGACGACGCGGGGAGCAGGGCCCAACCCAGATCTCATTGAATTTATGAGCTTGGCGAGGAAATCAAGCCCTTCGTTGCCTGCGGCGGACAGGGCGATCATGTCATAGTGGCCAGCGCGCACGACGCGCCCGAGCGCGCGTGCATCCTGACCAAGGGAAAGGCGCACCAAGGCGCCCAGCCGGCGCAGGCGCGACATCACCACCATGGCCCCAAGGGTATGGTGGCTGCCTTCCGGGACGACGAGCAGAACCTCGGGCGCGTCGAGACGAAAGGGGTCACGGGTATCGGCGTGCTTGTCGAGGTCGCGCAGCCAACCCTGCAGGCGCGCGACTGCAATCGTCACCTCCGCAAAGCTGTGCCCGCCCCGGCACCAGGCCGTGCCGAAGATTCGCGCCGCCTCCGGGATCTGCACGTCGATCAGTTCGCTCGGATCGGCGCCCGCGTCCACGATGGCTGCGAGTTGACGCTCCCCGTCCTTTCGGTCGGGGCACAGGACGGCGGTGCACAACGCTGCCAGGATATCGGCCTGACGTCCGTCGACGGCCAGACCGTCGGAAATGGGCGCCGGGCGTCTGGTCGTTGTGCCATTGCTCAACTCGGTCCCCGAGGCGAGCGAGTCCTGAGAGGGGTCGCGGGTATCGTTCAACATGAAAACGGTCCTTTCCCCTGTGCGGGCCGGTCGACAGTGACGGTCACGCTGCATCGATCAAAGTGTCGAACATGGCGCCAGCAATGTCAAACTAAACTGACAACTTTGAGCGGTGAGATTCTGGGACAAATAGTGCTCCCTCGTGAAAACGCATATAAATCCTAGGCATGCGCGAAGTTGCCTGCCTCTGAGCGGGTTCGACGGTTGCTGAAGTGTAAACCAAAATACTGTCAGTTTTTATTGACACTCAGTTTTTGCAATCCATACTCCCTTGCAAGTCACCACCGCGAGAGAGGCAGCGATGCGCCACGCCGAAGACCAGAGGCCGCCACCCGGCCAGCTCTACACGCCCGCGCAACGCGCCCGCCGCGACGCCACCGTGTGGACCCTGGTTCAGGGGATTCTGGCGCCGCTTCAGTTCGTTGTTTTCGCGATCTCTCTGGCGCTGGTCGTGCGGTATCTGATGACGGGCGAAGGCTATGCCGCCGCGACCGTCTCGATCCTGATCAAGACCGGCGTCCTTTATGCGATCATGGTGACAGGCGCGATCTGGGAGAAGGTCGTCTTCGGCCAATACCTTCTGGCGCCTGCATTTTTCTGGGAAGACGTCGTCAGCTTCGGCGTCATCGCATTGCACACGCTCTATGTTTTCGCGGTGCTCTTTGCGGATTGGGGCTCCACCACCGAGATGTGGATCGCCCTGGCCGCCTATGCTGCCTACGTCGTCAACGCAATCCAGTTCGTCTGGAAATTGCGGCAGGCCCGGCTTTCGGCGGAGCGCGCCGATACCGCTGCCGCAGCGCAAGCCACGGAACTCCCCGCATGACCGAACATCGCCTCCCCATCTCCGGCGGCTGCACCGCCACGCCCGTCCTGAAACAGCGCGGCCAGCGCGAGGTCTTCTGCGGCCTGACGGGAATCATCTGGCTGCACCGCAAGATGCAGGACGCCTTCTTCCTGGTGGTGGGCTCGCGCACCTGCGCGCATCTCCTGCAATCGGCGGCCGGCGTCATGATTTTCGCCGAGCCGCGCTTCGGCACCGCCATCCTGGAGGAGAAAGACCTCGCCGGCATGGCCGACGCGCATGAGGAGCTGGACCGCGAAGTCGCGCGCCTCCTCGCCCGCCGCCCCGATATCCGCCAGCTCTTCCTGGTGGGCTCCTGCCCGTCCGAGGTCATCAAGCTCGATCTCGCCAATGCCGCCGAGCGTCTGACCCGTGTGCACGCCCCCCATGTGCGGGTGATGAACTATTCCGGCTCAGGCATCGAGACGACCTTCACCCAGGGCGAAGATGCCTGCCTCGCCGCCATGGTCCCCGAACTGGCGCCGACCGACCGGCGCAACCTCCTGCTCGTTGGCGCGCTGCCCGATGTGGTCGAGGACCAGATGAAGGCGCTTGTGGCTGGTCTCGGCATCGACAATGTGCAGGTACTGCCCGCCCCCCGCGCCGATGCCTACCCGGAAGTCGGCCCGAACACCGTCTTCGCCCTCACCCAACCCTTCCTGTCGGATACCGCCGCCGCGCTGGAGCGGCGCGGCGCCCGTCACATCGCTGCGCCCTTCCCCTTCGGAGAGGAGGGCACGACGGGCTGGCTCGGCGCGCTCGCGCGGGAATTCGGCGTCCCGGCGGACCGCTTCGAACAGGTCACCGCCGCGCCCCGCGCCCGTGCTCGCAAGGCGATCGCAACCCAGGCGCAGGAACTGGTCGGCAAGTCGGTCTTCTTCTTCCCGGACAGTCAGCTCGAAATCCCGCTGGCCCGCTTCCTCACGCGGGAATGCGGCATGACAGCGGTCGAGATCGGCTCCCCCTACATCCACAAGGGCCTGCACGACCCCGATCTCGCGCTCATCCCCGAAGGGCCGACCATCTCCGAAGGTCAGGATGTCGATCTGCAGCTCGACCGCTGCCGCGCCGCCCGGCCGGACCTCACGGTCTGCGGCCTCGGCCTCGCCAATCCGCTGGAGGCCGAAGGGCTCTCCACCAAATGGGCGATCGAGCTCGTCTTCACGCCGGTCCATTTCTACGAACAGGCGGGCGATCTCGCTGGCCTCTTCTCCCGCCCGCTCCGCCGCAAAGCGGCCCTCAAAATGGAGGCCGCCGAGTAATGCCAGCCCCCACCCTCATCTTGGCCCAAATACTCCGGGGTCTGGGGCAGCGCCCCAGAAGCGAACCATGAAACTCACCGTCTGGACATATGAAGGCCCGCCCCATGTCGGCGCGATGCGCGTCGCCACGGGCATGAAAGCTCTGCACTACGAGCTGCACGCCCCCCAGCGCGACACCTATGCCGATCTCCTGTTCACGATGATTGAGCGGCGCGACCATCGCCCGCCCGTCACCTATACCACGTTCCAGGCGCAGGACCTCGGTGCCGACACCGCCGAGCTGTTCAAGGCCGCGGCGGCCGATGCCTACGCGCGCTTCCAGCCCGAGGCGATCATCGTCGGCGCTTCCTGCACGGCGGAACTGATCCAGGACGATCCCGCGGGTCTGGCCGAAACCATGGGTCTGCCCGTTCCGATCATCCCGCTGGAACTGCCGAGCTATTCGCGCAAGGAGAATTTCGGCGCCGACGAGACGTTCTTTCAGATCGTCCGCCATCTGGCCAAGCCGGTAGAGAAGACGGAGCGCGTCACCGCGAACATCCTCGGCGCGACGGGCCTGGGCTTCCGGCACCGCGACGATGTCGAAGAGATCACGGGGCTCCTTGCCGATCTCGGGGTCGAGGTGAACGTGGTCGCCCCGATGGACGCCACGCCGTCGGATATCGCCCGCCTGGGCGCGGCGCATTTCAACGTGCTGCTCTACCCGGAGACGGGCGAGGCGGCGGCGCGCTGGCTCTCCCGCGAGATGGGCCAGCCCTGGACGAAGACCGTACCCATCGGCACCGGCGCCACGCGCGACTTCATCGCCGAGGTGGCGGAAATCGCCGGGGTGGCGCCCGAGGCCGACGAGCGGCGCCTGCGCTTCCCTTGGTGGTCGAAATCGGTCGATTCCACGTATCTCACGGGCAAGCGCGTGTTCCTCTTCGGCGACGCGACCCATGTCAAGGCGATGGCCCGCGTGGCGCGCGACGAGATGGGCTTCGAGGTGGTGGGCTTGGGCTGCTACAATCGCGAGTTCGCCCGCGATATCAGATCGCTCGCCAAGGAGTACGGCGTCGAGGCGCTGGTCACCGACGATTACCTGGAGGTCGAGGCGCGGATCGAGGATCTGGCGCCGGAGATGATCCTCGGCACCCAGATGGAGCGCCATATCGGCAAACGCCTGGGCATCCCCTGCGCGGTGATCTCCGCCCCGGTCCATGTTCAGGACTTCCCGGCACGCTACTCGCCGGTGATGGGGTTCGAAGGGGCGAATGTGCTCTTCGACACGCTGGTGCATCCGCTGGTGATGGGCCTCGAAGAGCACCTGCTGGCGATGTTCCGCGAGGATTTCGAGTTCCACGACGAGGCCGGCGCCAGCCATCACGGCGGCAAGGCCCAGCCGCGGGAGAGTGTGGCCGAGGCTGGGGGCCCCGGCCCCCAGACCCCCGGGAGTATTTCGCCCAAGGTGAGGGAGGAGAGCGCCGCGTCTCCCGAACCGAAGGAGGCCGGCAGCGATGTCGTGACCTGGCTCGCCGACGCCGAGAAGGAGC
>JBCDGG010000203.1:0-7219 GCA_038757905.1 Pseudomonadota bacterium | reverse complement strand
CCGTTGAAATCGCTCTTCCGCGCGATCGGAAAGGTCTTCTTGAACGCCGCGATGGCGGCCGACGTCTTCGCGCCTGCGAGATCCTGTTCCTCGGCATAGGCCTCGCGCACGGCGGTGGCGGCGCCCGAAAGCTTGGCGTTCTTCATAAGACCCAGCCCGTTGTTGATCTCCTCGATCTCGTCGAGGCATCCCAGCGGATTCGATGCCTTTTGCTTCGTCTCGATCGCCTCATCCAAAGCGCTCTTCTTGGCAATGTTTTCGCGGCTGGGCCCGAAGACGACCGCCGACAACCGCGCCGACAGGCGATCCCTGTTCGTATCGACATGCGCGGCGAACAGGTCCAGGTTCCGGCCGATGTCCGACAGGGTGGCAACGGCGGTCGATCCATCGGCACCCCAAATGTCCTCGGCGGTTTGACCCACCCCGGTCAGGAAGGACTGGGCGGCCTGCAGCGCGGCCCGGAGCGTTCCTTCGTCATGGCCGAACCTTGCGGCAAGGCGCGCGCAATTCGCAAGGGCGTCTGCTACACTGCCTGTTTTGCTGGCCAGATCGGATTCGAATTCGCTCGTCTCGAGCGCGATCTTCTCCTTGACCGGGTTGCGGAACTTCTCCGTCAGCAGCACCCCAAGCGGCGGGCCGAAGGGCTGACACGCCTTCTTCAGGTCCGTCGCGATCGCATCGGCATCGTCGAGCGTCTCGTTGCTCCACCCATCCTGTTCGAACAGGGGCGAGATCCGATCCCACGCGTTGCAAACGGGGCCGATCTGTTGTCCGAAGAGCCCGCTGATTTCGGCGGCCTTCGCTTCCAGATTGCGGCGCAACTCCGCCCCTTCTCCGGTCAGATGCCCCATCAGGTCGTCCATCGCGCGTTGCTTCACGGCGCCATCGAGCGCAACGCGAAGCCCGTTGATCCCGCGCGTCACCTCCCGCAGCATCCGGTCTTCCAGCGTGTTGCGCAGCTGCGGCGGCGTGACTGCGTGCAACAATGCGGTCAACTCCGCCAGAACGACGGACGCCCGGTCGATCCGGGCGGACGTCACTTCGCCACTCTCTCCGGCGATGCGGTTGAACGCCTCCAGCTTGGCGGCGATCTCCTTGGCGACAGGGCGATATTGTTCAAGCGCGTCGGCGTGTTCGGCAAGGGCGCTTGCCCAGGCAGTCTCCAGGGCGCCCGGAGTGTCGAGGAACCGTGGGATCTTGAGGCTCGCCTTCACGACAAGGTCGATCACGATGGCCTCGGGCGAGCCGATCTGGGGCCAGTCTGCGCTCAGCAGCGGGTCGGGAAGCCCCTCGGCGTCCTTCGGGGTGATCGCGATGAACATGCCTTCGGTAAAGACATCCTGCTGCGAGTTGACAGGGTGCTGCGGCGCGCCGTCCGAGTATCCGGCCGCGCCTGCGGGATCGTCGCGGCCATTGTCGGTGGCAAGCTGGTAATCCTCCATCACCAGCTTGCCGTTGTAGACTTCGGCATAGACCCAGTGCTGGAACCCGCCCGCCGCGAGGAATACCTGAAACTGGGTGCCGTCGGGATACTTCTCCATCCGGCCGCGCAACGTGTCCATGTCGTGCATCTGGCCTCTTTCGGGGATGCCGTCCTGCACGGCCACCAGCTCCTTCGGCGGGTGCGGATCGCTGTCGGCCTCGTTGCGTTTCTTCACGGTGGCCGCGATCATCTCGCGGATGCCGCGCAGTTGCGCGTCGCCGACGACGGGCGCCTGGTTGTCGTTGGCGAGGTTCTCTCCGTTGAAGGCCACACTTGGATCAAGCGCCCCGACCTCGGCGCGGTAGAACAGCGTGTGATCCTGCACGCCCTTGAATTGGTCCACCTTTTCGCGGGGAAGGCCGCGCGATTCAAGAAAGCTCTCGACCGCCCCGGTCGAAGTGGTGCCGGTGATCGCGCCGAGGGTGCAGGCCGCGCAATTCTCGTACTCGAACGTGTAGGACTTCCAGTCCGTTCTGACCGCGTTCTTGGCACTGTCGTTGCCGCCGGTCTTCGCCCTCCCCGCCCGCAGCGACGCCAAGTATTCGCTCTCCACGTTGCGGGGCGGTTCCGACAGCAGAAGACTGGCCCGTTCCGTGCGGCTCTGCTGAAGCTCCTTGTTGACCTTGCCGGCCGCGGCCAGCTGCGTGTTGTAAGCGTCCAGGCGCGCATTATACGCCGTCTCATAAGAGGTCTGCGCGGCCTTGATCTGCTGGGCGTCGCCATTGTAGCGCATCTCGATCCAGCGGTTGAGGGCGTTGAACTCCTCCTTGCCCTTGGTGCCGTACTTCACGTTCTGCTCGATCAGGCGAAGGCATCCCGCCCAGGCGTCTTCGAGCTGCTTCTGAGCGTTCTCGGTGACGTCGACGACCTCGATCTCGGATTTGGGCAGGGCCGGACGGTCAAGATAGGGCTTGGCGGCCGCTTTCAGATCGACACCGCGGACAACGGTCACCTTGCCGCTGCTGGTGGTGCCGCGAAAGTCGCCGTGGCCGGCATCGTGCTCGTGGTAGGCGCAGCTGAACTCGCAGCTGAAATCGGTCTGGCCGAGTTCTTCACGGTAGCGGTTCTGCAGCGAGTTGTCCTTCAGGCAGCGCTCATGGCCATCCGCATAGTCGCCGCCATTGCCCTGCATGTAGATGCGTTCTTCGAGGAAGTGCAGCACCAACTCGCCGCGCACATGGCCTACCTTCTCGCCGGTGCCCTCCATCTCATGGGGATGGTCGTCGAGGCAATCGAGCGTGTCCATGTCGACGGCCCCGGTGGCGGCGGAATCGCCGAACGCGGCGGCGTATTTGCCGAGCGACATCGGCACCGGTTCGGGGTGATCGGAGTTGCCGATGATCTTGAGCACCTCGGCATAGACGTCGCTGCGCGAGGCTTCGGCCTCGATCTGGCCGAGGAACTTGCGGATCTGCGCCTCCTCTGTGCCGGGCCGGCCCGCCGGACTGCTGGCACCGTTCGTATCGCGGCAGTTCTGAGCGGATTCGATCCGGATGGCGGACCCTTCGGGTGACCAGACGCGGCTGGTGGCCCAGCGTTCGTCGTCGCGACTGCCCATCGTGTCGATGAAGCCCCATGTCTCTTCGAGATCGGCGATTTCGGCTTCGATGGCCGTGCGCATGGCGGCCGCGCTACCATCGGCCGGAATCGCGCGAAGGATGCCCTGCAGGGCTGTAACCGCATCGCGGCTGTTCTTGCCCTTGTCGGGATTATTGCGGATCTCCTGATACGCGTCGATCAGGCCCGCGTCGAAGCTCGCGATGCCGCGCACGCTGTCCCAGGCATCGCTGCCGCCGTCGAGCAACTGCCCGCGGTCGGACTTTGCCTTGAGCGACAACTCGATGCTTTCCTCCAGCGCTTTCGCGTGCAGGCGGTTGATCTCCTTGTAGCGATCGCCCTTGTCGATCGTCTGCCCGGCTTCGTCCTCGGTCTGGCGCAGCCAATCCGAGCAGGCCCTCAGCGTCTCCTTGAGCGCCGCCTGCGCCTCCGGGCCGGACTTGTCGGCGAGGGAGTGATACTCGCCCAGCGCGTCGAGAACCCTCTGGTCGCCCGCCGTCTTCTTGGTGGGCTCGGCCGTGAACATCCGGCCGATTTCGTCGGGCTTGATGCTGGCCTGCAGGGTATGCCGCGCCTGGATCACGTCGACCTTCTGCGGGATCACCTGAGCGGGTGGCGCGGGCAGATCCCGCGGCGGCGCGGGCGAGACAGCCGGTTTCTTGCCCCTCTGCTTCAGGCCGATCTCGGCAATCCACAGATCGGTGCGCCGGCTCATGCTCTTGACGAAGTCGTTCCAGGTGGCTTGCACCTGACCGATCTTGGCCAGGTAGGCGCGGTACTCGGTGTCGCGGTCGGGTTCTACATGGGCCATGGTGGGACCTCCTTAGCTCAGCCGGGCCGCAAGCGCGCTCAGCGCCTTGCGCAGGCCCGCCGCAACGGGCACGGCGCGGAACGGATTGTCGTCGATGATCGCGGCCACGGGATGGGCATCGAGCATGTCGAGATAGGCCCGCGCGATCACACCCGCTTCGCCCTCGAGGCGCCGGCGCGCATCGGCATCCGACGCGTTCAGGGCATCGTCGAGCTTGTCGAGGAGCTTTTCGTCGATGGCTTCGAAGAGCGAGAACTGGTTCTGGCTCGCGGCGGCGATATCGGCCTGATCCGGTGCGTTGGCATAGATCTTCATGATCTCGTCGTGCAGACCCTGCGTTTGCGCGATGGCGGCCTTGCGGGCGGAGTCCCAGACCAGACGCATCTTCTGCAGCTCGACAAATCCGCCCTTGTCATTCGTCCGTGCTTCCGCTGGTGCGTCTGGGGCCGAGGCGCCGTCGGCCTCTGGCACTGGCCTGAAAGCAAGGTACTTCGTGACAAACCGGTGTTGCGTCTCGGTCAGCGCTTGTGCGACGTCGGCCATGTATTCCCCCCATGCCCCGATCCCCTTGCCTCTGGGGCAGGGACTATGCGCCAGCGAAGCATCTTAGACCGTGCAGCGTCAACGCCCTGTTCTCAGAGAGGGGGCCACGGATCGTGTCTAGAGACTGGATGCGCAGGGGAAATGGGCGGGCCGGGTCTGGCTGCCAACGCGAGAAGAGCCGCGCCGCGGGTTGGAGTGTGGCCCGTGAGATCCGGCGCGCAGGGCCCCCTGCGCGTTCGAGCCAGAGTGCTCCTCAGGAGTGGCCTTAGCGGTCGCTGCGGCCCACATAGGCGCTGCCCCGGGGACAGGCATGCGGGGCCAGCGGAGCGGCGCGCGTTCCGGTCGGCGCGCCTCGTGCGCGTGCGCGTCGTCCCAACCGGCATGGCGGTGGAAGAGACGCGAGGGGGGCACTGGGCCTGCTGTGCAGGCTGTGCTCCGTGGGGGCCGCGCAACGCGTTGCCGGCCGCGCGGCCGCGCACGGCCGGAGAGTTGCGCGGGCCCTGGCAGACCTGCAGGATAGGCATGCACGCATTCAAGGGGCCGACCATCCCATGCACGCAGATCGGGCCCTTCGCCCCCATGGAACGAACCGCAGTGTGGATCTGGCCGTCTCGGCCGACGGGCGCCCCGTGCTCGGCCGGACCTACACCATCGAGGCGCGGTGCGGGATCGCGGTGCGTGTAGAGAAAGGCCAGACCCTTTCCGTTATCAATCCAAGCGGGCATCAGGTCTGCGATTTCTGGGCGTTCGCCGCAGACGACGCGCGGGAATATCTGTCGATGGCGCATCTGCACACGGCCTTGGGCTCGATCTTTCCCAAGGTCGGCGATGGCCTGGTGTCGAGCGACCGGCGGGTGCTGCTGACGCTCACCGAAGACAGCTCGCCCGGCGTGCACGATACGCTCGTGGCCTCGTGCGACCACGCGCGGTACCGCGAGCTGGGCTGTGCCACATACCACGACAATTGTGCCGACAATCTGTGCATGGCGCTTGCCGCGATCGGCCAGCCGGCCTGGCTCGTGCCGGCGCCGTTCAACATCTGGATGAATGTGCCTATCGGCCCCGCGGGCCAGACGCACTTCGCCGCGCCGGTCGCCGCGCCGGGCGACAGGGTGTCCTTCCGGGCAGAGGCCGATGTGATCGCCGTCATGTCGGCATGCCCGCAGGACCTGACCCCGGTCAACGGCGTGGGCGTGTCTCCCGGCGCGTTACGCTTCGTCGTCTCGGCCCCGTGAACCACGGCCGCCCGCGTCACCGCCCAAGGGGCCTCTCGCGGGTGCAGCCTCAGGAGGGAAAGGCCAGTTCGGGGCGGTAGCTCGCGAAGCTGGAGAGGCGCTGGGCGTTGCACTCCTCCTGCCAGCGCGAGCCCGGAACCACGGCCGACACGCATGGAAGGGTAGCGCGGTAGCGGTCGGTCCGTGCGTTCTCCTCGATCGCGATGGCAACGAGCCCCGCGACCACGCCGCCCTGGCGTTCGACAAGGCGCATCGCCCCGTCCATGGTGCCCCCGGTCTCGACCCATTGATCGGCCAGCAGAACCCGGGTGCCCTCCGCGAAAGCCGGCATCCGCATCTCCATCTCCTGGGTCCGACCGGAATAATTGTCGAAGCGAACCACGTCGGTCTCGACGCACAGCTTGCCCGCCTTGCGAATGGGCAGAAAGCCCACGCCGGACCGTGCGGCCAGGGCCGATCCCAGAACAAAGCCCATGGCGTCCAACCCGGCCACCACATCGTAGTCCACGCCCGCCAGGTCGGCCATCAGATCGTCGAGCAGATCACGGAAGGCGCGCGCGTTGATGTAGATCGACGTCGGGTCGAGCCATGCAAACCGTGCGCCCTTGGTGTTGGGCGCCATGATCCTGAGATACCAGCGATCATCCCTTGGGCCTGCATCATCGGTCATGGTCGTCTCCCTGCGCTCCAAGCCCCCGCGCGACGTGTAGGAGCGCCTCCAGGCGCGCGGGGTCTATGTCGTAGAAGTTATCGGGTTCGTTGATGCCCGTCGCCACCATGAAGCAATCGACGTCGGCGTAGCGGGCGGCGTTCTCCGGCGTGATGCCCGAGGCGAGCGCGAGCGCCCCGTCCCCAAGGGCCTCGCGGAACGTCCTGATCTTGTCCGTCCCGGCGGCGTGCCCCGTTGCGACGCCCGACGTCGTGACCACATCCATGAAGGCGCGGGCCTGGCGCGCCGCGTCCCCGTAATGGGCCGGGTCGACTGTGCGCTGCTTCTTGAAGCAGGTCCCTCCGAAGTAGAGCCCCCGCCAGCCGCACGTGTCGTAGACGCGTGCGATCTCCCGGGCTTCAGCGTTGTCGCCGAACTCGTCGATCCGCGCGTCGTCGGCCCAATAGGCGTCGACCATGCAGCCCTCGCGGGCCAACTCCCCCAGGAGCGGGAAGGCCGCGCGCCCGGTCACCGCGAGGAAGTTCACACCCATCCAAAGCGACGGAAAGCGCGCGCGCACGTCCCGGATGATCGGCAGAAAGCGCTCCGCGCCGAAGTCGTGGTGTTGATGAGAAAGCAACCCGGCGCACCGGCCGATACGAGCTTGCCCACATTCGCCAGCGTGCGGGGCGTGTCGAGCACATGAATGACCGGCAGCACGACCGGACCGGGTGATTTGAAAAGCTTGTGGAAGGCCGCGCGCTGCATCGGGCCCAGTCTAGCGCAGCCACCGGGCGACCGCAAAACGGGGCGGCCCGATGATGCTGTTCCTGTCCCAATGAGCCCGCTATTGTGATGCCTGCGGATTAGGCGCCCATGCCCATTCAGCGTGCATCCGGGGGGAGGTTTGCGTTGCGCATGACTTCGGTCACGCGGACTCT
>JBCDGG010000202.1:0-7264 GCA_038757905.1 Pseudomonadota bacterium | reverse complement strand
GCCCTGGGGCAGGCGGCGATTGCGCTGGCGAGAGGACGTTCGGGATGACGTCACGCTCACGCCGCAGCAGCGCGCCGGTCCTGCGCGACGACAGGATCACCTTGGCCCATGGGGGCGGCGGAAAGGCGATGCAAGCCCTGATCGGCAGCGTGTTCGTCCCCGCGTTCGATCCGCCGGGGATGGAGGATCAGGCGCGCCTCTCTGCCGAGGCGCTTTCACGGCCGGGTGCCGCGCTTGCGTTCACCACCGACAGTTTCGTGGTGACGCCCCTCGAATTCCCGGGGGGCAACATCGGATCGCTCGCGGTCTGCGGAACCATCAACGATCTCGCTGTGGGGGGAGCTCAGCCGCTTTGGCTGTCGGCCTCGTTCATCATCGAAGAAGGGTTCGACGTCGAGCGCCTGCGCCGGATCGTCGGCACCATGGCCTCGGAGGCAAGACAGGCGGGCGTGCGCATCGTGACCGGAGACACGAAGGTCGTCGAACGCGGATCGGCCGACGGCCTCTACATCACCACGTCGGGCCTTGGGGTCATCGAAGCGGGCCGCGCGCTGTCCTCGGACCGGATCGAGCCGGGAGACATTGCCATTGCCAGCGGCGTTCTCGGCGATCATGGGGCGACAATTCTGGCCGCACGCGGGGATCTGGCTCTCTCCGCCCCGATTGAGAGCGATTGCCGGTCGCTGTCTGGTCTGATGCAGGCGGTCCTGCGCGCCGCGCCCGGGGTGCGCGCTGCGCGAGACGCCACGCGGGGCGGCGTGGCCTCCGCACTGAACGAGATGGCGGAGGCCGCAGCCGTCAGCGTCGAGATCGACGAAAACCGCCTTCCTGTCCGGGCCGAGGTCAAGGGCATGTGCGAGATCCTAGGCTTGGACCCGCTCTATCTCGCCAATGAAGGCACGCTGGTCCTGTTCGTGCCCGAAGCCGAGGCCGAGGCCGCGCTGGCCGCCATGCGCGACACGGAAGCGGGACGGGAGGCCGTGGTGATCGGGCGCGCGATCGAGCAGGGTCCGGTCCCGGTGACAATGACCACTGTGTTCGGCGGCCAGCGTATCGTCGATATGCTGGTCGGCGATCAGCTACCGCGGATCTGCTAGCTCTGTCTCGGCCGCCTGGCGCCTGCCGCCATATTGCCAGTAGGCCGCGCAGGCGCCCTCGGAGGACACCATAAGCGCGCCAAGCGGCGTTTCCGGCGTGCATTCGGAGCCGAACATCGAGCACCCGGTGGGTTTCATGCGCCCTGTCATCACGAACCCGCAGGAGCAGCCCTCAGGCTCCGCGATCTTGCGCGGCCCGGCTCCGTAGCCGACACCGAACCGCACCTCAGCGTCGAATGCGGCGTAGCGGTCGCGAATTCTGAGACCGGACTTGTCGATCTCGCCCAGCCCTCGCCATTCGAAAGACGGGCGCGGCTCATAGACGGCGTGGACGGCGGCAAGACTGGCCGCGTTGCCATCCTTGCGAACCACGCGGGCGTACTGGTTTTCGACCTCGGCCCGGCCCTCGGCGATTTGGCGGAGCACCATAAGAACCGATTGGAGCAGATCGAGCGGCTCGAATCCCGCAACCACAATCGGCTTGCCGTAGTCCTGCGGAATGAAGTCGTAGGGCCGCGTGCCGATCACCATCGAGACGTGACCGGGCCCCACGAACCCGTCGAGAACCATATGTGGGTCGTCGAGCAAGGCCTTGATCGGCGGCGGCACGGTGATGTGGTTGCAGAATACGGTGAAGTTCCCAAGGCCCTCGCGGTCCGCCTGCTGGATGGACAGTGCCGTGGAGGGCGTCGTCGTCTCGAAGCCCAGTCCGAAGAACACGACCTGGCGCGCGGGATTGCGGCGCGCCAGCTCAAGCGCGTCGAGCGGCGAATAGACCATCCGCACATCCGCGCCCGCTGCCTTCGCCTGCAGGAGGGACTTGCCTGTCCCAGGCACCCGCATTGCGTCGCCGAAGGTGGTGAAAATGACCTCCGGCCTCTCGGCGATCTCGATGCATTCGTCGACGCGGCTCATCGGCAGCACGCAGACCGGGCATCCGGGACCATGGATGAACTCGATCCCCTCGTGAACGAGCTTGTCGAGCCCGTAGCGGAAGATGGCATGGGTGTGCCCACCGCAGATTTCCATGATCCTGACGGGCGCGTCGCGCGTCGCGCCGATCTCGTCCGCCACCTGCGCGATGGCGTCGATCACGCCGCGGGCAGCCTTCGGGTCGCGGAACTCCTCGATGTACTTCACGGGATACCCGCCACAGCCCGGTCGCCGGCCAACATGGCGTCGAACTCCTCCTGCGCCTCGCCGAGACTGATCAGCGTTTCCATGGTCTTGCGCGCTTCGTCCTCGTAGATGAGCGCCATTGCAAAGCCGACATGGATGAGGACCCAACATCCGACGAGGTCGTTCACGTCGCCCCCGGCCACGCAGGTCACGTTCACCCTGCGCCGGACGCCAGAGACGTCGGCCACGGCGATGTTGGTCGCTGCATCTGCGATTTCGACGATCTGTCCGGGGATCCCGAGACACATAGAATGCACTCCTACTCCTACGCCAGCCTATCCGCACCGGGCCAACTAGCAAGCGACGCAGGGTCGCGGTCCGTCACGTGGCGTGCGGCCCGCCCCCGTCGGTTTCGTCGAGCCCCAAAAGCGTGAGGCCGAGGCACGTTGCGACGATGGCCATCCCCGGAAACAGGGAAAGCCACCAGCCTTGGTGAAAGAACCGCTGGCCGTTTCGGACCAGATCGCCCCAGCTGATCAGTTCGGGATCCGAAAGGCCCAAGTAGCTCAAGCCCGCTTCCGTCAGGATCGCCGCCGTGGCGATGGGTCCGATCACTGAGAACGCCGGGACTAGCGCCGCGGGGGCGACATGCCGCACGCCGATCCGCCACTCGGAGGCGCCGAGGGCACGGGCCGCCAGGACATGTTCGGCGTGTTTCAGGGCCCGTGTCTCGGCGCGCACAATGCGCGCAAGCCCAGGCCAAGACATCAGGCCGATGGTTATGGCCGCAAGCTCGAGCGAAGGGCCGAGCAGCGTTGCCAGCAACAAGAGAACCAGAAGCCGCGGCAGGATGGCTATGAACTCGGCAAAACGCATGAGGGCGGCGTCCGCAAGTCCGCCGGCCAGACCGGCGATGATCCCCAGACCTCCGCCGACGGCGATCGTCAGGACGACCGCCGCTGCCGCGAGAACGATGGCGCTCCGCGCCCCATGAACCAGCATCGACAGAAGATCCCGTCCAAGATCGTCCGTGCCGAGGAGGTGATCGGGTCCCGGCGGCATGAGCGCGGCGCCGGCGGAGCCCTGCGGATTGAAGGGCGCGAACATCTCTGGAAAGAGGGCCGCCACAAGGACCGGCAGGAGCAGAGCAACCGCAAGAACGCGCCCGGGTCGCCAGAAGATATCTGTGGCATAGATCGATCTTTGCTCGATCGCACTCACGCCGTGTCGGTCCCATCCCGGAGCCGCACATCGCTCGCCATCTGCGCGAGATCCGCCAGCAAGTTGCCGAGCATCGTGAAGAGGCAGCCCACCAAGACAATCCCGACGACGAGGGGCGTGTCGCGGTTCTGGATCGCTGCCACAGTCAGCTGTCCAAGTCCCGGCCAGGCAAAGACCACTTCGACGAGGATCGCGCCCGACAGGAACCAGCCGATCCGGTTGCCGAAAAGCGCGATGATCGGGGCGGCGCCATTGGGCAAGGCATGGTGCCACTCCACACGGCGTCGCGACGCGCCCTTGGCGAACCCGGTCCGAATGTATGGGCGGCCCATCTGCCACACCATCGCGCGCTGGGTGATCAGGACGGTGTAGGCCATCTGATGCAGAACCAGCGTCAAACAGGGCAGAACGGCGTGGTGCGCCACATCGAGCGCATGGGCGACGCCCTCGTGAAAGGCCCGGGCATCCGCCATGCCCTGAACCGGAAAGACCTCTCCGAAGCCGGGTGTGAGCCGCAGCATGTGGCCCAGCCAGAAGACAGGCATCGCGAAGGCGATGAGCGCCGCGGCCTTGATCAGCGCCGACAACCGGCCGCCCCGCGCCGCTCTGATGCCAAGCGGCAGGCCCAACAGTCCAGCCAGCAGGATTGCGGGAACGGCGAGGATCAGCGTTGCAGGAAGGTGCGCCCAGACGACCTGCAACGCGGGACGCCCGTAGGTATAGGAGTGCCCGACGTCGCCCGAGGCAAGAAGGCCGAGAAACCGTCGGTACTGCTCTCCCAGGGGCTGATCGAGCCCCAGCCGCGCCTCGATCCGGGCCACCGTGTCGGCGTCGGCGAAGTCGCCTGTGAGGGCGGTCACAGGACCGCCGGGGACGGCCTGGAGGAGCAAAAACAGCGCTGTCGCGACCGCCCAGAGCATCACGAAGGCCTGGGCGGATCGGAGGAGCGTGATCCGCAGCATCGCTGCCTATTCGACGAGCTGAAGCGTCTCGAGATAGTGTCCCGTCCATGGCCGATAGCCCGTGAACCGGTCGCTTGCGGCGGTGATCCGGACGGTCTCGACCAGCCAGAAATAAGGAAGATCGGCGGCGAGGATCGCCTGGATGTCGCCATAGGCCTCGGCGCGTTCGTCCTGGTCGGCGGTGCTGCCCGCGACGGCGAAGAGCGCGTCGATCTTGTCGTTGCGATAGGCCGAGGCGTTCGAGAACGGAATTGGGCCGATATTGTCCGACACATACATCCGCTTGATGCCGATCTCGGGGTCCACGCCGTTGCAGTACGAGATCAGGTTGGTGTCGAAGTCGCGCTCCTTGAAGATCGCGTCGATGGCGGCGGGACGGTCCAGGGGGCGGGAGGTCAGCTTGATCCCGACCTCCGCCAGATCCTGCGCCATCAGCTCGGCGTATTTGCTGAAGGTCGGGAAATGCACCATGTCGATCTCGGCGCGGATATTGTCCGCGTCCGGAGCCAGACCCGCGGCATCGAGCGAGGCCATCGCCGCCTCGGGATCGTGGGTGAGCGCCGAAAGCGTCTCCTCGGCGTGGGCCCAGCCGATCGCGCTCGAGAACGGGGCATTCGCCACATTGCCGCGCCCGAAGAGGACCTGCTCGTTCAGCCGATCCCGATCGATGCCTTGCGCCACGGCGCGGCGCAGATCGGCCGATTGCAGAAGCGCGCGCTCTAGATTGAACGAGACGGTCATGATGCAATTGCCGCCGCCCGGGCCCGCGGTCGCGGTGAGGACCTGTCCGGCCGCCTCGGCGCGGCCGATGTTCTGCCCGCCGATCCGCGGGATGTAGTCGACCTCTCCGCGCTCGAAGGCCAGAAGCGCGGTCTCGGCGTCCTGAATGATGCGGAACACCACCCGGTCGGCATCCGATGTGTCGCCCTTGAAGTAGTCGGCGTTCTTTTCGAGCACGACCCGGTCGCCCGGCGCGTGCGACACGAAGCGATAGGGTCCCGTGCCGATGGGGTTGGCATTTTGCGCAGCCTCCGTCGGGTCGCCGGCGCCCTCATAGAGATGCCTGGGCAGGATCGGCGCCTCGGTGACGTCGAAGCGACGCAGCAGCGCCGGGTGCGGCGCCGAGAGCCGGAAGACCACGGTACGAGGGTCCGGCGTTTCGATCCCCGTGACGACGTCGCTCAGCCCGGATTTGGTGCGGGCATGATGCTGAAACAGGACCTCTTCGAAGGTGAACTTCACGTCCGCGGAGGTGAACGGCGTCCCGTCATGCCACGTGGCTTCGGCAAGTTTGAACTCATAGGTCGTCCCGTCCTCGGAGACGGTCCACTCCGTTGCCAGATCGGGAATTGGCGACAGAGTCTCGTCGAGCGCGACCAGCCCGTTGAACATCGAATCCGCAACCGCGTGCACATGGGCACCCGTCGTGATCGCAGGGTTGAACTGGCCTGGATCGGACGGAACGGCAACGATGAAAGTCGTCTCGGCCAGAGCCCCTGCCGCAATCGCCGAGGACGCTACTGCGCCCAGAACAGTGGCCCGAACGGCGCGCTTTAGGTGTCTCATTTGTCTCCTCCCCAGTGAGCGGGGAAAAAGTAGCATTGTGCCCTTTGTCTGAGAACCGGCCGCGTGCGCGGGTCGTTCAGACGCAACGAGCGATGTCTCTGCGAATCTCGGTCTCGGGCAGGCCGATGCCGATGAAGACGAGGGCCGAGGGACCCGCGTCGCCCAGAGGTCTCATGTCGGCAACGTCATGCACGACGTTGAGGAGCCGCGCAGTCGGGTCCCCCCGAAACCGAACGACGCCCTTGATCCGCAAAAGCCGCTCGGCGTGGCGCATGATCCAGAACGACATCACGTCGCGGAAAAGGTCCGCATCCAGAGCGTCGGGCATCGAGACCGAGAACGTCGCGATCCCATGGGTGTGCACGTGACGGACCGTGGCAGGGACAGTGCACGGCTGATCCGGTGGGCGAAAGAGACAGGCGACATCCGTGGTCTCGTCGGCAACATCGATCTTGGCGAGCGGGTTTCGCGCCGCCAGCTCCTCCATGGCGCGCGCAACCGCGCCCGGGTCTGCGATATCCGACTTCGTCACCACGATCCGATCCGCCAAGGCGACCTGCGACGCAGCTTCGGCAAAGCGGCTCAACTCGGCCGCGGTGCTGGCTGCCGAGGCCACGGTAATCGTCTGGCCCGCGACGACGCGCGCGCGCAGGCGCGGATCATGCGCGAGCCCGCGCAGAATGCTGCCGGGTTCGGCCAGTCCCGTGGTCTCGATGACGCAATGCCCGATGTCGGACGCCGCGCGCCTGTCGGCCAGATCAATGATCGCCGCGGCCAGATCCTCCTGAACCTCGCAGCACACGCAGCCGTTGGGCAGCGTCAGCAGCCGCGCGTCGCCGAGCGCGGCGCCCAGCACCGCCCCGTCGACGTCGATCTCACCGAACTCGTTGACCAAGACCGCAGTATCAACCCCCTCGGGCGATCGAATATAGCGGTTCAGCAGCGTCGTCTTTCCAGACCCGAGAAAGCCCGTCAGGATCGTTAGAGGCAAACGGTCGTCAGCGTCTTTGGACTTGTTCACGCGCGTGTTTCCACCCATTTGTTAAGCTCATGCACGCTCCTCAGTGGGCCACAAGATAACACTTTCAGGGAGGATCGCATGAAAATTGCTACTGTTGGCAAGGGCGGTTCGGGGAAAACGACAATTGCGGGGACGCTGTCCCGCATCTTCGCCGAGACCGGACGGAAGATCCTGGCGATCGACGGCGACCCGAACCCCAATCTGGCCCTGACGCTCGGCATGAGCCGGCAAGCGGCCGATGCGATCACCTACATCCCGGCCTCGATCATGCGGCCCGG
>JBCDGG010000201.1:0-7275 GCA_038757905.1 Pseudomonadota bacterium | reverse complement strand
GCCGCCGACCCAGCCGGAAAGGTACCAGTTGATGTATTCATAGGCTGCATCCAACTCCAGACCGGACAGGTTGGCTGACAGTCCGATGCCGCCGCCCCAGGATCGATAGCCTTCTTCCAGCGGCTGGTAGACGCATGGGATGCCCTGGCTCCGAACCGCGGTGATCGCGGGCGACCACATCGACTGGATCACCACCTCGCCCGAGGCCATCAGGTTCACGCTTTCATCGAAGGTCTTCCAGAAGGCGCGGAACTGGCCGTTTTTCTTGGCCTCGGTGAAGATGCCGAGCGTCAGATCGATCTCTTCCCGGGTCATGTTGCCCTTGTCGGGATAGGTGTACTCCCCCATCGATTCCACGACCATCGCCATATCCATGATGCCGATGGACGAGATATCGAGGATCGACGCCTTGCCCTTGAACTCGGGGTTCAGCAGCTCCGCCCAGTTGGAGATCGGGCGCTCGATCAGATCGGGCCGGATCCCAAGCGTGTCAGCGTTGTAGATCGTGGGGATCAGCGTCATCCATCCCGTTTCGCCTTCGGCGAAACTCGTCCCGCCCGGGCCGTCGACGAAACCCACGCTGTGGGGCGCCGTCCCCTGGGCGATCACGCTCTCTGGCGTCAGCTTGCCGGAGCGGAAGATGCCGACGATCTTGTCGTAATTGTCGATCTTCGAGGTATCCATCGCCTGCAGATTGCCGGTGGGCCAGACCTTCTTGCAGATCCAGTATTCGATATCGGCGATGTCGAAGCTGTCGGGCTGCGTGGCCGCGCGCTGGGTGACGCTGTCGGAATCCAGCGCCGTCATCTCCAGCGTGAAGCCAAGGTCTTCCTTCACCTTCGTGGCCACTTCGTTGAGGTTTGACACCCCCGTCCCGAACTGGCGCAGCGTGATGTCCTTGGTCTGCTGACCCCACACCATGGGGGCCGGAAGCGCGCTGGCAGCGACGGCCGCGCCGCCGGCCTTCAGGACGGATCGCCGGGAATAGCGGATCTTGGAAATTGTGGTCATAGCACTCTCCTGTCTGGATCTCTGCGTGAGGTTCAGGCGCGCAACGCGAGCGCCGCGTGGGTGTCCCATTGCAGGCCGACGGCCTGGCCCGGCTCCTTCGGGGACGCGAAGAACGCCTTGTCCGTCATCAGCGCGGTCACCTCCTGGTCCTCGGCGACGGCGGCCGTCAGGGCGACATGCGTGCCCTGGTACTCGACGGCCGTGATGCGCCCCTCCAGCCGCGCGCCGTCCGTCGCGCCGATCCGCAGCGCATCCGAGCGGATGGCAACCGGGCCGTCGGGCAGCGACAGAACGTTATGCGCGCCCAGAAAGCGCGCCACGAAGGCGGTGGCAGGCGCATCGAACACCTCGCGGCTGGGCCCGGCCTGCTCGATCCGCGCCTCGTTCATCACCACGATTTCATCGGCGAGCGCCAAGGCCTCGTCCTGCCCGTGGGTGACGTGCACGAAGGTGATCCCGAGTTCCCGCTGCAGCCGCTTCAACTCTGCCCGCATGCGGACGCGCAGAAACGGATCGAGGGCAGAAAGCGGCTCGTCCAGCAGCAGCACCTCCGGTTCGGTGATCAGTGCCCGCGCCAGCGCCACCCGCTGCTGCTGCCCCCCGGAGAGTTGCGCGGGCATGCGCCCGGCGAACCCGGCCATGTCCACCAGTTCGAGAAGTTCCAGCGCCCGGCGATGGCGTTGCGCCGCCCCGACCCCGCGCATGCGCAGACTGAACGCGACATTGTCGGCGACGCTGAGATGCGGGAAGAGCGCATAGCTCTGAAACATCATCGCCGTGCCGCGCTTTGCTGGCGGCAGCCCAGAGATATCCTTGCCCTTCAGAAGGATCGCCCCGTCGCTGACATGCTCGTGCCCGGCGATCATCCGCAGCGTCGAGGATTTGCCGCAGCCGGACGGCCCGAGAAGGCACACGTAGGTGCCCGCGTGAAACAGGTGGCTGATGCCATCCACAGCCACGGTGTCGCCATAGCGTTTGGTCAGGGACACGAGTTCGAGATCGAGGTCGGAGCGCACGCGAGCATCCTTTTTGCGGTCGCAGCACCGTGGCCACGACGAAGTCCGCGTGCGAACGGCGTTCTCGATACCCGGGCGCTTTCCGAGGGTGTTCGATCCGCAATGCCGATTGTGGCGACGGTATTGTTCAAAATATGGGCAAGGATCGTATACAATTTACCTGCCAATCGGAGTCTCTTGCTCCTCGGCAGCGGCTCTGCCAAGGAATCATCCATGCCAAGTGCCCGGGCCCAACCGATGACAGCAGAGTTGATCGCCTCCCAACTGATGGAAGCCGTGCACGAGCACCGCATTCAGCCGGGCATGAAGCTGTCGGAGGACGAGGTCGGCGAGATCTTCGGCGCGGGCCGCACCGTGGTTCGCCAAGCGCTGCGCGCGCTGGCCCATGAGGGCATCGTCTGCATCGAACGTAACCGCGGCGCGTTCGTGGCTAAGCCGACGGTGAAGGAGGCGCGCGAGGTGTTCGAGGCGCGCGCCCTGCTGGAGCCGCGTCTTGCGCGCGCCGCCGCCCAACGGACGACAGAGGCCGATATGGCCCGGCTGGAGGCCCATATCGCCGAGGAGCACGCGGCCCTCGCCGCGGGGGAAAGCGGTTTGGCGCTGAAGCTCTCGGGGCACTTCCACGTCGAAATCGCGGTGATCGCGGATCAGGCAACGATCGAAGCCTTCATCCGTCAGCTCGTCTCGCGCTCCTCCCTCGTGATCGCGCTCTACTGGCGGCGGCGCAATGCCATGTGCGAGAGCCACGCCCACCATGCGCTGCTCGAAGCGCTTCGGCGCCATGACGATGACGCGGCGGAGGAGCTGATGAACGGGCACCTGCTCGACCTTGTGTCGCAGCTCGATCTGCGCCCGCAATCGGACCCGCCGGCCTCTCTGCGCGACGCGCTCATTACCTGAGCCCGCAGGCCCGGCCGGCCTAGTCCATCAACCCGTCCAGACTGGAGGCGACGTCGATCGCCGCCTTGACGTCGGACATGTTCGCGTCGCCGAGCGTTCCGCCCCGCTCCAGTTACGCCCTCAGGGCCCGGAAGATGCGCAGCACTTGCGCCTCGAACGGTCCGTCCTCGGTGCTTGGAGCAACAGGCGCGGCCCTTGCGACGTCTACGGCAACCCTGAGCAGGTCGATCCGCTGGGCCGGGGTCAGCATGGGCGTGGTCCTCCGATCAATCCTCGCTGCCATGTGGCATAGCTGCGGAGACCTGTCCGGCCGAGTGACTCACGGTGTCCCGGACCGTAGCGGCGCGTGCCCGTCGAGCGCGCCCGCTTTGCCCAGCCCATCCCGCACATTGCGGCGCAAGGGCTCCGGCACCTGCCATGTCCGGAACAGACGTTCGAGGTAGTGCTCCAGATCCGGGATGCGGTCATGCAAGCGCCGGATCAGGGGCGTGGCGCGCAAGTCGCGGCCCATCTTGCCCAGGCACATCGCCTCCAGCACCTCCGCGCCATTCCACATCCCGTCCCCTATTCTGCGCGCGGCTGCGAGGGCGGCCGCATACTCCTCGGCAGCGAATTCCGCGATGCAGATCCCCGCGTGATACCAGCCCGGGGGATCGGGGCTGAGCAGGATCGCCTTCTCGCTGAGGGCCCGCCCCTGTGTGAGATCCCCGCGAATGGCCCGGCATGCCGCCAAATCGGCGAGCATGTCGGGATAGTTGGGATTGGCGCGCAGGGCCCTGTTCGCCGCCGTTTCGAACGCGTCGAAGTTCCCTAGGTGGTAGTGCGTGAGAAACAGTGCATGGAGGCCCGTTGCATTGAGCGAATCGAGCGCGACAGAGCGTTCCGCCGCCGCAAGGGCGCGCACGAAGGGCGGCGCGTCGGACCGGGGGTTGTAGCCGCCGCGCACCTCGTCCCCATAAACGATGCCAAGCATACCCCATGCACCGGCATAATCGGGATCGAGGGTGACGGCCCGCTCCAGAAGATCGCGCACCCGAAGGTGCTCCGCCGCCGATGGCGCGCGCCAGTATTCCGTGGCCAGCAGGCGGCACTGATAGGCATCGAGCAGGTGCGTATCGGCCCGCAGGCGCGCGCCCGCCCGGTGAAGATGCCCGTGCGGTTCGGCGATCTGGGCCGCGACGCGCGCGGCAATGTCATCCTGCACCTGAAAGAGGGCCTGCGCCGACAGGTCCCGGTCATAGGCGTCGGAGAGCACCTGCTCTCCCGTCGCGGTGTCGATCAACTGCGCCGTCACCCGCAGAACCGTGTCCCAATGCCGAACGCTGCCTTCCACCAGATAGGCCACGCCCAGATCGGCCCCGACATCGCGGGGGTCGCGCGCCCGGCCGCGATAGCGATGGGTGACATGGCGGGACAGCACGCGGATCTCGCGGAACCGCGCCAGCGCCGAAATGACCTCCTCCGTCAGGCCATCGGCCATGTAGTCTTGCGCGGGATCGCCGCTGAGGTTGTCGAACGGCATGATCGCCAGCGACGTGCGCGGATCAGGGCGCTCCGGCAGGTCGGCGGGCGCCAGCCGCAGCGGATCGAATGCAATCTCGAACACTGGGGCGTAGCTGCCCTTCGGAATGTGGATGCGCACCGGATCGCCGCGCCCTTCATCGGCGTAGTAGAGATCCAGGCGCGAGCGGAGCTTGTTGGCCTGAACGCGGACGATGGTATCGGTGGTCGGATCGAAATCGTCGGGCTTGTCGAAGACGTCGATGCCGAGCGCATAGCCCTTCAGGCCGTCCCCGCGCCCCTCCAGCGCTTCCTCCACGACATGGGCCAGAAAGCGCTTCATGCGCGTCGTCTCGCGGAAGTGCACGCTTTGGAGCACGCGGCGAAGCTGCTCCTCGATCGCCTTCCGATCGATCGAACCGGTCACCGCGGTGTGCACGCTGCGCCCTCCATGGCCCGGGCCCTTCACCGTGACTCACTGCTGCCCCTGCGGCGGGTCTGCAAGGCTGGCCCCGCGGCTCGGAGATCGAGCCAGCGCCCAGACCATACCATGACAGGAGAAGATGATGAGCACGTTTTCAGAGTTCCTCGACAAGGCCAAGGACGATTACGACCGGGTCAACGCAGACCTCAAGGCGTTCGAGAAACGGGTGGAAGACGCCGGCGAGCGCGCCGACACATGGACCAAGGATCAGATCGCCAAGCTGAAAGGCGACCTTGGCGAGGCGCGCGACAGGGTCACGACCCTGGCAGAGCGGATCGACAGCGAGGGCGAGGCGGCCGTCACCGAGGCACACGATCATGCCAAGCGCCATTGGGACGCCCTGCATGCCGCCGTGTCGGCCTACCGGGAACACCTCGAAAGAACCGTCGACGCCTGAGCGCAGAAGGGAAGGAGAGAGACATGTTTCGCATCGCCGCACTCGCCGCCGCAATCGGCCTCGCCACCGCCGCCGAGGCCGACACCCCCGCCCCCCTCGTGGGCGAGACCGTCCTTGGGGTTGAAGTGAACGTCGCCACGGTGGCCAGCAAGGGATACAGCGCCAACGCGCTGATCGGGGCCGCCGTCCACAACGAAAGCGACCAGACCATCGGCAAGGTTCACGATCTGATCGTCGGTGTCGAAGGCGAGGTGAGCCTCGCCATCGTCGAGGTTGGCGGGTTCCTCGGCCTCGGGTCAAAATGGGTCGCGGTCCCGGCCCATATGTTCGAGCCCGGCCCCGAAAGGGACGTGACGCTGGAAGGAGCCTCGGAAGCCGCACTGAAGTCCATGCCCGCGTTCCGCTACGCCAACTGAGGCAGGCGGGCCGCCTGGCGCGTTCTATGGTGGTGCGGCCAGCCTACGGCCGCTCCACTGCCATTCAGAATCGGGCGGCGCGGTAGGACAGGCAAAGGCGGCGCGTGTGACCCATGGATCGCCCCCACGTTCTTCGTTGCGGGCGGCCCGTGTCCGGGGCGGTCTTCCAGCGGTGGCCGGTCGCAAAGAGAAGCGAGGACCAGCCCTGTCTGATCGGCGCCGCGGTCCCATCGCGCCCGAGCGGCCGCCTGTCTTCTTGCCGAAATTCCACCAACGAAGGCGGAGTCCTACAAGTCACCGGCGGGCATGATTGCGCATCTCTTGCGGCCCATAGCTGGCCTGGCTGCGCCTCTTGACGAGGTGCGGCCGCCCCGGGCACGCCATGCGCATTATCTCTCAACCGCTGGGAGGACACACCAAAACCGATCTGACCGCGATTGCTGCACGTCTGACCCCGCACCCGTCCGTAGAGGGATCTCCCGAAAGGCCACGGCGTGACCCATCAGCCGCTCGGCCCATTGAAGCATCGGCCCTGCGTCCAGTCCTAACCAGAGGGATGCTCTCCGGCCCACCGCCGCGAGGCACATTCCACGTAGCGCGCCCGGGTGCCGCTTGGTAACGGTACCGCAGGTAAGCGGAATCGTCGGATGTCGTACGAAACATGGCTGGCCTTTGTGCTGGCAAGTATGATTGTGGTCCTCATTCCGGGCCCGAACATCGTTCTCACCGTGAACTACGCGGTGCGGGACGGGCGGCGGACGGGGCTTGCCACCATTCCCGGCGTGGTCACCGGCGCCTTTCTTGCGATGTCTCTATCGCTCCTGGGCGCGGGTGCGGTTCTGGTCACATCGGTATATCTGTTCACCCTTCTGAAGATCGTGGGCGCGCTCTATCTGCTCTGGTTGGCCTACTCCCTCTGGACATCGCCGGTAGAGCCGCTGACCGTGGATAGCGCGCGGGAGCCGCGTTCGCTGAGAGCGCTCTACTGGCAATCCCTTCTGGTCAGCGCGCTGAACCCCAAGGGGCCGGCCTTCTACCTCGCCTTCGTGCCCCAGTTCGTCAGCCCCGCGGCGCCGGCATTCGCGCAGTTCGCCATTCTGATCGCCACGTTCCTGGCTGTCGCCGCGCTGAATGGCCTGTTCTGGCTCTTATGTGCCAGCGCGCTGCGCAACTACTTCCGGCGCGCCTGGGCGCTGAAGGTGCTCAATCGCATCGGGGCGAGCTGCCTTTTCGTTGCTGGCCTGTTCACGGCAAGGTCGGCGCACACCCCGTAGCGCGCGCTGGAACGGATCCGAAGGTCGCGGGCATCGAGCAAGCAGCGACGGCGCCGCGGAGCCCCTCGCTCATGCTGAAAACAGCCTGTCGAAATGGGCGGTGGCCGACCTTGCCCGCGCAGCGATCTGCTGCTCCGTCAGGGCCGGGATCGTTCCCAGCGCCTGCTGCATCTGCAGCTCTCCCAGAAGCAGGCTGACGAAGACCTCCGCCGCCTCGGTTCCGCGGTCATTGAACCGGTAGTGGCCGGTTCGTTCGAGCGCCACCAGCAGCGTGGCG
>JBCDGG010000200.1:0-7301 GCA_038757905.1 Pseudomonadota bacterium | reverse complement strand
GGGCAATATCTACCACCTGTGGGAGCGCGACTGCTCCGTCCAGCGCCGCAACCAGAAGGTCGTCGAACGCGCGCCGGCCCCGTATCTGAGCTCCACCCAGCGGGAACGTCTGTGCGGGCTCGGCAAGAAGATCTGCGAGCACGTCAATTACGAATGCGCGGGCACCGTCGAGTTCCTGATGGATATGGAAACGGGCGAGTTCTACTTCATCGAGGTGAACCCCCGCGTGCAGGTCGAACACACCGTGACCGAAGAGGTGACGGGCATCGACATCGTCCGCGCCCAAATCCTGATCGCCGAGGGAAAGTCGCTGGTGGAGGCGACGGGCACCGCCACGCAATACGATGTCGGCCTCGATGGCCACGCCATTCAGTGCCGCGTCACCACGGAAGATCCCACCAACAACTTCATTCCCGATTACGGCCGGATCACCGCCTATCGCGGCGCCACCGGCATGGGCATCCGTCTCGATGGCGGCACCGCCTATTCCGGGGCCGTCATTACCCGTTACTACGATTCCCTCCTGGAGAAGGTGACGGCTTGGGCGCCCACCCCCGAGGCCGCCATCGCCCGGATGGACCGCGCCCTGCGTGAGTTCCGCATCCGCGGCGTCGCCACCAATATCGCCTTCGTCGAGAACCTGCTCAAGCACCCCGACTTCCTGAACAACCAGTACCATACGAAGTTCATCGACCAGACGCCGGACCTGTTCGACTTCAAGCCGCGGCGCGACCGGGCCACGAAAATCCTGCGCTACGTGGCCGACATCACCGTCAACGGCCATCCAGAAGTGGAGGGCCGTCCGCGCCCGATCCACGATCTGCGCACCCCCAAGCCCCCGTCCCGCCTGGCCGACGTGCCCCCTTCCGGCACCCGGCAGATCCTCGACGAGTTCGGCCCCCAGGCCGTCGCCGACTGGATGGCGGAGCAGAAGCATCTGCTGATCACCGACACCACCATGCGCGACGGCCACCAGAGCCTGCTCGCAACGCGCATGCGCTCGATCGACATGATCCGCGTGGCCCCCGCCTATGCGACGAACGTCCCCCAGCTCTTCTCGGTCGAATGCTGGGGCGGCGCCACCTTCGATGTCGCCTATCGCTTCCTGCAGGAATGTCCCTGGCAGCGCCTGCGCGACCTGCGCGCCGCCATGCCCAACATCATGACTCAGATGCTCCTGCGCGGAGCCAACGGCGTCGGCTACACCAACTACCCCGACAATGTGGTGCGCTTCTTCGTCAAGCAGGCCGCCGAGAGCGGCGTAGACGTCTTCCGCGTGTTCGACAGTCTGAACTGGGTGGAGAACATGCGCGTCGCGATGGATGCGGTGGTCGAGAACGACAAGGTCTGCGAGGGCGCGATCTGCTACACCGGCGACCTGCTGGACCCCGACCGCGCCAAGTACGACCTGAAATACTACGTGCAGATGGGCAAGGACCTGCGCGCGGCCGGAGCGCACCTTCTGGGTGTCAAGGACATGGCGGGCCTGCTGAAACCCGGCGGCGCGCGCGTTCTGATCAAGGCCCTGCGCGAGGAGGTCGGCCTGCCGATCCACTTCCACACCCACGACACAGCGGGTATCGCCTGCGCCACGATCCTGGCCGCCGCCGAAAGCGGGGTGGACGCGGTCGATTGCGCGATGGACGCGTTTTCCGGCAACACCAGCCAAGCGACGCTGGGCACGATCGTCGAGGCCCTCGCGCGGGCCGACCGCGACACCGGGCTCGACATCGCCGCCGTGCGCGACCTGTCGAACTACTGGGAGGCCGTGCGCGCCCATTATGCCGCCTTCGAGACGGGCCAGCAGGCGCCCGCCTCCGAGGTCTATCTGCACGAAATGCCCGGCGGCCAGTTCACCAACCTCAAGGCGCAGGCCCGGTCGCTGGGGCTGGAGGAGCGCTGGCACGAGGTCGCCCAGGCCTATGCCGATGTGAACCTGATGTTCGGCGATATCGTGAAGGTCACTCCCTCCTCCAAGGTCGTCGGCGACATGGCGCTGATGATGGTCAGCCAGGGCCTGACGCGCACCGATATCGAGGAGGGCAGCCGCGATATCGCGTTTCCGGATTCGGTGATCGAGATGATGAAGGGCGGGCTGGGTCAACCTCCGGGCGGCTGGCCGGGCAAGATCCAAAAGCGCATCCTGAAAGACGAGCCGCCCAGCACGGCGCGGCCGGGCGCGCATCTGCCCGACGAGGATCTGGAAGCCCGCCGCGCCGAGATCGCCGCGGAAACCGGCGAGGAGATCGACGACGAAGATCTCGCCGGCTACCTGATGTATCCCAAGGTGTTCAAGGAATACGCGCTGCGTCATGCCGAGTACGGCCCGGTGCGCACCCTAGATACGGCGACCTTTTTTTACGGGATGGCCGCCGGGCAGGAGATCTCGCCCGAGATCGACCCGGGCAAGACGCTCGAGATCCGGATGCAGGCGGTCGGCGACACCAATGACGAGGGCGAAGTCCGCGTGTTCTTCGAGTTGAACGGCCAGCCACGGACGGTGCGCGTGCCGAACCGGAAGGTCAAGGGCGTGACGGCCGCACGTCCCAAGGCGGAGGCCGGAAACAGCGGCCATATCGGCGCCCCCATGCCCGGGGCCATCGCCGCGGTGCCGGTTCAGGCCGGGGCCAAGGTGACGGAGGGGGATCTTCTCGTGACCATCGAGGCGATGAAGATGGAGACCGGCCTCCACGCCGAACGCGACGCCACGGTAAAGGCCGTCCATGTGCGCCCCGGAGACCAGATTGACGCAAAGGACCTGCTGATCGAACTGGAGTAGCCGCACGCGACGCCCCCCGCGCGCAAGGGTCCGGCGCAGGGGTGCCGGCGCGGGGGGGCCAGCACAAGGAGAGCTGACGCTGGAGACCTTGGCGTGCGGCACGCAGCACCGGTCCCCTGTCGCCGCCCATCGCGCGTCGGCGTCGGTTGTCTTGCGGCATCCGCCCCAAGCGGCCGTCGACGCCAGCACGCCTTCGGCCAGCGCCCTGCCGAAGGCGGCAGCCGCACCGCGCCGGCCCCAGACGTGTCCAAACACCCAGGAACGCCGCCCTGTATCGCAGGCGACGGCCCCAGTAGGGACAGCCTCGAAACCCAAGGCTCGCCCACGGTCTCGCTCCGTTTCCGCGGTCCCACCCGCCCCCAACACCGGGATCGCCCCGGGCGGGTGGGCCGACGTGCGCAGCACGAGGTCCGCGCGCCCGAGCGTCTGTTCCTGCGGCCCCTTCAAGATCGACCACCGTCCTCTCACGGGGGCCAGCCCGACGGATCCCCCCGCCGCGCATTTTCCCCTTGCAGCACCCGGCTGGCTTGGGTAACACGCCGCTACTTCACGGTGCGGGCGTAGCTCAGGGGTAGAGCATTACCTTGCCAAGGTAAGGGTCGTGAGTTCGAATCTCATCGCCCGCTCCAGAAGGTCTCTTTGGGTGATCTCACGCCCAAATACTGTCTCAAGAATTGCCGGCAAATCGGAACCGCAGCGCTGCCGAAAGGCGCATTACCTCCCGGCGGTTTTAGCGAAGTGCTTCGACGTGTTTTACGCCGCCGAGCAGGCGCAACAATTCCCCAACCTAGATCGAACACAGGCGTCTCGGCCAATGCCCCGCAATGGGCGAGGCCGCAGCAAGACGTAGAGTATCGCAGGACAGACTAACCCTGTGGGAGAGAGGTTGGTCAACACCGGCGGTCGGCGCCGGCGGGCCAACGGGTGGAAGCTCTTCCATCCATTGTCGCCCAATGCCGCGACGTCTCCCGCGCGGTACTGTATGTGCGGCTTGGACAAGGGCGGCGCTCGCGGGCTAGGCGCGTCAGGGTGGCTTCGCGGTCTGGCAGGGGACATCCGGGGCACCGGTCCAAACTCGGAGTGGCAGGTCACGGAACGTCCCCCGGCCGAGCCCACCTCGTGCGCGCAGGCCGCGGCTTTCGCCGCAGCCCTCCACCACTTGCAACTGGCCAATCAATGCGCGTGGTCGGCCTCGACCGCCATGAGCAGGACGGCCCGGGGCGCCGCGCCTGCGTCGATGCGGGCCGTGATCTCCAGCGCCTCACGGTCGAGGAGCACCACCTGCCCCGCGGCAGGATCGGACACCGCGATGCGATCACCCGCGACGTCCATCATCGGACGCGTGACACCGCGCTCCATCGCGTAGGCGCCCGTCACACCCGCAACCTCGCCCAGGATCTTCCCGGTCAGCGCCGAGAACTGCACGAGGCGGCCATCGGCGAGGATCGCGTAGCCCTCCGCCCCGGCATCATCCAGCGCAAAGGCCATGCGGGGCGCGGGAAGCGCGGCGAAGAAGAAGTCGCCATCGGCGGCGGCGGGGTCGAAGATGGCGATCCCCGTGGCGCCGAAGTTGCCGACAAGCGCCGCCATGTCCCGCGGGCTGAGGAGGGTACGCAGCATGCCCTCCGGCGCATCCTCGGGATACGCCACGAAGCGGCCCTCAGGCGGGGTGGCGGAGGTATCGAAGAGCGCCACGCCATCCTCGCAGCCGAAGGCGATGAAACCCGCGGCCTTCCCCTCGCCATGCATGTTCAGGCAATCGACGCGCGACAGCTCGGTGCCATCCGCCCCAAAGACCGCCAACGCATCGGGCAGGCCCTCCCCCTCCGGTGCGATGCTCGAGATCACCGTCTCGCCGACGGGGACGGCGACACCGTGATGCGCGCCGCCCGTGTCGAGCGTCATCAGCGGGGTCAGATCCCCCGCTGCCGCCGCGCTTGCGTCGTGCAATGTCGCCTTGCCCACGCCGTCCCAGAACACTGCAACGCGGTCGCCGCCCATGTTGAAGTGAACCGGGCGCTCGCCGGACGCGGTCGCCGGGAGGAGCGCGGCCGGCTCCAGCACCAGGGCGGCATGATCGCCGTGATCCTCCTCCACAACGCCGGAATCGAAGAGCTGCACGATGCCCGCATCCCGCTGCACCACCCACACATGTCGCCCGTCCGGGCCGAGATAGAGCCGCCCGGCAGAGGCCAGCTCAAACGTGACCGGTGCGACCGCGCTCTCATGCTCAATGTCGATCGCGTGCAGGGCGCCCTCGCCGGCATCGGCGACGAGCAGGCGATACTTCATCTCCTCGCCTGCAAGCGCCGGAGTGGCGAGGGAGAGTGCGGTCGTAAGCGTCAGAAAACGAAGCATGGCAAAGTCTCCATTAGGGTGATGTCAGGCCGCCGGTTGGCTGCGCCAGATGGGGAACGGGTCGGGGAGATCTGGAAGCGCATCGGGGCGCGGTGCGAGATGCTCTGGCACAAGGCAGGCGTCGAGCTTGGCCTTCAGGGCAGGCCAGTCGATCTGCGCACCGATAAACACAAGCTCCTGGCGCCGATCGCCCCAGGGCTCCTGCCAGTGCGCGGCCAGATAGGTTTGCGCGCTCTCATGGGTCGGGTGCCGCTCCTTGGGAACCGCAGCCCACCATGTGCCGAGCGGCCTGATGGAGGAAAGCGCACCCGCCAGCGAAAACTCCGCCACCCAATCGGGCCGCGTGGCGATCCAGAAATGTCCCTTGGCGCGCACGACGTTGGGCAGTGTGTTTTGCAGGACGGCCAGGATCTTCTCCGGCTCGAAAGGCTGCCGCGCGCGATAAACGAAGCTCTGCACGCCGTATTCCTCGGTCTCCGGCACGTGATCGGCAAAGCCGTACAGCTCCTTGGCCCACATCGGGTGCTCATGGGCTTTCTCGAAATCGAACAGCCCGGTGTCGAGGATGGCCTCGGCGGGCACGTCGGAATGGGTTGTCTCGATGATCCTGGCGTCCGCATTCAGGCTGCGGATGATCTTGCGCGCCGCATCGACCTGATGGGCCGTGGCATCGTCTACTTTGTTGAGCACGACCACGTCGGCGAACTCGATCTGATCCGTGAGAAGGTGCGCCAGCGTGCGTTCGTCCTCCTCGCCCAACACTTCCCCGCGATCCGCCAGAATGTCGTGGCTGGAAAAGTCGCGCAGCAGGTTCACCGCGTCGACCACCGTCACCATCGTGTCGAGCCGCGCCACATCGGCCAGGCTGTCCCCCGCTTCGTCGCGAAACTCGAATGTCGTGGCGACGGGAAGCGGCTCCGAAATGCCGGTGGATTCGATCAGCAGATAGTCGAACCGCCCTTCCGAGGCGAGCCGTCGCACCTCCGCCAGTAGATCGTCGCGCAAGGTGCAGCAGATGCACCCGTTCGACATCTCGACGAGCGTCTCGTCCGTGCGGCTTAGCTCGGTATCGGCGCGGACGAGATCTGCGTCGATGTTCACTTCGGACATGTCGTTCACGATCACCGCGACGCGGCGGCCCTCGCGATTGTTGAGGACGCGATTGAGCAATGTAGTCTTGCCGGCACCAAGGAAACCGGACAACACAGTGACGGGGAGACGGCTTTGCAGCATGGAGATACTCTTTGTAGCGGGACCGATGCTTGCGTAACTATCTCAGTTACTGGAGACGCGCAACTTGAGATGTTACGAAAAGACCGAGGTGGAGGAGGAAGAGATCGCATATGAAACGCAACAGCCGTTTGTCTTTGGCTCTTCACACGCTCGGCCACATGGCCGGGACGCCCGATCGCGTGCGCAAGTCCGCCGATATCGCGGCCCATGCCGGCACCAACCCCGTCGTGGTGCGCCGCGTTCTGGGCAGCTTGCGCGAAGCCGGGCTCCTGCTGTCTGAGAGCGGGCATTCAGGGGGCTGGCGCCTGGCCCGCCCGCCCGAAGAGATCACCCTCGCCGACGTCTACATCGCCCTTGATGAGCGCCTTGTCGCACAAGACGGCGATGCCACGCCCCATGATTGCGCCGTGGCCCACGCCCTCCACGGCCGCGTGTCGTCGCTCATGGAAGAGCTCGAGCGCACGCTGGTACGGAAGCTTTCCGAAACGACCATCGTCGACCTGCAGGAGCAGACGTAGGGTCCGCATGCGACGGTAGCTGCCGTGATCCTGGACCGAAGCCTTTTGGTGCATTCGAAGTCAGCGTCGTTGCGATCTCGCTCACCAGCTCAAGACCGGCATCCAAGGGACTCGCGGGTCTTGCGCGTCGAGCCCGTGGCAATGTTGCGGTGTGCCGGAAGGGTTAGCTACGTTACTGCAGACTTGGACGGCCAATAAGCAGCCTGCGAGCAGGCGATGCAACAGAAGGACCCGGCCTGTTGCGCGCCGGCGGTTAGCCAAGCATGCGTAGCCATCCACTTGCACGACTGGTCATGAGGCCTGCCGCCCCCCCCTCGCGCGTGCGGTGAGGGCGCTTTGGGGCGCTCGGTGCCGGGTGTTCGGGGCCGCAGCGCGTGGTTTTGGCCGGGGGGTGGGGGCGCGGCGGGGGCTGC
>JBCDGG010000199.1:0-7319 GCA_038757905.1 Pseudomonadota bacterium | reverse complement strand
GATGCCGAGCTGCGCGGCGTAATCCTTCTGCGGGCGACCGTCGAGATCCACCGCACGAAGAAGGGCCGCCGCCTCGTCGGGCAACACCTTCAGGAACGGCTCGACACATCCCTCGAACGCGTGCGCCTCTTCGCTATCCTCCGCGTGCCACAGATCCTCGGCCGTCAGGCCAGCGCCGCGCGCCTTGCGGCGATAGTGATCCATCAGGACGTTCTGCGCGATCCGGAAGAGCCAGGGTTTGAGTTTTGCGGGATCCTCAAGAGTGTGGAGGTTTTGAAAGGTCTTGATCAGGACCTCCTGCACCAGATCGTCGGAATCGGCGGAGGTTCCGACACGCGACAGCAGGAACGCGCGTAGCGCGCTCTGATACTCCGTCATCACCCGTTCGATGTTCATTCCGGTGGCTCCGCGGTGCGCGTGCAGGGGCATGCCTCGCTGGACGGGCAGATACTCAAGAACGCGGAGAACTCAAGGCTCGGCCCTCGCTGCGGGATGAGATCTCCGAACCCCGCACGCGGCGTCTGCCCCAGTAGCGGTGCGCCCGCGGCCGGTCGCGCCGGGCCGAGGCCGGCGGTGAATGGCCCCAATCTGCTTCAAACTCTCGGAACATCCCGCACCAATCCTGCCGCTTTGCACGGCATAGCGCACACTCTCTTCACTTCTCTGTGGCATCGGGGCAGGATTCCGGAGGTTGGCGATGACGTCTATCAGCACCGTCACAATGTTCTACGTCGGCAACTACGCCGATATGGATACCGATGAGAGCAACTACAGCAACGAGAACACGAACGTCGTGCTGGGGTTGCATGACAGTCTGCAGTTCGTGGACGTCACGCAGTTCGACATCGATGACGACGATCTCATCTTCGACGACGAGTTCGAGAGCGGCGACTACATCAGCTACGACACCGGGAGCGGGGCGACGACGGCGGAGCTCGACAGCAGCTCCCTCTACAACGCCGATATCCTGCTGGGCGATGGGTCCACCCTGTCGGTGCCCGTTCTCGTCATCCAGTCCACCACCGGGGATGTCTTTGTCTCGGAGTATCCGGCCTACCCGCTCGACGGGCTGTCGATTCAGTCGATCGACCTCGTCAGCCTCAACACCTCGCATGCGCTGGGGATCAACGCGGGCAAGTCCGACGTTCAGGATGCCGAGATTACCTGCTTCGCTGCAGGGACGCTGATCGAGACGCCCCAGGGCGCGCGCCCGGTCGAGGCGCTTCGACCCGGCGATGAGGTGCTGACGCTGGACCGTGGGCACCAGCAGATCCGGTGGGTGCGGCAGCAATCCCAGTCCTTCCGGGACACGGGGGAGGAGGGCAAGCCGATCCTGATCGCACCCGGCGCGCTCGGCGATGGGCGTCCGGCGCAGGCCCTCGTCGTCTCTCCCCAGCACCGGGTGCTCGTCGGCGGGCGAGGCCAGTTGGACGCGGTGTTTCCCCGCGAATGCCTCGCGCCGACCAAGGCGTTGACCGGTGTGCCCGGGATCCGCGCCATGGCGGGAAAACGCGCTGTCACCTGGGTGCACTTTGCCTGCGATCGCCACGAGGTCGTCATCGCGAACGGATGCGCGACAGAGACGCTTCTGCTCGGGCCGATGGCCCTGCGAGGTACGACAGAGGCGGAGCGGCGCCGCCTGCGTTGGGCCTTTGGCGACATGGCGTTCACGGAAGGCGCCGCGAACGGACCGCCCGCGCGGGAGTGCCTGCCGGTTCAGGCCGCGCGCAGCGTGATCCGGTCCTACATGGCGGCCCGTCCCCGAGGCCTGACGGCCAAGGGGCGCACGGCGCCGACGGGGGAGTTGACGGGTCTTCTGGGTGCGGCGCGATCCTTCGATGCCGGGCCGCGGCGGACCCGCACCGCGATGCGCGCCACGGGTGGCTAGCGGGCCCGCGGGTTCCAGCAATCCGCTGGGAGCGCTGGCAAGGCTGCTGTACCGCGCGGCCAGCTACCTTGAACCCGGAGACCTGCCCCGTTTTTCTGCCAACACGCCGCTAAACCCTGCCTTTGACCTGCCTCGTGAGTCGGACCCCGGGAGGGTTGGCGAGGCGCGGGCAGGCGAGGCATGGGCGGGCGAGGTATGGGCAGGCGAGGGCGCATGCCGGTTTGCGTAGTGCGCGGCCCGCAAGGGACTGGTGTGTTGACTCTGGCGCCACTCTATGTTGAGGGTTAAGAAATTAATATAAAACATGAAAGGGAGAGTGATGGTGGATCCAAGCAGCCTCACCCTACCCGCGCGGCGCATTCAGATCGTCATGACTTGCAGCCTCGTGCTCCTCTCCGCGTCCATGGCGGGGCTGGTCGTCGCCGCCGCGACAATGCCGGTGACGGTCGGGGAGACCCTTGCGCGCCTTGGCGGCTTTGCCGCCGGGCCGATGGCGGCCTGGCAAAGTGCGGCCCTTACCGGGATCGCGGCGATGCATCTCGCCGTCTGGATCGTCCTGTTCGGAGTTGCGCGGCTTGTGTTCGCCCACATGGCCGATGGCGCGCCCGATCTTGCCGCCCGCACGGCGCGCACCCTGTCGCATTGGCTCTGGGCGATGCTGGCCTGGGGCGTGACCTCTCAGATGATCGTCTCCGTCGTGGCGACCTGGGGCCTTGGGGAGGGCGAACGTGCCCTCCACCTCGGGATCGGAACGTCGGAGTTGTTTGTCGCCCTGTCGGCGCTCATCGCGGGCTTCATGGCTCGGGCCTTCGCGCTTGGTGCCGAGCTCTGGCAAGATCATCGGGAGGTGGTGTGATGTGCCCATAATCGTCCGGCTCGACGTGATGCTTGCGAAACGGAAGATGACATCGCGCGATCTTGCGGCGCGCATCGGCATCGCCGAGCAGAACCTGTCTTTGCTGAAGTCCGGCAAGGTCCGCGGGGTTCGGTTCAACACGCTGTCGGCGATCTGTGCAGAGCTTGGGTGCCAGCCCGGAGATCTGCTGGAATACGAGGCCGACACCGACGACGCGTAGAGCCCCCGCACCACCCGTTTCCCCACCCGACCCCGGATGTGCGGCCCGCTCCCTTCATGACCCACGAAAGGCTCACGGGCGGACTAGGCGTCACCAGGGGTTTTCCGCGTCGCGCCTCCGACAGCGGCCGCAAACCACCTGTCCCGCCCTACACGCCCGCACGTTCAGGACACCACGCCTGCCGATCCGGACGATCCTGGCCCGTGTCGCGCGTAGCGTCCGCGCGAAAATGAAGGGCGTGCGGGCGGCGTGAGCAACGCGCCACCGGCGCCAGATCAGACCCCAAGGAGCGAAGACGTGATGACGATCGAATGGCGGGGTGCGGCCGCTGTGGCCTGCACCGTTTTGGTGGCGGCGTGCTCAAGCTCGGGCGGCTCGAGTTCGAGCGGCGGCCGTATCGATGCGGGCCAGGAACCGGCGAGCCGGCTTGTCACGCTGAATGTCGATGGCAGCATCCCGGATCAGGGCATCTCCGAGAGCGGGACGCGCGGCACGTTCTCGGACCTCCGCCGCGTGAACGGACGGTTGAGCGGCTTTGCCTATCAATACGGGCGGGAAGAGGGGACGAACCGGTTTCTTGGCGTCGCCGGTGTCGCGCCCACGACCGATCCGGGCGCGCCGCCCACGGCTGCGACCGCGACGTATACCGGTGACTACGCATTGACCTATGTCGATCGAGACGGGGTCGATTCGCAGCGCGGCGAGATCACCCTCAATGCCGACTTCGAGAACGGCGATCTGCGCGGCCGCGCCGGGGGCCTCGTCGTGGACGGCACGATCTCGGGCCAGATCGTGGGCGGAACAGCCACCTACCGCAGTGTGGACGCCGATATGTCCGGGGTGATCGGCACCGAGCGGGCCGTGACGGCGTTTGCGGGCGACACCTCCGAAGCCGTCCTCGTCGGCGGGATCAACGCGGAAGCCACGCGCTAGCCGCCCGTTGCGTGACCGTTCCGGCGCCATATCGTGGCGCCCGCTGCCTGGCGGGTGCCGCCGCGCTGCTGTGCGGTCTGTTCCTCGCCCTGATGTCGGAGGCGTCCGTCGTCTCCGATCGCGAGCTTGTCACGCTGATTGCGTCCGGCCAGACCGACGAGGCCCGCGCGCTGTTTGCAACCCTCGATCCCGACGCCGCCGACTGGCTGTTCTTCGAAGGGCGCGTGGCCAAGGCTGCAGGCCAGCACGACGCTGCCATCGAGGCCTTTCGGCAAGCGCTTCTGCTGCGTCCGACGTTCCTGGCAGCGCAGCGTGAACTGGCCCACACGCTGTTCATCTCCGCCGATTATCGCGCGGCTGCGCATCACTTTCGCGCGCTCCTCCGTGCGGATCCGGCGGCGGAGTTTCGGCGCGGGTATGTCTTCTTTCTCGATGAGATCGACCGGCTCCGCCCGTTCTCCCTCAACGGGCGGTTCGCCATCGTCTCGTCCAGCAACGTCAACCGCGGCAGTTCGGAGAGCATCTTTCGCCCCGGCGTGCCCGATACCCCGTCCTTCGGGATCACCAGCCAGGCCGAGCCGGCCGTCGGGCTGGAGCTTGGCCTTGCGGGCGTGCACAGGTGGTCCACCGCCTCCGCCCATCGCTGGACCTTCGATTGGGGCGTGTTCGGACGCAAGTTCGAGGCCAGCGTGCACGACCGTGCAACGTTGTCCGCACGGCTGCGGTTCGGGCGCCTGACCGCAAGAAGCAACTGGTCTGTCGGGCCTTTCATTCGCCTGGGCTGGGCCGCCGATGAGGATGACAGCTTTGCCGTGGGGCTCGGCGCGCGCCTCGACCGGCAGATCGCGCCGAACGCCTATCTCTTTCTCTCCGGCAGGTTTGAGCGCCGGCAATACCTGGGGACCACCGCGTTCGATGGCCCGCTTTACTCGCTGCGGGCCGGGGTCTCGCGCTCCTTCGCGGACAGCACCGTCTCCGTCGGTGCCCGCATGACCGCCAGCTTCCCGGAGACGGTCCACCAGCGCTACGCCGAGCACACGCTCTTTGCGCGCATGTCCCGCTCGTGGTCGGGCGGCCTTCATGCCGGGTTTGGGCTGGAGGCAGGGCGGCGCCGCTACGCGGACGACTTTCCCCTGGCGGGCGAAGCGCGGGCGGATGATTTCTATCTGCTCGACGTGTCGTTGCGCCACGACGCGATCCAAGTGGGGCGCTTCACGCCGACCACCAGATGTTCCCTCGGGAAGACCGCAAGCAATATCGCGTTCTTCGAGCATTCCGTGCGCGAATGCGTCGTAGGCTTTTCCAGGCGCTTCTGACGTACCCGGCGGCGGTTGGCCCTCCCCTCAAGGGCAGCAGTTCCCCCCGGAGCAAACGCGGGGGTGGCTGGCTAGGATGAGGCCGCCTGTGCGGAGGCCAGATGATCGCCCACGGTCTGGTCCACCGCGGCGCCTCTGGCCCGGAATTGCGACGGCGTCACGCCCGTGTGTTTCTTAAACGCCGTGTAGAACGCCGATCGCGAGTTGAACCCGACCTCGTACGCGATCTCGAGTATTGTGGAATCGGCGCGCAGCAGCAGGGCCTTCGCCTCGTCGATCCGCCACTTGTTGACGAAATCGAAGAACGACTGGCCAAGATGCTCGTTCAACGTTTGCGACACGTAGTTCGACGACGATCCGATGTGCTGCGACAGGCGTGTGAGCGACAGGTTGGGATCGCGGTAGAGGTGCTGGTCGTCCATCGCCTGGCGAAGCTTGTTGGCGATCCGCCGGGACTGATCTTCCGCGAGCGCGCTCTTGGAGTACTTCGCACCGCCCGGGTCGGCCGCGCGCGTCGCACGCTGGGCGGCGTGAAGCCCGGGCGCCTGCCGCAAGGCCCCGACCATCAGAAGGCAGATGAACAGCAGCACGGTCGCGCTGTCCACCGCCGGGCTCAGAACGTTCTCATGGCCGACGACGCGTCGGGCATAGGAGAACAGCGAAGCCAACGCGTAGAAGCCCAAGACGGCCGCCATGCCGGAGACCCAGAGCATCTCGTAGCGTTCGTTGCTCGCGAAGACCTGTGTCAGCCGGGCCCGGTGGCGGATCTGTACGTGGAAGATGAGGCCGATATAGACGAGCCATTGGGCGTATCCGACGGGCTCCAACAGCAGCAGCACGCCCACGATGAACTGAACCGAGGCCGCTTCCTGTGCGAGATCCGCGCTCGAGTGAATCCGGCCGAGCACGTCGGGCGAAACCAGCAGGGACATCAGTGCGCAGGACGCCGCGAAGGCCGGCAGCACAAGGTGGCCCCGTATCCAGCGCCAGCTCAACGCCCGCTTTCGGCCGGTCAGCAGCATGACCTGAAAGTAGAACGCCGGGACGATGAAGAACGTGGCCGCGTAAGACAGCATGTGGATGGCATGCAGCGCGCCGAACGAGAGGTCGGGTGCAAGGAACCGCGCCAGATGGACCAGATAGCTCAGGCCGAAGGCCAGCGACATGCAGGCCGACACGCCGTAGAACGGACTCAGGTGCCGCTGCAGAAAGAACGTCAGAAACGCCACCGCCGCGACCGTGACACCTGCAAGCTGGATGGCAAAGACCACGACGGGCTCGGGCGACATCGAAGCAGATCCTCTTTCCGGGGTTGGCGAGACACCGAGACGGAAAGGACTTCGCCCCGGAGCATTGGCGTGACGCCTGCGACGGGTAAGCTATCGCGCCCGTCCCCTCAACACCGATTGCGGCGCGCCTGGCACCTCGCGGGATAGGGCGGGAACCCGGGCGCGCGTGGGATGGTCGCGCCCCTGTTGTAGAAAAGATGGCTTTTCAGTGTGCTAGAGCGGCCTTGGCAAGGCCGGGCGTCGGCGAAGACCCGCGCATCCGGCACTGGTTGTGCCCCTGCGACCGATATGCCCGGGCCAGCCGGGGTCTGACGTATTGGCGCGAAAACCGGCGGGTGCTTCACCCGTCGGCAGAGGGTCCCGCCACCTTGGAGCATTCCGGGAGCGACGTTCGGGAGCGGAGGGCGCGCATCCAGGCGGTTCGCTGCGGGCGTCCTCCTGTCGCTGCTCTGGCCCGTAGCGTTGGGACGCCCGACAGTAGCTCGATCCCGGAAGGGCAAGGGGCCCGTGCACGCGGAAACCGCCACACCGTTCGGGACCCGGAGCACCTCCACCGCTTTGGCCGAAACGGCCCTCTGTGGCCACCGTCTGCCCTTTCGATTGCCTGCCGGGCCGGAGGCTAGTCCAGCGTGCTCTCCTCCGCCGGGGGCGGCGCCACGGGCGTTTCCGGAGCCTCGCCCTCTGGCGCCTGCTCCTGCGCCAGCGCGATGGGAAGGTAGACAGGCTCTCCCCCCGGCGGCACCTCCACCTTGTAAGGCAGGCCCAGAAACGCTTTGCGGGCGTAGAAGACCAGCGTGTCACCGTCCATCGCGGGGGG
>JBCDGG010000198.1:0-7369 GCA_038757905.1 Pseudomonadota bacterium | reverse complement strand
CGCGCGACATAGCCCGCGAAGATGTCGCCGAAATTGCCCGTGGGCACGGTGAAGGAGACCGAGCGGTGCGGCGCGCCGAGCGAGAGCGCGGCAGAGAAGTAGTAAACGACCTGGGCGAGGACGCGCGCCCAGTTGATCGAGTTGACGCCGGCCAGATGCACGGCATTGCGGAAAGCGAAATCGTTGAACATGTCCTTCACGCGGGCCTGGCAATCGTCGAAATCGCCGGCGACGGCGAGCGCGTGTACGTTGGCTTCGACCGGCGTCGTCATCTGCCGGCGCTGGACCTCGGAGACGCGGCCCTCCGGAAACAGGATGAAGACATCGACGGCATCGAGCCCCCGGAACGCCTCGATGGCGGCCGAGCCGGTATCGCCGGAGGTGGCGCCGACGATGGTCAGCCGCTTGCCGCGCCGCGCAAGGCTCGCCTGAAAGAGCTGGCCGATGAGCTGCATGGCGAAGTCCTTGAACGCCAGCGTGGGCCCGTGGAACAGCTCCAGCAGGAAATGGTTGGGCGCGAGTTGCTTGAGCGGCGCGCGGGCCGGGTGGCCGATCCCGGCATAGGCCCGGGCGATGAGATCGGCGAACTCCGCCTCGGTGAAGGCGCCGCCGAGGTAGGGCCACATGACGCGAAACGCGATCTCTTCGTAGGAGAGGCCCGCCATGTCGGCGATATGCTCCGGCGCCATCTGCGGGATACGGTCAGGCACGTAAAGACCGCCGTCCCGGGCAAGGCCGGACAGCATCGCGTCCTCGAAGCTAAGCACGGGCGCGCGGCCACGGGTTGAGACGTATTGCATGGGCGCCTGCCTTCACGGGTTTCGCCCTCGGCCCGGCGCCCGGAGCCACTGGCACGGGCGGAGCCTCCGGCGGGAGTATTTCTGCCAAGATGAGGGACGGGCGCGCGTTCAGGCGGGGCCCGGTCCGGTCTCGGCGCGGCGAGAGATACGCCGGATCAGGAGGGCTGTCATCCCCAACCAGACCACCGCCATGCCGAACCACTGAATTGCGTAGCCGAGGTGGTTGTTGGGAATGCCCTCGGGGCCCACCGGAAGGGGGGCGATGGCGGCTTGGGGCGGCGTGGTGCTGCGCGCGACGATCAGCGTGGCTTCGGTGCCGAGGGCGGCGGCCATCTCGTCGATATCGCGGGCGAACCAGTAATTGGCGTCGGGATCGTTGTCAGGGGTGAAGCCGTCGCGATCGTCGGGCCAGTGCAGGTTTCCTGTGACGCGCAGGCCAACGGGGGCGCGTGGGATGGTTTTGGCCTCGTCCGGCACGAAGCCGCGATCGAGCAGCAGCCGCCGGCCGTCCTCCGTCTCGAAGGCGGTGAGGATGCGGAACCCCGCGCCCTGGGTCTTCTGGCTGACGAGCACGTGCAACTCGCGCGGGCCGGTGGTGCCGGTTGCCGCCACCGGCAGGTAGAGATCCCGGTCGCGGTCCGGCGCGGCGGGCACGGGGACGGGGGCGGCGGTGATCCGCGCCTCGATCTCGGCCAGCACCCCCTCCTTCCATTCCAGGCGCTGCAGCTGCCAGAGGCCGAGGGCAACGAGCACCACGGCGCCGCCGAGGCCCGCAATCAGGGGAAAGAGAAAGCGCCGCATCCGTCCCTCCGATGACAAAGGGGCATGCCCGTGCACGCCCCTTGTTTCCACTCTTTGGCCCCGCAGGGGGGCCGGTTCGGCGCGGCCCTGGCCGGCCCGCGATGCGGGGTCAGATGCCCCAGAGATAGACCGCGAAGAACAGGAACAACCACACCACGTCGACGAAGTGCCAGTACCAGGCGGCCATCTCGAAGCCGACATGGTTCTCGGCCGAGAAATGCCCGGCCTTCACCCTCAGGTAGCACACGAAAAGGAAGATGGTGCCGATGATCACGTGCATCCCGTGGAACCCGGTGGCCATGAAGAAGTTCGAGAAGAACTTGTCGCCGCCGAACATCCAGTCCTGGCTCACCAGGAGATAGCGGTATTCGTAGGCCTGGAATGCAGTGAACGCGATGCCCAGAAGGACGGCGATCAGAATCCCCCATTCGACATCCTTGCGGTCGCCGTTATGGACAAGCGCGTGGTGCGCCCAGGTCACCGCGCAGCCCGACAGCAGCAGGATGAGCGTGTTGATCAGGGGCAGTTCGAAGGCGTTCACCTGATAGAACTCGGGCGGCACGTAGGTCGAGCCGACGTATTCGTCCATCGGGTAGAGCGCGTGCTTGAAGAACGACCAGAACCATGCCGCGAAGAACATGACCTCGGACATGATGAACAGGATGAAGCCGTAGCGCAGGCCGATCTGCACTACGGGCGTATGGTCGCCCTCGTTGTTTTCGGCAATGGTTTCGCCCCACCAGGCGAACATGGAATAGAGCACCGCCGCGAGGCCGATCAGGAACATCCAGGGGCCGTTGCCGTTCATCCACAACACGGCGCCGAAGAGCATGACGAAGGCGCCGCCCGCCGACACGAGCGGCCAGATCGACGGCGGCAGGATGTGGTAGTCGTGGTTTTTTTCGTGTGCCATGGGCTTCGTCCCTCGGGGTTAGTCAGGCGGCGATCAGTCGACCACCAGCGCGGCCTGCTCTTCCGGCAGGTCGATTTCGTAGAATGTGTAGGAGAGCGTGATGACCGGAACGTGCTTGGCGTCGCGGTCGTTCACGATGTCGGGGTCGACGAAGAAGGTCACCGGCATCTCCACCCGCTCGCCCGGCTGCAGCACCTGCTCCTCGAAGCAGAAGCACGCGATCTTGGCGAAGTAGCCGCCGGCCTGGAACGGCGCGACGTTGTAGGCGGCGGAGCCGGCGATCACCCGGTCGGTCGGGTTGTAGGCCTCGTAGAAGGCCAGGCCCGTTTCGCCGATCCGCACCTCCATCTCGCGCTGGAGGGGCTTGAACTCCCACGCCATGTCGCGCTCCTTGGAGGCGTCGAAGCGGATCTTCACGGTCTGCTCGAGAACCAGGTCGCTGTCGCCCTCGGCATAGGTCGTGGCGCCGCCATAGCCCGTGACGCGGCAGAACCAATCGTAGAGCGGCACCGAGGCCCAGGCCATCGAGCCCATGAAGAGCACGACGAACGTGGCCTGCGCGGCGGTCCGCTTGGGACCCTGGAGCTTGGGGAAGAGCGTCACGTTAGTTCCCTTCTGTCGGGGCGGGGGCCGGGGTCAGTTCGGGGCGCACGACATGGTCGAACCCCTGGATCGGTCCATGCTCGGACACCTTCACCACCGACAGGCCGAAGACGATGGCCGCGAAGCTGGTCAGGAGCAAGGCAACCCCGAGGTTACGCCCCTTGCGGCGCTCATGAATTTCGTGTGTGGCACGGATTGTCATACCCAACCTCCCCAGAGCCCGAAGCGCGCGAGCGTCGCATCCGCGAGCAGCGCGCCGAAGTGCAGGAATAGATATAGCAGGGACAGGCGAAAAAAGCGCTTCTCGACCGAGAAACTGTCGGCCTCCGCCTCGGGGCGCGTGCGGCGGTAGATGTGCCAGGCGCCGCGGATGAACAGCGCGTTGAGCGCAAGCGCGGTGACGAGGTAGACCGGCCCGCCGATGGAGGTGAACGCGATCGCGACCGCGAGCGCGGCGAGCGCCAGCGTGTACCACCAGATGTGCGAGCGGGTGACGGCATGGCCATGCGTGACCGTCAGCATCGGCACCCCGGCTTTGGAGTAATCGTCCTTCATGAAGAGCGCGAGCGCCCAGAAATGCGGCGGCGTCCACATGAAGATCAGCGCGAACATCAGCACCGCTTCGACGGACACGTTGCCGGTTGCGACGACCCATCCGATCATCGGCGGAAACGCCCCGGCCGCCCCGCCGATCACGATGTTCTGCGGCGTCGAACGCTTCAGCCACATCGTGTAGATCACGGCATAGAAGAAGATCGTGAAGGCCAGCAGCGCGCCCGCCGCGGCGTTGGCCGACAGGGTCAGCATCATGATCGACAGCAGCGACAGGCCAAGACCGAGGCCGAGCGCTTCGCCCGGCGTCACGCGGCCCGCGGGCACCGGCCGCTTGGCCGTGCGCCGCATCACCTCGTCGATATCGGCGTCCCACCACATGTTCAGCGCGCCCGAGGCGCCTGCCCCGATGGCGATGAACAGGATCGACGTGAAGATGACGAAGGGGTGCACGTCGACGGGCGCGACCAGAAGGCCGACAAGCGCCGTGAAGACGACGAGCGACATCACGCGGGGTTTCAGAAGATCGTAGTAGTCCCTCAGTTCGGGCTCGCGGGTCGTGCTGGCGCTGTGAAGGCTGGTGTCTGTCATTCCGGTCCGTCAGGGTTTGGCGCCCGCCTTAAGGGTCGGCGCGGCGCGTGCATCTGGAAAGCGTTGCGTCCCGCTGCCCCGCCATGGGGGCCGCGGAGGGAGCGGCTCAGTCCGCCGAGGCGACCGCGACCGGGCGCGGCGTTCCGGCATAGGTTTCGATGGCCTCGTCGAGCCATGCCTCGTAGGCTTCCTCGCTCACGACCTTCACCGTGATCGGCATGTAGGCGTGATAGATCCCGCACAATTCGGAGCACTGGCCGAAATAGACGCCCTCCTCCGTGGGGGTGAACCACAGCTCGGCGAGGCGGCCCGGCACGCCGTCCTGCTTCACGCCAAAGGCCGGGATCGTCCAGGAGTGGATGACGTCGGCGGCGGTGACTTGGATCACGATCGTCTTGTTGACGGGCACGACCATGGCGGTGTCGGTCGCCAGCAGGAAGTGCTCCCGCGCATAGCCCGCGGCCACCAGCTGTTCCTCGACCTCGGGCGTCAGCCGGTTGTCGCCGCCGGTCGCGGGCGATCCGATCATGTAGCTGTCGAAGGCAAACTCGTGATCGGGGTATTCGTAGCCCCAGTACCACTGATAGCCGGTAGCCTTGATCGTGACGTCGGCCTCCGGAATCACCTGCTGCTTGAAGAGCACCGGCAGCGAGAAGGCACCGATGAAGAACAGGATCAGCACCGGGCCGAGCGTCCAGGCCACCTCGATCCGTGTGTTGTGGGTGAAGGTCGCAGGCTCGGGGTTCGACTTGCTGTTGTAGCGCAGAATCACGATCGCCAGCAGGACGGTCACGAAGATGGTGATCGCGGTGATGATCACCAGGATCAGCCCGTCGAGCCATTGCAGATCCAGCGCGATGTCCGAGGCCGCGGGCTGAAAGCCGATGCCGCCGGGCTCCGGCACGCCGATCACGGGCAGTTCCGGTGTATCCTGCGCCATGGCAGGGAGCGTGACGAGTGAGAGGGCAGTCGTGGCTGCGGCGGCGAAGGCGCGCGCCGGCGTGGCGAATGGCATGCTCGTTTTCCCGTTCTCTGGGGCCGTCGCGGGCCGGGCATCCCGGGCGTTCGCGTGTCCAGTGGTCGACCGGCCGGACAGCCTGTTCCCCGCGGCTAAAAGCATAGCATGCGGTGCCATACAAGCTGAACTTGCGCGTCAAACAGCCACAAGATGTCGTCCGGCCATCGGGGTTGCGGCCGCCGCAATCCGCGTTCGGCCGCGGCGGCAGGGGTCCTGTCGGCGCACAGCTCGGTCCCGGGCGCCGGGGGTCCGGAAAGACGGCGGACAGCCGGCGGCTTTTCGGCCCAAGCATCGGTCCTGCTTGTGCCGGCGGGGCGCCGCGCCATATTTCACCTGACGTCTTTGGAGAATGGCCCATGTCCGACATCTTCCGCCCCTTTGAAACCCGCGTGACCGAAGAGGATGCGCGCGCCGCCCTGGTCGCCGCCACCGAAGGCGCCGACGATGGCGAGTTGTTCTGCGAACGCCGCCGCTCCGAGGTCCTGACCTTCGATGACGGCCGCCTCAAGACGGCCAGCTTCGACGCCGCCGAGGGGTTCGGGCTGCGCGCCGTGCGCGGGGAAACGGCCGGCTACGCCCATTCCACCGAGATCAGCGCCAGCGCGCTGCGCCGCGCCGCCGAGACTGCCCGCCTCGCCGTCGGCGATGGGGGCGGCACGCTGGCCGAGGCGCCGCCGGGCACCAACACCCGGCTCTACGGCGATCTCGATCCGATCGCCGGGGCCGAGTTCCCGGTCAAGATCGACACCCTGCGCGAGATCGACGCCTATGCCAGGGGCCTCGACCCCCGCGTGGTGCAGGTCTCCGCGACGCTCGCCGCCTCGCTTCAGGAGGTGGTCATCCTGCGCCCCGATGGCGGACTGGTCACGGATCGCCGGCCCATGAGCCGCCTGAACGTGAGCGTGATCGTCGAGGAGGGCGGGCGCCGCGAACAGGGCGGAACGGGCGGCGGCGGGCGGGCGGGCCTCGATGGCCTGCTCGACCGCACCCACTGGCAAGGTGAGGTGCAGGAGGCCCTGCGCATCGCGCTGGTCAATCTCGGCGCCGAACCTGCCCCGGCCGGCGTGCTCGACGTGGTGCTCGGGCCCGGCTGGCCCGGCATCCTCTTGCACGAGGCCGTCGGCCACGGGCTGGAGGGCGACTTCAACCGCAAGAAATCCTCGGCTTTTGCCGGGCTCATGGGCACCCGCGTGGCCGCACCGGGCGTCACCGTCCTCGACGATGGCACCCTCCCCGACCGGCGCGGCTCGATCACCGTCGACGACGAAGGCACCCCGTCGGGCCGCAATGTCCTGATCGAGGACGGCATCCTCGTGGGCTACATGCAGGACCGCCAGAACGCGCGCTTGATGGGCGTCGAGGCCACCGGAAACGGACGGCGCCAAAGCTACGCCCACCCGCCGATGCCCCGAATGACCAACACCTACATGCTGGGTGGACCGCATGACCCCAAGGACATCCTCGCCGGGCTTGAGGACGGCATCTATGCCGTCGGGTTCGGCGGCGGGCAGGTCGACATCACCAACGGCAAGTTCGTGTTCTCCTGCACCGAGGCCTATCGCGTCCGGAACGGCGTCGTGGGCGCAGCGCTGAAGGGCGCCACGCTGATCGGCGACGGTCCCACCTCGCTGCGCCAGATCGACGCCGTGGGCAACGACATGCAGCTCGACCCCGGCATCGGCAATTGCGGAAAGGCGGGCCAATGGGTGCCCGTGGGCGTCGGCCAGCCGACGCTCCGCATCGGCGGGCTAACCGTGGGCGGCGCGGCCTGACGCGGCAGCGGAGGCATCGCGATGTTCCCGCGGGGACAAGTCCCTTGGACCGGCCCCGATGCTTCCAAGGAGCGCTGTTCATAACTCCGGCGTCGCCCCGCGGCGGCAGGACCCCTGCGGACAGGTCCATTGCTGCCGAAAGGCAGGGCATGCGTCGCCTCCTGGGGGCCCATGTCGCGGGATTGAAACGCAGCCCGTCTCTTAAGCGCACCATGCGACTGAGCGATTCTGACCGAAGATCCGATTCTTTTTCCTTTGTTTCTGGCGGCTTGCATTTTTCTCGCCGCAGCCGGACGGCCGTTTACCGCCGGTTAACCGG
>JBCDGG010000197.1:0-7394 GCA_038757905.1 Pseudomonadota bacterium | reverse complement strand
TCCTACTCATCAACCACCCGCTCGACTGCCCGATCTGCGATCAGGGCGGCGAATGCGACCTGCAGGATCAGGCCATGGCCTATGGCGTGGATTTCTCCCGCTTCCGCGAGCCCAAGCGCGCGGTCGAGGATCTGGATCTCGGTCCTTTGGTCGAAACCCATATGACGCGCTGCATCTCCTGCACCCGCTGCGTGCGCTTCATCACCGAGGTCGCCGGCATGCCGGAGTTGGGCCAGACGGGCCGTGGCGAGGATGCCGAGATCACCTCCTATCTGGGCCAGACGCTCCAATCGAACATGCAGGGCAATATCGTCGACCTGTGTCCGGTGGGCGCGCTGGTGTCGAAGCCCTACGCCTTCACCGCCCGCCCCTGGGAGTTGACCAAGACCGAAACCATCGACGTGATGGATGCGCTGGGTTCCAACATCCGGGTGGACACGAAGGGGCGCGAGGTGATGCGCATCCTGCCGCGCAACCATGACGGCGTGAACGAGGAATGGATCTCGGACAAGACGCGCTATGTCTGGGATGGGCTGCGCCGCCAGCGGCTGGACCGGCCCTATCTGCGCGAGAACGGCAGGCTGCGCCCGGCCTCCTGGCCGGAGGCGCTGGCCGCCGCGGCCAAGGCGCTGAAGGCGGGTCCGGTGGCGGGCCTTGTGGGCGATCTTGTGCCGGTCGAGCCGGCCTTTGCCCTGAAACAGCTGATCGAAGGGCAGGGCGGCAAGGTCGAATGCCGCACTGACGGAGCGAAGCTGCCGGCGGAGGATCGCTATTTCTACGCCGGCGACGCCCGGATCGAGGATGTCGACACCGCCACTCATCTGATGCTGATCGGCACCAACCCGCGGGTCGAGGCGCCGGTGCTGAACGCACGTATCCGCAAGGCGTGGCTGGCCGGGGCCAAGGTGGGCGTTGTGGGCGAGGCGGCGGATCTAACCTATGACTACTACCATTACGGCCCGGACCGCGAAGCGTTGAAGCGGCTGGCCGATCAGGAGGTCGAGCCGGTGCGCGACAAGCCCACATTGGTGATCGTGGGGCAGGGCGCGCTGACGGATGCCGACGGGGCGGCGGTGCTCGCGCATGCCGTGGCCTTCGCGCGCAAGAGCAATTCCAAGCTGATGATCCTGCACAGCGCCGCCTCTCGCGTCGGGGCGCTGGATGCGGGCTGCGTCACCGAGGGCGGGATCGCGGCCGCGCTCGACGGGGCCGCCACTGTTTATGCGCTGGGCGTCGACGAGATCGACATCCCCGCCGGGCCCACCGTGATCTACCAGGGCTCGCACGGCGACCGCGGCGCCCACCGGGCCGATATCATCCTGCCCGGGGCGGCCTATCCCGAGGAGCAGGGCCTTCTCGTCAACACCGAAGGCCGCCCGCAACTGGCGCTGCGCGCCGGCTTCCCGCCGGGCGAGGCCAAGGAGAACTGGGCCATCCTGCGCGCGCTGTCGGGCGAGCTGAGCGCGGCGCAGCCCTGGGACAGCCTCGCGCAGTTGCGGCAGGCGCTCGTCAAGGCGGTGCCGCATCTGCGCAACGTCGGACAGGTGCCCGACAACGCCGCGCCGGAGCAGCTGGCGGAGGCCGGGCCGCTGGGGACGGGGGCGTTCACCTCGTCCGTCGGAAGCTTCTGGCTGTCCAACCCGATCGCGCGGGCGTCGCAGCTCATGGCAGAGCTGGCGCAGCTGCAGCAGGCGCGCGCGGATGGCGCGCCCCTGGCCGCCGAGTAGCCACATGTCGGGCCGGGGTCTGGTTGCGGGGCTTCTGGTCGCCGCCGGCGGCTGCGTGCCGGCCCTGGAGGCGCCGAACCCGCTGGAGCGGCCCGCGGCGCCGGCGGAGGCGGCCTATCTCGGGGTGGAAACGCGATTGCTCGATAACGATCTTGTCAACATCACCGCGTCGATGCGCGGCGCCCGGGGCCCGGAGGACGCAAATGAATACGCACGCTGCGCTGCAGCGCAATACACCCTCATCCGGGGCTTCGGTTTCGCGAGACATGTTCGCACAAAGGTCGCCGAGGAGGGTTCCCTCTCGACGGCGGATGCGGTTTACACCATCTCGCCTGCGCTGCCGCGGGGCGCGCAGACGATTGACGCCGAGGTAACGGTTGAAGATTGCGCCGCCAGGGGTATTCCCACCGTTTGAGGCGTGCAGGCACCGGGCCCGTGCGGGCACGCGTGTAAGATTGCAGGGAGAGGCGAGGTACCCATGGCCGAGTTCATGACCACCCCAGCCGGAGTTTTGCTGCTTGTCGTGGTGCAGTGCCTCCTGGTGCTCGGCTTCGTCATGGTGAGCCTGCTGTTCCTCGTCTACGGCGATCGCAAGATCTGGGCCGCGGTCCAGATGCGCAAGGGTCCCAATGTCGTGGGGGCCTTTGGCCTTCTGCAGACCGTCGCGGACGCGCTGAAATACGTGGTCAAGGAAATCGTCGTGCCCGCCGGCGCAGACCGCACCGTGTTCATGCTCGCGCCCATGGCGTCGTTCGTGCTCGCAATGATCGCCTGGGCGGTGATTCCCTTCAACGAAACCTGGGTCCTCGCCGATCTGAACGTGGCGATCCTTTACGTGTTCGCCGTCTCCTCGCTGGAGGTCTATGGCGTGATCATGGGGGGCTGGGCGTCGAACTCGAAATACGCGTTCCTCGGCTCGCTGCGCTCCGCGGCGCAGATGATCTCCTACGAGGTGTCGATCGGGCTGATCATCATCGGCGTGATCATCTCGACGGGGTCGATGAACTTCGGCGCCATCGTCGCTGCGCAGGACGGCAATCTCGGCCTGCTGAACTGGTACTGGCTGCCGCACCTGCCGATGGTGTTCTTGTTCTTCATCAGCGCCCTGGCCGAGACGAACCGCCCGCCCTTCGATCTGCCGGAGGCGGAATCCGAACTGGTGGCCGGATATCAGGTGGAGTATTCCTCGACACCGTTCCTGCTGTTCATGGCGGGCGAGTACATCGCCATCTTCCTGATGTGCGCGCTGATCACGCTGCTGTTCTTTGGGGGCTGGCTGTCGCCCATACCGGGCCTGCCCGACGGGGCGCTCTGGATGGTCGGCAAGATGGCCCTGTTCTTCTTCCTCTTCGCCATGGTGAAGGCCATCGTGCCCCGCTACCGCTACGACCAGCTGATGCGCCTGGGCTGGAAGGTGTTCCTGCCATTTTCGCTGGGCTGGGTTGTCCTTGTGGCATTCCTCGCCAAATTCGAGGTGATGGGCGGCTTTTGGGCCCGCTGGGCTGTGGGCGGCGCATGAACCGCGAAGGGGCAAACCATGGGCGACCGGCTGCACAGGCCGAAATCCCTCGGCGTGGCCTACGGGCTCTGGCTTGCCGCGGGCCCGCTGGGCGCGCACCGGTTCTACCTGCGCCGCTACCTGTCGGGCCTGATTTATCTTCTGCTGCTGGCTCTCTGTTTCGCCGCGCTGTTCTTCTATCTCGCTGCGGTTCCGCTGACGGTGCTGATCCTGTACCTTCTGGTCGATGCCGCAGTATTGCCGCGCATGGTGCGACGCGCCAATGCACCAGCACCCATTTCGGAGGGCTGACATGACCGCAATCGATTGGCAACGCGCGGGCAAGTACTTCCTGCTCGTGGACTTCTTCAAGGGAATGAAACTGGGTCTGCGCTACTTCTTCGCGCCCAAGGCCACGATCAATTATCCACATGAGAAAGGGCCGCTAAGCCCCCGGTTTCGAGGCGAACATGCGCTGCGGCGTTACCCGAACGGCGAGGAGCGCTGCATCGCCTGCAAACTGTGCGAGGCGATCTGCCCGGCTCAGGCGATCACCATCGACGCCGAGCCCCGCGCAGACGGTTCGCGCCGCACGACGCGCTACGACATCGACATGACGAAGTGCATCTATTGCGGCTTCTGTCAGGAGGCCTGCCCGGTCGACGCCATCGTCGAGGGCCCGAACTTCGAGTTCGCGACCGAGACCCGCGAGGAGCTGTTCTACGACAAGGAAAAGCTTCTGGATAATGGCGAGCGCTGGGAGGCGGAGATCGCCCGCAACCTCGAACTCGACGCGCCGTACCGATGAGCCGTCGTGCCTCCGTCCGACAAGCGTTTGCTGCTTATGATCTGTGCCTTTGCGACGCTGGGCTACGTGCTGCTCTAGGGACTGCGGACGGAGCGGTTCTGGCTTGGCATTCTGGACGGCTTGGGCGTCGTCGGGGCGATTTCGCTCGCGGCTTTGGCTGCATATTGGCTTCGGGCCAACCCGCGCTCCCCCGTTGGTTAGGGCGCAGGGATCGTGATCGCCGGGGTGATCCTGGGGGCCGTGCTTTTGCGGTGACCCGTCTCGTTGCCTGGAGAGGTGCCCACCGATGACCCCCGACTTCACCAAGGTCTTCCAGCAGATGATGGATCAGTCCACGCAGATGGCGAAGGCGTGGAACCCGGCGATGGAAACCTTCAAGCCGCCCGCGCTGGACGAATGGTTCCCGACCATGCCCAAGGATGCGCTGGAAATGACCATGGGCAAGACGTTCAACCCCGAGGGGCTGGACGCCAAGACCCGTCTGCTTGTCACCCTTGCGGCGCTCACCGTCATGGGGGCCCAGGCCGAGGATCAGATCCGCATCACCGTGCGCCATGCTCTGGAGGCCGGCGCGACGCCGCAGGAGGTGGCCGAGACCATCGGGCAGATGGCGGTGTTCGGGGGCGTGCCGTCCATGACCAAGGCCATGCAACTGGCGCAAAGTGTGATCGCGGAGCGGGCGGAAGCGTCTAAGGGGGAGGCGGAATGACGGTCGTCGATTTCACGTTCTACGTCTTTGCCATCAGCGTGGTGACGGCCGGCCTGTTCGTCGTCGTCAGCCGCAACCCGGTACATTCGGTCCTCTGGCTGATCCTGGCTTTCCTGTCCTCGGCGGGGCTGTTCGTCCTGCTCGGGGCGGAGTTCGTGGCGATGCTCTTGATCATCGTCTATGTGGGCGCCGTCGCGGTGCTGTTCCTCTTCGTGGTGATGATGCTCGATGTGGACTTTGCCGCGCTCCGGGCCGAGATGGCGCGGTACTTGCCGCTTGCGGGACTGATCGGTGTCGTGCTGCTGATGCAGCTTGCCCTGGTGCTGGGCTCGTGGGCCACGGCCGACGGCGTTGCGATGCTCGACAGCCCCATGGCCACGCCGGACAACCAGCACAACACCCAGGCCATCGGGCTTCAGCTTTACGACAGATACTTTCTGTTGTTCCAGCTGGCGGGCCTGATCCTGCTCGTGGCGATGATCGGCGCGATCGTGCTGACGCTGCGCCATCGGCAGGACATCAAGCGCCAGGACGTGCTGGCGCAGATGTACCGCGACCCCGCCAAGGCCATGGAACTGAAGGACGTGAAGCCGGGGCAGGGCCTCTAGCGTCCGCCCGCCGGGTGAACCAGACGTGCCGCAGCGGCACCATCCCCGCGCCCTGTTAACGGGGCGCAACAAGAAGAGGGCTCCATGGGAGCAGCGCACACCGCCGCGGCCATGACCGCATTGTTCCTGGGCTGGGCACCGCCAGCCGCTGCGCTCGCGCTCGAAGGCTGCGTGCGCGTGGTGAAAGGCTGGAACGGGTGGGAGATCCGCCACCGGGACCTCGGCCATGGCCGGGTGGCCTTCGCGGAATCCTGGAGCGCGGAGGGGACGTATCTCGACCTGATCGTGACGGAATGCGACAGCGGCGACACGGTGCGCACCCGGGTGCGCGAGGAGATGGTCAAGGACCGCCCCGCCTTCAACCGGACGGCGCGCGGCGTCGAGATCGTCGACCGCCACGCACGGCGGTCGCCGGCCTTGTTCAGCATCGACGCCCTCGCGGCCGATCTCGCCGACGTGGGCGAGGATACGGATGTGCGGCGCGTGCCCGCGGAATTCTGCGCCTGCGCGGCGCTCTACCCCGAGCTTCGGGGTGAAAAGACAGCCTTCGAGGGGGTCTGATGGTCGGACTGGAACACTATCTGAGTGTCGCTGCCGCGCTGTTCGTGATCGGCATCTTCGGCATTTTCCTGAACCGCAAGAACGTCATCATCATCCTGATGTCGATCGAGCTGATCCTGCTGTCTGTGAACATCAACCTCGTGGCGTTCTCGGCCTATCTGGGCGACCTGACCGGCCAGATCTTCACGCTGTTCGTGCTGACGGTCGCGGCCGCCGAGGCCGCCATTGGCCTTGCCATCCTGGTGTGTTTCTTCCGCAATCGAGGCACGATCGCGGTGGAAGATGTCTCGAACATGAGGGGCTGACAAATGGCCGAAGATCCCATGGATGAAGAGGCGGAACGCAAGCGTGCCGAGGCGGTACGATCCTCGTGGGACACCCCAATCGATTTGGATGAACTGCAACACCTATACCCGCCGGAGCCCCAAGATCCCCCGGACCCTGATCCCGACGTCACGCCCGTATGGGAGCTTTCGCTGAGCGATCGCTTGGAGCATTATAGGAACCCGGCGTCTCAATCCCGGGTATTTCCGAGGACAAACCGGCATGGTCTATCTGAAAGCAGTCGCGTTCACATCTTTCGCTTCGGAGACAGCCGCACGATAAAGCGTGCGAAATGGAATACTTGCGGGGCTGAGCTGAAGCACACTCGTGTTCGCTTTCGCGATGCGAGATGCCCGATCTGCTTCCCGCCTGACCAACCAGCACGTTCTGGATCGGAGGCCTAGGAAGTGGAAACCATCCTGCTCTTTGCGCCCCTGATCGGCGCGCTGATCTGCGGATTCGGCTGGCGGATCATCGGCGAACTTGCCGGCCAGATCATCTCAACCGGGTTGCTGTTTCTGTCGGCGCTGCTGTCTTGGATCGTATTTCTCACCTTCGACGGCGTGACGGAGACGATCACTCTGATGCGCTGGATAGACAGCGGATCGCTGGTGGCCGACTGGGCGATCCGGATGGACCGTCTGACTGCGATCATGCTGGTGGTGATCACCACGGTGTCGGCGCTCGTGCACCTGTATTCCTTCGGCTACATGGCGCATGACGACAATTTCAAAGAGGGCGAGCACTACCGCGCGCGCTTCTTTGCCTATCTGTCGTTCTTCACCTTCGCGATGCTGATGCTGGTGACGGCCGACAACCTGGTGCAGCTCTTCTTCGGGTGGGAGGGGGTCGGCCTCGCCTCCTATCTTCTGATCGGCTTCTACTACAAGAAACCCTCGGCCGGGGCGGCGGCGATGAAGGCGTTCATCGTCAACCGGGTTGGCGACTTCGGGTTCCTTCTGGGGATCGCGGCGCTCTTTTTCCTGGTCGACAGCGTCGCGCTGTCCGACATCTTCGCCGCCGCGCCCGAGATTGCCGAGATGCAGCTGACCTTCCTGTGGCGGGAGTGGCCGGCGATCGAGGTGGTCGCGTTCCTGCTCTTCGTGGGGGCGATGGGCAAATCGGCCCAGCTCTTCCTGCACACTTGGCTGCCGGACGC
>JBCDGG010000196.1:0-7422 GCA_038757905.1 Pseudomonadota bacterium | reverse complement strand
GGAGGAGGCCGCCCGCGCCGCCGCCGTGGCGCAGGAGGAGGCCGCTGCGGCGGCCGCCGCCGCGGCCGAAGCAGAGGCGCAGCGGCTGGCCGATCTTGCTAGCGCCTCGGCGCTCGCGGTCGCAGCGGCGCCGGGGCCGCGGGCCCGCCCGACGAACATCGCCCAGATCGCGGCGCGCGCGCAGCGCAGCACTGCCGACGCGCAGGCGCAACAGGCGACGGCCAGTGCCGCCCTGACACCCGAAGCGGCCCGCCCCACTGCGGCGCAGCCCGAAGCGCCGGCCCCATCCGCCGGTGCCCCGTCTGCCAGCGCCCCTTCCGCCAGTGCGCAGGCCGCCGCCGCCTCCGCCGCAGCTGCCCCCGCCCCGAATGCGCCGATCATTCGCCGGTCCGACCGGATCCAACCTGCGCAGCCCTCCAGCGCGCTGGTGGCCCGCCAGGCGACCCAGCGCAACGCGCTGCGGCTCAACCGGGTGACGCTGATCGGGGTCTATGGCTCCGCCAGCCAGCGGCGCGCGCTGGTGCGGCTGCCCTCGGGCCGCTACGTGAAGGTTCAGGTGGGCGACCGGCTCGATGGCGGGCGCGTGTCCGCGATCAGCCGGACGGAACTGCAATACACCAAAAGCGGACGCGCCGTGACCATCGAGATGCCGTCGAGCTGAAACGACCCGGACACGCCCGGTTTCCCGTGAACGCGGGTGCTTCCGTCACGGTCCACCGCACGCCGCGCGTCCCGCAGCAACGCCGCGGCCCGGACGGTGAGATTGGCGCTGGTCCGCCGACCCGCAATCGCGCAAGGTGCCTGCACAGCACGGCCTGCTCGCCCCGAGCGCGCGACATCCACATCTGACGCCCCGAGGTCCGCTCGCAGCCATGTCCGGATTCCTGTACTTCGCCACCATCTACCTCGCCGCCGCGGTGATCGCGGTGCCGCTCGCGGCCCGATTCAAGATGGGCTCGGTGCTGGGATACCTTCTGGCGGGCGTCGCCATCGGGCCGCTCCTCGGGCTGGTCGGAGGTGAAACCCAGAGCCTGCGCACCTATGCCGAGTTCGGCGTCGTCATGATGCTGTTCATCATTGGGCTGGAGCTGGAGCCGCGCACCCTCTGGGCCATGCGCACCACCCTTCTGGGCCTCGGCGGGCTGCAGGTGGGCCTGACCACGCTGGCCATGATGGCGGGCGGCATGCTGCTGGGCTTGCCGTGGATGACGGCTCTGGCCGTGGGCCTCGTGCTCGCCCTCTCCTCCACCGCGATCGTTCTGCAGACGCTGACGGAGAAGGGCCTGCTGAAGACCCCGGGCGGAAAGTCCAGCTTTTCGGTCCTGCTGACGCAGGACGTGGCCGTGATCCCCATGCTCGCCGTCTTGCCGCTGCTTGCGATGTCGCAACCCGGCGAAGGGCAGAGTTCCCTGTTTCTTTGGGGCGCCGCCCATGCCGCTGGCGTGGAAACGGGCGGGCTTTCGCTCGTGGACGGGCGCCCGGGCTGGCAAGTCACCCTGATCACCATTGCCGCCGTGGGATCGGTTGTGGTCGGCGGAATGTATCTGACCCGGCCGCTCTTTCGTTTCGTGCACATGGCGAAGCTGCGCGAGATCCAGACCGCCACCGCCCTGCTGATCGTGATCGCCATCGCGCTCCTGATGACGCTGGTCGGCCTGTCCCCGGCGCTCGGGGCCTTTCTGGCCGGGGTGGTGCTGGCCTCATCCGAGTTCAAGCATGAGCTTGAGGCCAATGTCGAACCCTTCAAGGGGCTGCTCCTCGGCCTGTTCTTCATCACCGTCGGGGCCGGGATCGATTTCGGCTTTCTGATGGCGAACTTCACCACGGTCGTCGGCCTGACCCTGGCGATGATGCTGACGAAGGCGGTGATCCTTTATGGGCTCGGAGTCGCCTTCGGGATCTCGGGCAGAGACCGGTGGCTCTTCACCCTGGGCCTGGCGCAGGCGGGCGAGTTCGGGTTCGTCCTGCTGTCCTTTGCGCTTCAGCAACGGGTGATCGAGCCGGGGCTGCAGCAGACGCTCCTGCTCGTCGTCGCGCTCTCGATGCTGCTCACGCCATTGGTGTTCATCCTCTGGGAGCAGCTGTCCACGCGGATGGACGGCGCAGATGGCGGGCCAGACACGCGGCAGGAGGCCGACGAGATCGACGAGCACGGCCCGGTCATCATCGCCGGGATCGGGCGCTTCGGGCAGGTGGTGAACCGCATGGTGCAGATGTCGGGCATCCGGACCATCGTGCTGGACCACGATCTGGGCACGGTGGAACTGATGCGCCGGTTTGGTTTCAAGGGGTTCTTCGGCGATCCCACGCGGCCCGAGTTGCTCCATGCCGCCGGGCTCGCCGAGGCGCGGGTGCTGGTGGTGGCGCTGGACGACAAGCAGGCCGCAATCCGGCTGGTGCGCTATGCCCGCGAGGAGCGGCCGGATCTGCACATCGTCGCGCGCGCCCATGACCGGGTGCATGTCTATGAGCTCTATGCGGCGGGGGCGGACGACATCGTCCGGGAGATGTTCGATTCCAGCTTGAGAGCCGCGCGGTACGTGCTTGAGAACATGGAGTTCTCGCCGTTCGAAGCTTCGGCGATGGAAAAGGCATTCTTCAAGCATGACCGGCGCATCCTGCGTGAGCTGGCGAGCCTGTGGCGGCCCGGGGTCGCCGTGGCCTCCAACGAGGAATATGTCAGGCGCTCCAGAGAGTTGAACGCCGAACTTGAAACAGCCCTTCTGCGCGCGCTGGACGATCCCGAAAAGGCCGAGGAAGCCGCCCGCGAAGACCGCAACGCCGCCCGAGCCGAGATCGCCTATGTCTCGCGCCCCAGGTCGGGCGACAAGTCGGGGGATACAGGCAACGTCAACTTCTGAGGGCCTTGTGGTGGCGGCAGGGCACGGTTGCGAGGTCGACGGTCGCAGGGATGAGTTCCTACACCGGAAGCCGCGTGTTGGGGCGCGGAACCCAGGCGGAAAGAACGCCGTGGTCTGGCAAAGCCTGCGACGTCGCGTGCTTGCGGAAACAAGAGCACCTGCGCGGAGTAAGGGCCGAAGTCCGCCGCGCCATCGCGTCGCCATCGTCGCTCGGACCGATGGCGCTCCGAATGGCGACCGCCCCCACGGCCCGGTGACGGCATTGTTCCGGCGAAAGCGAAGCCTTCTGCCAACCCGGACCACGCTTTGTCGCGAGAAAAGGCGTACCAAGGCGCGGAACAACGCCGCAGGCCGCCGCGCCATCGTCGGGCCGCCCCCTCGGCCCGGCGATTGGGGGCCGTTCGTGCGACGCTCGGACGGCGCGATGATCTGGTGAGATAAAGTGCTTACGACCGTCGTTGGATTGCCGCGCCGCGGCCCGACGATGGCGCGGCTCTCGATTTCAAGCGGCGGACTTCGCTTGGGTGTAGGGGCATTGGGCGGTGTGGCCGGGGGCGACCTGCACTTCCGCCGGCACCTCCCCGGCGCAGGCGGCTTTCACGATGGGACAGCGGGTGCGGAAGACGCAGCCCGATGGCGGCGCCATGGGCGAGGGCAGCTCGCCCTCCAGCAATTGCCCGGTCCGCGTGCGTTCCACCGCCGGATCGGGGATCGGTGCGGCGGCGATCAGCGCTTGGGTGTAGGGATGCACCGGTGTGCGAACGAGGTCCGTCGCCGGCCCCTCCTCCATCTCGCGGCCCAGATAGAGCACCAGAATCCGGTCGGAGACATGCTTCACCACGCTCAGATCGTGGGCGATGAAGATCATCGACAGGCCCATCTCGTCCTGCAGGCGCGCGAGCAGGTTCACCACCTGCGCCTGCACCGAGACATCGAGCGCCGAGACCGGCTCGTCGCAGATCAAGAGCTTCGGCTCCAGGATCAGGGCGCGGGCGATGCCGATGCGCTGGCACTGGCCGCCGGAGAATTCGTGCGGGTAGCGGTTGAACTGGTTGGCCAGCAAGCCCACCCGCTCCATCCCGGCCTCGACCCGCTCGCGCACCTCGGCGCGCGACAGGCCGTGGACATGGGTCGTCAGCGGCTCGGCGATGATGTCGCCCACGGTCATGCGGGGATTCAGCGCGGCGAGCGGATCCTGAAACACCATCTGGATATCGCGGCGCCGCCGCTGACGCGCGGCCTCGCTCAGGGTGCGCAGATCCTCGCCCTGCCAAAGCACCTCACCCCTGGTGGCCGGAATGGTGCCCACCACGGCGCGCGCCAGCGTGGACTTGCCGGACCCGCTCTCGCCGACGATGCCCAGCGTTTCGCCCTCGGCGAGGTCGAAGGACACATCGTGCACGGCCTGAAGCGTCCGCGAGGGTGTCCAGGGCCACGCGCCGGGCGGGCGGATCTCGAAGAACACATCGAGATTGCGGACGCTGAGCAGCGTCATAGCCCCGGCCCCTTCATGCCACATCCCTCTCGACGTCGCGCAGATCGCGATGGCAGGCGCGCAGTCGGCCCTTGGAGAACTGGTCCAGCGGAGGGCGCTCCTCGGCACAATGCGCCTGTGCCATCCGGCAGCGCGGCGAGAAGGGACAGCCCGGCGGGATCTCCAGCATGTTGGGCGGATCCCCGGGGATCGCGCGCAGCTCCAGATCGTCGCGGTCGAGCCGCGGCACCGCTTCGAGCAGCCCAAGGGTGTAGGGATGCGAGGGCGCCGCGAAGATCTCGTCCGTCGGGCCGCTCTCCATGATGCGCCCGCCATAGAGCACGACAGTCTCCTCCGATGCGCCGGCGACGATGCCCAGGTCGTGGGTGATCAGGATGATCGCGGTGCCGAACTCCGCCTGGACCTCGCGCAGGAGCGCCATGATCTGCGCCTGCACGGTTACGTCGAGCGCGGTGGTGGGCTCGTCGGCGATCAGCAGGCGCGGCTGGCAGAGAAGCGCCATGGCGATCATCACGCGCTGGCGCATCCCGCCGGAAAACTCGTGCGGGTACATATGGATGCGGTTCTTCGCATCGGGGATCTTCACCGCGTCGAGCAGGCGCACCGCTTCGGCGACGGCCGCGCGCCGGGACAGAGCCCGGTGCAGGCGCAACACCTCGGTCATCTGCTCGGAGACCCGCATATAGGGGTTGAGCGAGGTCATCGGGTCCTGAAAGATCATCGAGATCTGATTGGCCCGGACGCGATTCAGCTCCGCCTCGCTCAGGCCCAACAGCTCTGTCCCGTCGAACCGCACCGAGCCTTCGGCGCGGCCGTTGCGGGCCAGCAGGCCCATCACGGCGAAGGCTGTCTGGCTCTTGCCCGAGCCGCTTTCGCCGACGATCGCCAGCGACTGCCCCGCCTCGACATCGAGCGACACGCCGTTGACGGCATGAACCGTCCCGTCGCCGGTTTCGAACATCACGTTTAGGTTGTCGATTTCGAGAAGGGCCATGGCTCAGCGGTCCTTCGGGTCGAGCGCATCGCGCAGCCCGTCGCCCACGAAGAAGAAGGCGAAGAGCGTGATGACGAAGAAGAAAAGCGGGAAGCCCAGCTGCCACAGCGTGCCGTATTGCATCTGGCTGGCGCCGTCGTTGATCAGCGCGCCCCACGAGGTGTTGGGCTCCTGCACGCCGAGGCCGAGGAACGAGATGAAGCTTTCGTAGATGATCATGCTGGGCACCAGCAGCGTGGCATAGACGATGACGACGCCAAGGAGGTTCGGCACGATATGGCGCAGGATGATCCGCATCGGTTTGACGCCGGTGGCAACGGCGGCCTCGACGAACTCCTTGTTCTTGATCGAAAGCGTCTGGCCCCGGGCAATGCGCGCCATGTCGAGCCAGCTCACCAGCCCGATGCCGATGAAGAGCATCAGGATCGAGCGGCCGAACACCACCAGCAGCAGGATCAGCACGAACATGTAGGGGATCGCCATCAGGATATCGACGATGCGCATCATCACACCGTCGATGCGGCCGCCGAAATAGCCCGCGACGGCGCCGTAGAGCGTGCCGACGACCACCGAGATCAGCGCCCCGATCAGGCCCACCATCAGCGAGATCTGGGTGCCCTGGATGGTGCGGGCGAAGAGATCGCGCCCCAGCTCGTCGGTGCCGAAATAGTGGCCGTTGGCGAAGTTCGGGCCGCCCATCTCCTCGACGTTGCCGATGATGGAAAAGTCGATCTCCTCATTCGACCAGGGTGCGATGAGGGGGCCGAAGACTGCAAAGCACGCGACCAGGGCCAGAACGACGAGGCCGCCCATAGCCGCGTGGTTGCGCAGGAAGCGGGCGCGCGCATCGGCCCAGAGCGACCGGCCCTGCACCGCATCCTCGCGCCGGAGCTTCTCAACCGTGCCGCGTCCGAAGAGAACGACCATGTCAGCGAGCCTCCGCTCTGGAAGGGCACGCCCCGCACTTCTGCGGGATCGCATGGCAGCGGCGGGCGCTCCGCTCCCGGTCCGCTCTGCCAAGGCTTCGCACCGCAGGCGTACTCCGGGGGGGCCTGCCCTGGCCGCGGCCGCGGTATGCTATTGGTTCGGCGTTCAGGCGCATCCGTCGCGGCTCCTAATACCGGATCTTCGGGTCGATCCACGCATAGAGGATATCGACCACCAGATTGAACAGAACCGTGAGCGCCCCGGTCAGAATGGTGATGCCCATGATCACCGAGTAATCGCGGTTGAGCGCCGAGTTGACGAAGAACTGCCCGATGCCGCCGGTTGAAAAGTAGAGATCGACCACGACGGAGCCGGTGATCATCCCCACGAAGGCCGGGCCGAGATAGGAGATGACCGGCAGCATCGCGGGCTTCAGCGCGTGGCGCAGGACCACGCGGCGCATGGGCAGGCCCTTGGCGCGTGCGGTGCGGATGAAGTTGGAGTTCAGCACCTCCAGCATCGAGGACCGCGTGATCCGTGCGATCGACGCCATGAAGGATGTGGACAGCGCAATAACCGGCATCACGATGAACTGCCATTGCCCGCCCTGCCAGCCGCCGCCCGGCAGCCAGCCGAGCCAGAGCGTGAAGATCAGAACCAGGATCGGCGCCATGACGAAGTTCGGCAGCACCTGCGCGCCGACCGAGACGCCCACCGCCAGATAATCGAGCCAGGAATTGTGGTAGACCGCCGCCGTCGCCCCGAGCGACACGCCCACCAGCACCGCCACCACGAAGGACCAAAACCCGTAGGTCAGCGTCACGGGAAAGCCCTGGGCGATGATGTCGTTCACCGATTGGTCGGTATAGACGAAGGACGGCCCGAAATCGAATTCCGTCACGATCCCAACCACATACCGCCAGATCTGCACGAGGAAGGGCTGATCGAGCCCATACTTCGCCTCGAGGTTCGCCAAAATCTCCGGCGGCACGTTGCGCTCGGACGAGAACGGCCCGCCGGGTGCTGCATGCATCAGCAGGAAGGAAAAGACAATCAGGACGAGGATCGTCGGAATGGCAATGAAGAGACGGCGAACGATGTAGGAGAGCAATGCTCAGCCTCATATGCGGCGGGGGGGGGGGGGG
>JBCDGG010000195.1:0-7694 GCA_038757905.1 Pseudomonadota bacterium | reverse complement strand
GGCGCGCGCGACCGGCCCTCCGCCGGAAGGCCCATGGTTTCGGCCCAGGGCTCGCCCAGGGGCTCGTCGTTTTCGTCGAGCAGCAGCGTGAGCATCACGTGCCCGTTGAGTGCCATGCGGATACGTCCGCGCACCACGCCTTCGAGCGCGCCGATCTTCACCGACCCGTCCAGATAGACCCGGCCCGCCTCGATGTGCTCCGCCACCGTCGGCTGCGCCCCGCTCAGATCCAGCATCGTTCCGTTGGTCGCCACGATGGACGGGATGCCCCGGGCGTCGGCCACCTCGGCATGGCGACGCAGCATGCGGTGCTCGCCATGCATCGGCACGAGCATCTCCGGGTGCACCAGTTCGTGCAGCATCTCCAGGTCGGGCCGGTTGGCATGGCCCGAGACGTGATAGTCCGACGTCGAGTCGTCGACCACATCCACGCCCTTTTCCGACAGCTGGTTGATGATCTCGATCACCCCCCGCTCGTTGCCCGGGATCGTCTTGGAGGAGAACAGGAACAGATCCCCTTCCTTGAGTTCGAGGCCCAGATACTTGCCCCGCGCCAGTTGGGCCGAGGCCGCCCGCCGCTCGCCCTGGCTGCCGGTCACGATCAGCATCAGGTTCTCGCGGGGAATGCCAGCCGCCTCGTCGGACGACACGAAGGCCGGAAACTCTGTAGCGACCCCGGTGTCTTGCGCGACCTTCACCATGCGCTGCATGGCGCGCCCCAGCAGACACACGGAGCGGCCCGCCGCGATCCCCGCCTCGGCCAGCGTCTTCACCCGCGCGACGTTGGAGGCGAACGTCGTCGCCACCACCATCCCGTCGGTATGGCCCGCCACCAGATCGGCGATCTTGGGGCCCACCGTGCTTTCGGACCGGCCGGGATGGGCCACCGAGATGTTGGTGCTGTCGCAGGTCAGGACCTTCACGCCCTCCTCGGCGATCTGGCCCCAGAGCGCCGGGTCGAACGGCTCGCCCACCACGGGGTTGCCGTCGAGCTTGAAATCGCCCGTATGCACGATCCGGCCCGCCGGCGTGTCGAGGATCACGCAGGAGCTTTCGGGGATGGAATGCGACACCGGCAGGAACGACAGCTTGAACGGCCCGGCCTCGATCACCTCCGGAAAGGGATGGGCGACATGCAGCGCCGAGGCGGGCTGGCCCTGCTCCTCCAGCTTGCGCAGGGCGAGCGCGGCAGTGAAGCGGCGGGCATAAACGGGGGCCTGAAGCTCCCCCCAGTAATGCCCCAGGGCCCCGATGTGATCCTCGTGCCCATGGGTGATGACGATCGCGTCCAGCCGGTCGCGTCGCTCGATCAGCCACGCCATGTCGGGAAAGATCAGATCCACCCCCGGGCTCGTGTCCATGTTCGGGAAGGTCACCCCCAGATCGACGAGGATCAGCCGTTCCTCGCCCGGGGCGCCATAGCCGTAGACATAGGCATTCATGCCCACCTCCCCGGCCCCGCCGAGGGGCAGGTAGATCAGACGGGCGTTGGAATCGGTCATGCGGGCTGGCCTGCTCGTTCGTTGAAGTCGTGGATCACGGTCAGCCCGTGCATCGTCAGATCGTCGTCGTACTGGTCGAACAGCGTATCGCCCTGCATGAAGAGAGGTGCAAGGCCCCCGGTACCAATGACTTTCATCGGTTTGTCGTACTCGCCGCGAATGCGCGTGCACACTTCGCGGACCAAACCGACATAGCCCCAGAAGACACCCGACTGCATGCATTCCACCGTGTTGGTGCCGATCACCTTGTTCGTGCGCGCGATATCCACATGGGGCAGCGCCGCCGCCGCCATGTGCAGCGCCTCCAACGACAGGTTCACACCCGGCGAGATCACGCCGCCTACATAGGCGCCATCCGCCGCCACCACGTCGAACGTGGTCGCGGTGCCGAAATCGACGACGATCAGGTTGCCGCCATGGCGATCGTAGGCGCCGGCGGTGTTCACCAGCCGGTCGGGGCCGACCTGCGTGCCGGGATCGACGCGCGGATCGGCGGGCAGCAGGCAGCCCGGCTTGCCCACGACCCGGGGCCGGGTGTTGAAGTAGCGGTCGCTCAGGACGCGCAGGTTGAACACCACGCGCGGCACCGTGGACGAGATGATGACATCGGTGATCTTGATGCCGTCCGGCCCGTTCAGGCCGTGATGCTCCAGAAGGGTGCGGAACCAGACGAAGTATTCGTCCGCCGTGCGCTGGTGCTCGGTGGCGCAGCGCAGCGTCACCAGAAACTCCGTCCCGTCCCAGACGGCGAACACGGTGTTGGTGTTGCCGCAATCGATGCAGAGCAGCATGGGCGCCCCTCCTTTCCTTGGGGGTTCGGTGTCGGCCTAGAAGTAGATGTCGGCCGCCGCAATCTCCCGCCGGCCCTTGGCCGTGCGCAGGATCAGGCGGCCCTCATCGTCGACCGTTTCGAACGTACCGTGGTAGGTGTCCGCCCCGACGCGGGCGCGGATCACGTCGCCCAGGCGCGCGGCATGGGCCAGCCAGTCCTCCCGGAGGGAGGCGAAGCCCTGAGCCACAAGCTGCGTTTCCCGGGCGGCGAAGGCGGGTGCGAGCGTATCCAGGAATGCGCGCGGCGTGGGAGCCGCCCCCAACGCGTCTGCGACGGCGACGGGGGGCACGGCGCCCTCTTCCACCTCCGCCGATGTCGGCGCGACGGCGAGGTTCACGCCGATCCCGATCAGGAGCGCGCCATCGCCGAGACGTTCGAGCAGGATGCCCGCCACCTTGCCGCCGTTCAGCAAGACGTCATTCGGCCATTTGAGGGCAAAGGGGGCCGCATCGCCCAGCGCGGCGGCGAAGGCATCGCGCAACGCAAGGGCCGCCACGAAGCTGCGCAGCGCCGCGGCGGCGGCCGGGCCGCCAGGCCGCATCACCAGCGTTGCGGCGAAATTCTCCGGCGTGCTGCGCCATGCCCGGCCCTGCCGCCCCCGGGCCGCCGTCTGCACCTCTGCCATGATCCATGTGGGCGCGGTGAGCGACGGCGCGCGCCGCGCGGCCTCGGCCATCGTGCTATCGACCTCGGGCAGCACGAGGCGGCCGGTGCCGGCGGGCCAGTCCAACGCGACCGCCATGGCGCTATTGGACAAGCGCAGCGGCCGCCTGCGCCGCAAGACTGTCGACGCCGAAGAGGTTGACGACGCCGAGTACGGTCACGGCCGCGGAAGCCATCAGGAACCCCCACTGCACCGGGCCGATCTTGCCATCGATCCGGTCGACATCGGGCGAGCCGAAATACATGAAGTAGACGATCCGCAGGTAGTAGAAGGCCCCGATCACCGAGGCCACCGCACCCGCAATCGCGAGCCAGGCCAGGCCCGCATCGACGGCTGCAACCAAAACGGAATACTTGGCAAAGAAGCCGATGAGGGGCGGCACACCGGCCATGGAAAACATCAGGATCAGGATCGCCAGCGCCTGGGTCGGGTGCTTTTCCGACAGCATCGACAAGCTTTCGATCCGGGTCACGGCGTGCCCCTCGCGCGACATCGACAGGATGAAGGCAAAGGTGCCGATGTTCATCGTCACGTAGATCGCCATGTAGAGCAGCATCGCCTCCACACCCACCTGCGTGCCCGCCGCCAGGCCGATCAGCGCATAGCCCATATGCGAGATCGAGGAATAGGCCATCAGGCGCTTGATATCGCGCTGACCGATCGCGGCGATCGCCCCCAGGAACACGGACACGACCGCGAGGAACGCCACGATCTGCTGCCAGTCCGCCACGGCGCCACCGAAGGCGTCGTGCATCACACGGGCGAACATCGCCATCGCCGCCACCTTGGGCGCGGTCGCGAAGAAGGCCGTGACCGGCGTGGGCGATCCTTCGTACACATCGGGCGTCCACATGTGGAAGGGCGCGGCCGACACCTTGAACGCCAGCCCCGCCGCCATGAAGGCCAGCCCGATGAGCAGGCCGAGGCCGATGCCTTCCTCCCCGGCTGCGGCGAGGATCCCGTCGAACGCCGTCGTGCCGGCATAGCCGTAGGTGAGCGAGGCGCCGTAGAGCAGCATCCCCGAGGACAGAGCCCCGAGCACGAAGTATTTCAGCCCGGCCTCTGTCGACTTGACGCTGTCCCGGCGCAGCGCCGCCACCACGTAGAGCGAGAGCGACTGCAGCTCGAGGCCCATATAGAGCGCGATGAGATCCCCGGCCGAGACCATCACCATCATGCCGACGACAGAGAGCGCGATTAGGATTGGATACTCGAACCGCAGGAGCCCGCGGGCCTGCATGTATCCCTCGCTGAGCAGCAGGATCGCGGCGGCCGACAACAGGATCGTGATCTTGGCGAACCTGGCGAACCCGTCGTCGATGAACATGCCGTCGAAGGCCGTGCGCGCCCCGGCCGGCGACAGCCCGAGCCACGCCGCGGTGGACACGAACACGGCGGCGGTGATCCAGATGAGCAGCGGCGCCAGCCCGTCCTTCGTGGTGTAGACGGCAAAGAGCAGCGCCGCCATGGCATAGACCGCAAGGAAGATCTCCGGCAGAAGGATCGCGATATCTGGGCCCATGGCCTAGTCTCCTTGGTGGGCGAGACGCGTCTCGCCTGCCTCCAGCAGTGCGGTTTCGTACTGGCCGACAAGGTTGGCCACGGACGGCCCGATGATGTCGGTCGCCAGGCTTGGATAGACGCCGAGCAGCAGTGTCATCACGATCAGCGGCGCAAAGATCGCCCGTTCGCGCGGGGTCATGTCGGTAATGGTGCGCAGGCTCTCCTTGATCAGGTCGCCGAGCGCCACGCGGCGGTAGAGCCACAGCGCATATCCCGCCGACAGGATCACGCCGGTGGCGGCCACGAAGGCCACCCAGGTGTTCACCTGGAAGACGCCGACGATGGTCAGGAACTCGCCCACGAACCCGCTCGTGCCCGGAAGGCCCACATTGGCCATCGTGAACAGCATGAAGACCAGCGCATAGACCGGCATCCGCACGACGAGGCCGCCATAGGCGTCGATCTCGCGCGTGTGCATCCGGTCGTAGATCACGCCGACGCAGAGGAAGAGCGCGCCCGAGACGAAGCCGTGGCTGAGCATCTGGAAGATCGCGCCGTCGATCCCCTGCTGGTTCGCGGCGAAGATCCCCATCGTCACGTAGCCCATATGCGCGACCGACGAATAGGCGATGAGCTTCTTCATGTCCGACTGCGCCAGCGCCACCAGCGAGGTGTAGACGATTGCAATCGCCGACAGCCACAGGATGAACGGCGCCAGAAGATCCGAGGCGACCGGGAACATCGGGATCGAGAAACGCAGGAAGCCGTAGCCGCCCATCTTCAGCAGGATCGCCGCCAGCACGACCGAGCCCGCCGTGGGCGCCTGCACATGGGCATCCGGCAGCCAAGTATGGACCGGCCACATCGGCATCTTCACCGCGAACGAGGCGAAGAAGGCGACCCAAAGGAGCGTCTGCAACCCGCCGACTACCTGGAAGCCCATCACCTGCAGCGTCTCGGAGCCGAAATTGTGGTTCAGCAGCGTCGGGATATCGGTGGTGCCCGCATCGACGAACATCGCGATCATCGCCACCAGCATCAGGATCGAGCCGAGGAAGGTGTAGAGGAAGAACTTGAACGAGGCGTAGATGCGTTCCTTGCCGCCCCAGATGCCGATGATCAGGAACATCGGGATCAGGCCGGCCTCGAAGAACAGGTAGAACAGCACCAGATCGAGCGCGGTGAACACACCGAGCATCAGCGTTTCCAGCATCAGAAACGCGATCATGTACTCCTTGACCCGGTAGGTCACGTCCCAGCACGCCGCGATGACCAGCGGCATCAGCATCGTGGTGAGCATCACGAACAGGATCGAGATCCCGTCTACGCCCATCTTGTAGGTCAGGCCAAGCAGCCACTCCCGCTCTTCGACGAACTGAAAGCCGGTGTTCTGCGGGTCGAACCCCGCGAGCAGGAAGAGCGAGATGACGAAGGTCGCCGAGGTGGCGATCAGCGCCAGCCACTTGGCGTTCTGCTGTGCCGCCGCGTCGTCGCCCCGCAAGAAAAGCGCAAGGATGAGCGCCGCAATGGTCGGCAGAAAGACAATGATCGACAGAAGGTTTTCCATTACCAGAGTCCGTTCCACCACGCGAGGAAGAGCGCGATGGGCAGCATCACCACCAGCACCGCCACGAGGATCGCCCCGAAATAGATGGTCGCCACGAAGGCCGCCGTTCCGGAGACGACGAGGCCCACACGGGACAGGTTGCGCACCTGCCGGTTCTCATCGCCGAGAAACCACGCCGAAAGCGCCATGACGCCGATGCAGACGGCGAGGATCATCCAATACTCAACCGGCATCACCCACCCCCTGCCCGCAGCATCAGGAACAAGACGATCAGGACGATGCCGACCACCATCGCGAAGGAATAGTGAAAGATGTAGCCGGATTGCATCCGCCCGGCGAGCCGGGTGAATAGCGGAATGAGCCCCATGGCCAGCCCGTTGATGCCGCCGTCGATGACGTTGCCGTCCCCGCGCTTCCACAGGATCTCGCCCGCCGATTTTGCAGGGCGCACGATGGCGGCGTCGTAGATCTCGTCGAAGTACCACTTGTTGAGCAGGAACCGGTAGAGATGCGGCTGGTTCTGCGCCAGCTTGCCGGGCAGATCGGGCCGGCGGATATAGAACACCCAGGCCAGCCAGAGCCCGACGACCATGGCCGCGAAGGGGCTGACCTTGACCCATTTCGGCACGTTATGGGCGTCTTCGAGCACGGTGTTGTCGGGCCCGATGTAGAGCGCGCCCTCCCCCGGCCGGCCGGTGAAGACATAGTGGTGATCGTCCTTGCCGTGGCTCGCGGCAGCCGCGTCGCCGTCGCCGTGGCCCGCGTCTCCGTGACCTGCTTCCGCGTGGCCGTCCGTCGCGTGATCGTCCGTGCTATGATCTTCCGCCCCATGGGCTCCGGCCTCGGCATAGGGAATGCCGTAGAACTTGGCGACCTTGTCGGCGTGGCCGAAGAACTGGTTGAAGAACACCATCCCCGCCAGCACGGCGCCCACCGCCAGCACCCCAAGGGGGATCAGCATCACACTCGGGCTTTCGTGAGCGTGCTCATGGGTATGCTTGTCGCCCCGCGGCTCGCCATAGAACGTCAGGAACATCAGCCGCCACGAGTAGAACGAGGTCATCAAGGCCGCGATCACCAGCAGCCAGAACCCATAGGCCGACCCGCCGGCATAGGCGCTCTCGATGATCGCATCCTTCGACACGAAACCGGCAAAACCGATGGGCAGCCCAACCAGATCGTAGGTCAGCGGGATACCGACGCCGGTGATCGCCAGGGTGCCCAGCATCATCGCCCAGAAGGTCTTGGGCATCTTGTGGCGCAGCCCGCCGTAATGGCGCATGTCTTGCTCGTGATGCATGCCATGGATCACCGAGCCCGCGCCGAGAAACAGCATCGCCTTGAAGAAGGCATGGGTCAGCAGGTGGAACATGGCGGCCGAATACATCCCCACACCCGCCGCCACGAACATGTAGCCCAACTGCGAACAGGTGGAGTAGGCGATCACGCGCTTGATGTCGTTCTGCACCAGCCCGACCGTCGCGGCGAAGAACGCCGTCGTCGCGCCGACGATCACCACGAAGCTCATGGCCCAGGGCGCAAACTCCATGATCGGCGACATCCGGCAGACGAGGAAGACACCCGCCGTCACCATGGTGGCCGCGTGGATCAGCGCGGAGACCGGCG
>JBCDGG010000194.1:0-7731 GCA_038757905.1 Pseudomonadota bacterium | reverse complement strand
GTCGTTGAGCCCATGCAACGAAGCGAGCCCGACTGAAGCGCTGGTTTAAGGAGATTGGACGCGTCCATCGCGCCGCCCGAGGTGGCGCCTGCGCCGATCACGGTGTGGATCTCGTCGATGAAGAGGATCGCGTCGGGATGATCCTCCAGCTCGGTCACGACCGCTTTCAGCCGCTCCTCGAAGTCGCCGCGATAGCGAGTGCCGGCGAGCAATGCGCCCATGTCCAGCGAGTAGATCGTCGATTCCGCCAGAACATCGGGGGTTTCGCCCTGAACGATCTTACGCGCGAGCCCTTCCGCGATGGCCGTCTTGCCCACGCCGGGATCGCCCACCAGAAGCGGGTTGTTCTTGCGCCGGCGGCAGAGCACCTGAATGCAGCGCTCCACTTCGGAATCGCGGCCGATCAGGGGATCGACGTCGCCTTTGCGGCTCTTGGCATTGAGATCCACGCAGTATTTGGCGAGGGCGCTTTCCTTGTTCTCCCCGCTTTCGGTGGAGGATTCATCGGCCGCGCTCTCCTCCTCCATGTCCGAGGCGCCGGTGACGGGCCGGCTTTCGCCGAACGAGGGGTTCTTGGCGACCCCGTGGGCGATGAAGTTCACCGCGTCATAGCGCGTCATGTCCTGCTCCTGCAGGAAGTAGGCGGCGTTGGACTCACGCTCGGCAAAGATCGCGACGAGGACGTTGGCGCCTGTCACCTCCGTCCGGCCGGAGCTTTGCACGTGGATGGCGGCACGCTGGATCACCCGCTGAAACGCCGCCGTGGGGACGGCTTCTGAGCCTTCCACTTCGGTCACCAGGGTCGACAGATCGTCTTCGATGAAGGCTTCGAGCGTTTTGCGCAGTTCGTCGAGATCGACGTCGCACGCTTGCATGACCTTTGCGGCGTCGGGTTCGTCAATCAGTGCCAGCAGGAGATGCTCCAGCGTGGCGAGTTCGTGGCGTCGCGCATTGGCCAGTCCAAGCGCGGCATGTATGGCTTGCTCTAGGGTATTTGAGAACGACGGCACTTGACCTGTTCCTTTCCTGTCGGGCCGCAGCAGGAGCACGCGTCCCACCTCCACGACCGTGGCCTCATACGGTTAAAGTTTGGTTGGCCATGCGCCTGCTTCAAGTCTTTTCTTCCGCGAGGCGCGTATCCGTGAAGCTATTGCTCAAATTGTGACCAGCCGAAACACGGCGTGACAGTGTATGCTGCGATGCAGCATAGAATGCCCGCTGCGGTGCGGAAAATCAAGCCCGATCGCGCCTCAGAACCTGTCCTTGCGGCGGCGGACCTCGGCGAAAGCGTCCACGTCCGACGCTCCGGCCATGCCGAGATGCGCTTTCACCTCGTCCGAAGCGGCGCGCAGGAACGGGTTGGTCGCCAGTTCCTCCGCCAGGTCTGACGGGACCGTGGGCTTGCCCTGCGCACGTTGCGCGGCGACCCAGTCCAGCCGTGTGCGCAGCGCGGGGTTGTCGGGGTCGACAGTCACGGCGAAACGGCCGTTGGCCTCGGTGTATTCGTGGCCCGAATAGACGCGCGTCTCGGGCGGAAGCGCGGAGAGACGCGTGAGCGTTGCCCACATCGTCGCGGCGTCGCCTTCGAACAGATGGCCGCACCCGAGTGCCATCAGGCTGTCGGCTGTGAAGACACCGCCCGCCGCAGGCACGTAGTAAGCGACATGCCCCATCGTGTGGCCGGAGGCATCCATCACGTCAACGTTGGTGCCGAACAGGTCGATTGTGTCCCCATCGGATACAGCGAGATCCAGCGCGGGAAGACGGGATTCGTCGGCCTTTGCGCCGATGACGCGGGTCGCGGGTGTCCGCAAGGCGTCCACCGCTTCCACATGGTCGGCGTGATGGTGCGTGACGAGGATATCGCTCAGCGTCAGGTTGCGCGCGGCGAGCGCCCGGGCAATCGGCGCCGCCTCCGGCGCATCGACCAACGCCGCCTCGGTGCCGTTCGGGGCCAAGATCAGGTAGGCGTAATTGTCCGTCCGGCAGGGAATGGTCAGCGTTTCAAGCTGCGGCATGGCGGCCTCCGTTGGGTCGTTCCGTCGGGCGATTGGACGGTCTATGCTCCCGCCAGAGCGTAGCCGGAGCGAGCCTGAGCGCAATGCACCTCGATGTGCTGGACCTGAGAAACTTCTACTACCGGACGAAGCTCGGCCGGGTGGCGCAACGTGCGGTGCGCGACCAGGTCATGAGCTTCTGGTCGCCCGAGGTCCTCGCCGGTCAGACCGTCGCGGGCTTCGGCTTCGCGGTTCCTGTGCTGCGCCCGTTTCTGCCCGTCGCGCGGCGGGTCATCGCGTTGATGCCCGCCCAGCAGGGGGTGATGCCCTGGCCCGCGGGCAGCCCGAATGTGTCGGTTCTGTGCGAGGAGGTCCTGTGGCCGCTCGACTCGGGCTCCGTCGACAAGCTCATCGTGCTCCATGGTCTCGATACGTCGGAGAACCCGTCGCGTCTGCTGACGGAAGCCGATCGGGTGCTGAGCGCGGCCGGGCGTGCGCTGTTCATCGTGCCGAACAGGTCGGGGCTGTGGGCCCGGCGCGATGCCACGCCCTTCGGGTTCGGACGCCCATATTCCCTGGGGCAACTGGAGGCGCAGTTGGAGCGGCACGCCTTCACGCCGGAGCGGCACATGGCGGCGCTCTTCTCGCCGCCCTCGGAAAGTCGGTTCTGGCTGAAGAGCGCGGGTTGGATCGAGACAGCGGGGCGGCGGATCTCGAACTCGTTGGCCGGTGGCATCTTCATGGTTGAAGCGTCGAAGGAAGGCCACACGCCCGGCGGCGCGGCGGTCCGGGAGCGGGTGCCCTCGCCGCTGCGTATTCTGGACGGCGTCGGCGCGCCGGCCCCAAATCCCGCGCGCACGCTGCCGCCATCGAGCGCGGCCCGCGGCATGCGGCGCTGAGGCGGCACCGACCGCGGAACCAGTGTCTTTGGGGCGAGGCCCGCGCGAAACGCAGCCGGCGGACCGACCGTTCGTCAGCAGTTGCGCGTGGCGATGACCATGACCCACAGGGGATCGTAGCGCCCGTCGGGGTTCCGGCTGCCGGCGAAGCCCATATGGGTGGCCTTGCGGTTGAGGATGTTCGCGCGGTGGCCGGGCGAGTTGATCCAGACCCGCGTCACATGCTCCGCCGTGTCCTGCCCCCAGGCGATGTTCTCGGCCCGCAGGCAGGAGCCATAGCCCGTCGCCTCGACCCGATCACGCACCGTGGCGCCGTTCCGCGAGGTGTGGCTGTAATAGTCGTTGCGCGCCATGTCGGAGGCATGGGCCGCGGCGGCGCGGTTGAGATGAGCCGACATCGCCAGCGGCGGCAGGCCGTTCTGGGCCCGGATCGCATTGACCATCTGCCGGGGCGTGCCGCCGATCGTCATCGGGATCACGGTGGTGCCGGCGCGGGTAGCCTCGGCCGAGATGTCTCGCTCGACGGTGACACAGCCGGCCAGACCGACCGCAAGCAGGAGCGAGAGAGCGACACGAACCATGAAATCCTCCGGAGCAGCACAGCGATTTGGGCCACCATGGCGCATGATTGGGGACAAATTGTGGTGGGAAAGAGGTGAAACAAGCACAAGATCGGCGGGCGTGGCCGATGGGCAGCAACTCGCCCATGCCGCGTTCCCCCTTGGCGTGTTTGGGCCGACATGAGCCGCGTCCGGCTTGAGTTTTCCGCGAGGGTTCTCCGCCGGGACGGGGGCGGAAAAGGCCGGATGCCGCACCGGCCCGGCAATGCCGCGGGCGCACCCCCGGCGAAGGGCGTTACCGCAATCATCTTTCCGCTGCGTCTGCAATGGCCGGCGGGGCCCTGCGCATAATGTTGATTACATTTATAAAATTCGCGCCACCGCTCTCTTCGTCGCAGTCGTCGCAGGGATGTCACTCTGTGTTGCAGGGCAGAAACCTTCCTGTTACATGCATCCGCGATTTACAGGGGCGCCGCTTTGGGCGGGGATCTCCGAAAGCGGCCACGCCCCTGCTGCGGAGCTTGGCCAAATAGCGACAAGAAGGGGTGGACGTGTCCGAAACGGCTTCGATTTCCGCAACGATCGCCGAGCGCTACGCGCAGGCGCTCTTCGAGGTCTCCAAAGAGGGCAGTGGCCTCGCAGCGCTGGAGGCAGACGCCGACGCCCTGACCGCCGCCCTCGCAGAAAGCCCCGAGCTTAACGACATCATCGCCTCGCCCCGCGTCACGCGCGAGGAGCAGGCCGCCGCCGTGAAGGCGCTCGCCGGCCCGATGGGGCTGTCGGAGATGACGGCCAACACGCTGGGTCTGATGTCGGCCAAGCGCCGCCTGTTCACGCTGCCGCAGTTTGCGGCCAAGCTGCGCGAGATGATCGCCGAAGAGAAGGGCGAAGTGACCGCCGAGGTGACTTCGGCCGCGCCGCTGAGCGATGCGCAGCGCGACCAGGTGGCCGATCTGCTGCGCGTCCGCTTCGGCCGGAACATCAAACTGAATACCGCCGTCGATGAGAGTCTCATCGGCGGGCTGATCGTCAAGGTGGGTTCGAAGATGATCGACACGTCGATCCGTGCGAAGCTCACCAGCCTACAGAACGCTATGAAAGAGGTCGGGAAATGGCTCTGCAAGCTGCGTAAATCTCCGCGATCCTGAACGACCAGATCAAGAACTTCGGCCAAGAGGCCGAGGTCGCCGAAGTGGGGCAGGTGCTCTCGGTCGGCGACGGGATCGCCCGGGTGCACGGCCTCGACGCGGTGCAGGCCGGCGAGATGGTGGAGTTTCCCGGCGGTATCCGGGGCATGGCGCTGAACCTCGAGGTCGACAATGTCGGTGTCGTGATCTTCGGTTCCGACCGTGACATCAAGGAAGGCGACACCGTCAAGCGCACGAAGTCGATCGTGGACGTGCCGGTGGGCGATGCGCTTCTCGGCCGCGTCGTCGACGGCCTCGGCAACCCGCTCGACGGCAAGGGCGCCATCGAGGCCGGCGAGCGCCGCATCGCGGACGTGAAGGCCCCCGGCATCATCCCGCGCAAGTCGGTGCACGAGCCGATGGCCACGGGCCTGAAATCGGTCGACGCCATGATCCCGATCGGCCGCGGACAGCGCGAGCTGATCATCGGCGACCGCCAGACCGGCAAGACCGCCGTGGCGCTCGACACGATCCTCAACCAGAAGGCCTATAACGACGCCGCGGGCGATGACGAGAGCAAGAAGCTCTACTGTATCTATGTCGCCGTCGGCCAGAAGCGCTCCACCGTGGCGCAGCTGGTGAAGAAGCTCGAAGAGACGGGCGCCATCGAATATACCACCGTCGTCGCCGCCACCGCGTCCGACCCGGCACCGATGCAGTTCCTCGCGCCGTACTCTGCCACGTCGATGGCCGAGTACTTCCGCGACAATGGCCGCCACGCGCTGATCATCTATGATGACTTGTCCAAGCAGGCCGTCGCCTACCGTCAGATGTCGCTGCTGCTGCGCCGCCCGCCGGGCCGCGAAGCCTTCCCGGGCGACGTCTTCTACCTGCACTCCCGCCTGTTGGAGCGCTCGGCCAAGATGAACGACGACGAGGGCGCCGGCTCGCTGACCGCCCTGCCGATCATCGAAACCCAGGCCGGCGACATCTCGGCCTTTATTCCGACGAACGTGATTTCGATCACCGACGGCCAGATCTTCCTGGAAACGGAGCTCTTCTATCAAGGTGTCCGCCCCGCCGTGAATACCGGTCTGTCGGTGTCGCGCGTGGGCTCGTCGGCGCAGACCAATGCGATGAAATCCGTTGCAGGCTCGCTGAAGCTGGAGCTTGCGCAATACCGTGAGATGGCCGCGTTCGCGCAGTTCGGCTCCGACCTCGACGCCGCCACGCAGCGCTTGCTCGCGCGCGGTGCCCGGCTGACCGAGGTCCTGAAGCAGCCCCAGTACTCGCCGCTGACCAATGCCGAGATCGTCTGCGTGATCTTCGCGGGCACCCAGGGGTATCTCGACAAGATCCCGGTGGGCGATGTCGGACGGTTCGAAGAGGGACTGCTGACCCATGTCCGCACCAAGCATGCCGATATTCTGGACTGGCTGACTAAGGACGATCCGAAGATCAAGGGCGACGCGTCGGACAAGCTGAAGGCCGTGATCGAGGATTACGCCAAAAGCTTCGCCTGATCCTGAGGCTGGAACGAGACCGTAAGGGAGCGCTATGCCGAGCCTTAAGGATTTGAAGAACCGGATCAACTCGGTCAAATCGACCCGGAAGATCACCAAGGCCATGCAGATGGTCGCCGCCGCCAAGCTGCGCCGGGCGCAGGAATCGGCCGAAGCGGCCCGGCCCTATGCCGAGCGGATGGAGACCGTCGTGGGCGGCCTCGCCCGCGCTGTGGGCGGGAGCGAAAGCGCCCCCAAACTGCTCGCGGGCACTGGCAAGGACGACGTGCATCTGCTCGTCGTCATGACGGCCGAGCGCGGGCTCTGCGGCGGCTTTAACTCCTCCATCGCCAAGCTGGCCCGCATGCAGGCGCAGGAACTCCTGTCCAAGGGCAAGACCGTGAAGATCCTTACGGTCGGCAAGAAAGGCCGGGAGCAGCTGAAGCGTGACTTCGCCGATCACTTTGTCGGCCATGTCGACCTGAGCGAAGTCAAGCGGCTGGGCTACGACAATGCACAACCCATCGCCGCCGACCTGCTGACCAAGTTCGATGCCGGCGACTACGATGTCGCCACGATCTTCTTTGCGCGGTTCAAATCCGTGATCGCGCAGGATCCGACGGCCCTGCAGATCGTGCCGGCATCCTTCGACGGCGACGCGCCGGCCGACGGTGCGGCGCAGACGCTTTATGATTACGAGCCGTCCGAAGAGGGCGTGCTGGCCGATCTGCTGCCGCGGTCGGTGGCCACGCAGATCTTCACGGCGCTTCTGGAAAACGCGGCCTCCGAACAGGGGGCGCGTATGTCCGCGATGGACAACGCGACGCGCAATGCGGGCGAGATGATCGACAAGCTCACGCTCGACTACAACCGCACGCGCCAGGCCGTGATCACAAGCGAACTAATCGAGATTATTTCGGGCGCCGAGGCGCTCTGAGGAACCGGGGACACTCCAAATGGCTCAGAATACAGGGAAAATTCAGCAGGTCATCGGCGCTGTCGTCGATGTGCAGTTCAGTGGAGAGCTTCCTGCCATCCTCAACGCGCTGGAATGCGAGAACCAGGGAAAGCGGCTCGTGATGGAAGTCGCTCAGCACCTGGGCGAAAACACCGTGCGCGCCATTGCGATGGATGCCACCGAAGGTCTCGTGCGTGGCGCGGATGTGCGCGACCTCGAGGGCCCGATCTCCATGCCCGTGGGCGACGCCACGCTCGGCCGCATCATGAACGTGGTGGGCGACCCGGTGGACGAGAAAGGCCCGATCGAGGCCAACGAGACCCGCCCGATCCACGCCGACGCGCCGGAGTTCGCCGCGCAGTCGACGTCATCGGAGATCCTCGTCACCGGCATCAAGGTGATCGACCTGCTGGCGCCCTATTCCAAGGGCGGAAAGATCGGCCTCTTCGGCGGCGCCGGGGTGGGCAAGACGGTGCTCATTCAGGAGCTGATCAACAATATCGCCAAGGTGCACTCGGGCTACTCGGTTTTTGCCGGCGTGGGCGAGCGGACGCGCGAAGGCAACGACCTCTACTACGAATTCATCGAATCCGGCGTCATCAACAACGACGACCTGACCCAGTCGAAAGTGGCGTTGGTCTACGGCCAGATGAACGAGCCGCCGGGCGCCCGCGCTCGGGTCGCGCTG
>JBCDGG010000193.1:0-7746 GCA_038757905.1 Pseudomonadota bacterium | reverse complement strand
GGGGGGGGCCCGGGCGGCGCCCCCCCCCCCCCCCCCCCCCCCCCCTTCCCTTGCCCCCATATTGCGGGGGGGCGGGGGGCCCGCCCCCCCCCTCCGCAGGCTGAGGCCAGGCGCGCTCTCCGGTTGACGCGTCCGGCATTGCCCGACAGGACCGCAGCCCGCGCTTCAGGGCATGCCCGGCTACCGGCGCAGCGCGGTCCGGCTCTTCACACCGGCGGCCCGATCGGGCAGGAGGCGGCGCATGACCTCGCACCCAGATCGCCCCGGCCCATCGCACACCCTGCCGGATTTCCACGTGGCGGAGATGGCCAGCCTGTCGCTTGCGGGCTCCGGGAAGCGGCGCCCGATTCGTGTGCCGCGCGACGACCGCAGCGACGGGTTCGAAGCGGCCTATGACCACGACACGCTCTGGTATGACGCCGTACGGATCCGGGACAAGCTGCATCTGGTCTGCCCGCGGCTCTATACGCTGCGGCCGCTTCTCGACCGGCTGACACTGGACGGGGCCCGCCTTGGCGCGCTGCGGGTGCGCGCGGCGCGCCGCCACGAGATCGCGACGCGACGGCTCCCGGCCGATGCCTCCCGGCTCGGCCTGAGCATCGGCCCGTGGCACGCCGAGAGCGCGATCAGCGCCGACGCCGCCGCGCACTTCTCGGGGCTCAACGCATCGCTCCACATGAACCGCGACAATCGGCTGGGCTGGATCGCAGACTGGGCGCGCTTCCACATCGCGGAGCACGGGCTGCAGGCCATGCTGGTGATGGACAACGCCTCGACGACCTATCCGCCGGACGCAATTCTGGAGGCGCTGTCGGCCACCGGGCTTGCGCGCGCCGTCGTCCTCAAAGTGCCGCAGCCCTATGGCCCCACCCGGCGCAAGCACGGGCGGCGGGGCGGAAAATTCCTGCAGCCCGCGATGCTGAACCTTGCGCGATTGCGGTTCCTGCGCCGGGCGCGGGCGGTTCTCAACGTCGACATCGACGAGCTCGTCTGGTCGCGCGAGGGCTCGGTGTTCGACGCCGCCGTCAAGAGCCCGCTCGGCCTTGCGACCTTTGCCGGCGAGTGGCGCCTGCCGCCGCCGCGCACATCGATGCCGTTCGTCCATGCCCAGCACCTGCACCGCAGGGAGGGCACGTGGCCCTGCCCGACGAAGTATTGCATCCGCCCGACAGGCCCGCTCGGCTGGGCGGGTTGGGACGTGCACCGGCTCGAAAGCGTCATCCCGCTGTCCCTGCCGCCCAGGCGCGGGATCGGCTACTGGCACTGCCGCGGCATCACCACCGACTGGAAGGGGTATGGGCGGCTCAACCCCGGCGACATCGGCGCGCGCGACGCCTCCACCGCGGCCATCCTGGAGCGTGTCTTTCCCTGACGCGGCTTGCGCAGCGGCGCCGGGCCGTGCGACGAAGACATTTGCAAGCGGAGGCGCCACAAGGCGGAGGACATCCGATGGACGCACCCTCAGAAACGGCCACAGAACCGGTCACAGAGACGCCCGCAGGCGGGTCCACCGAGGCCGGCGCAAAAGCCGACGCGCCCAGGCTGCCGCAGGTCGGCGCGCCGCGCAACCCCGGTCAGCCGCTCGATCTGGACTGGGTGATGCGATCCCAGGCCAATACATCCGCGATCGAGCGCCGCTGTGCCGCGCTGCCCGGGCGCCGTTCCATCAAGAAGGAATGGCAGGCCGCCTGGCTGGTGCGCGCGATCCAGTGCATCGATCTGACGACCCTCGCCGGCGACGATACACCGGGCCGTGTGCGCCGTCTCTGCGCCAAGGCCCGGGCGCCGCTGCGCGCCGATATCGAAGCGGCGCTCGGCGTGTCCGGGATCACCACCGGTGCGGTCTGCGTGTATCATGACATGGTCCCGACGGCGGTGGCGGCGCTTCAGGGGTCGGGCCTTCCGGTCGCGGCGGTGTCCACCGGCTTTCCGGCGGGTCTGTCGCCCTTCCACCTGCGGGTCGCCGAGATCGGCGAAAGCGTGCGCGCCGGGGCCGAGGAGATCGATATCGTCATCTCCCGGCGGCACGTTCTGACCGGCGATTGGCAAGCTCTCTATGACGAGATGTCCGAGTTTCGCCGTGCCTGCGGCGCCGCCCATGTGAAGGCCATCCTGGCTACCGGGGAGCTCGGCTCGCTGCGCAACGTCGCCCGTGCAAGCCTTGTGTGCATGATGGCGGGGGCGGATTTCATCAAGACGTCCACCGGCAAGGAGGGCGTGAACGCAACCCTTCCGGTAACGCTCGTGATGATCCGCGCCATACGCGAGTTCCACGAGGTCACGGGCTACCGCGTCGGCTACAAGCCCGCGGGCGGCATCTCCAAGGCCAAGGATGCGCTGATGTATCTGGCGCTGATGAAGGAAGAACTGGGGGACAGGTGGTTGCGCCCCGATCTGTTCCGCTTCGGGGCGTCGTCGCTGCTGGGCGATATCGAGCGGCAGTTGGAGCATCACGTGACCGGAGCCTATTCCGCCGCTTGGCGGCACCCAATGGCCTGAGGCATCCACCAAGGGGCCACGGCATCGGCCCGTGAGATGAGCCCGCGGCCAGCGCGGCCCGGACGCAGTTGAAGCAGGAAGAACGCCCATGACGGTTCAAGAGATCCTGGAAACGATGGAATACGGCCCCGCGCCCGAAAGCGCCGAGGCCGCGCTGGCCTGGCTCGAGGATGCAGGCGGCGCCTTCGGCCACTTCATCAATGGCGGGTTCACCGAGCCCGGCGACGGTTTCGAGAGCCGCAATCCGGCCACCGGCACCCTGCTCGCCCAACTCAGCCAGGCCGGCCAGGCCGACATCGACGCGGCCGTCGCCGCCGCGCGCGCCGCACAGCCGGCTTGGGAAGGCCTCGGCGGCCACGGGCGCGCGCGGGTGCTTTATGCGATCGCGCGGCTTCTGCAGAAACATGCGCGCCTCTTTGCGGTGCTCGAGGTCATGGATAACGGCAAGCCCATCCGCGAGGCGCGCGATATCGACGTGCCGCTCGGGGTGCGCCACTTCTACTACCACGCCGGGATGGCGCAGCTGATGGCGGCGGAGTTGCCGGGGCGGCGGGCGCTGGGCGTCTGCGGCCAGATCGTGCCGTGGAACTTTCCGCTGCTGATGCTCGCCTGGAAGATCGCGCCCGCCCTCGCCATGGGCAACACCGTCGTTCTTAAGCCCGCCGAGTACACCTCGCTCACGGCGCTGCTCTTTGCGCAGGTGTGTCAGGAGGCGGGCGTGCCCGCGGGCGTGGTGAACATCGTCACTGGCGACGGCGCGGCGGGGCGCATGCTGGTGGACGCACCGGTGGACAAGATCGCCTTCACCGGCTCCACCGCCGTTGGCCGCGAAATCCGCCGCGCGACTGCCGGCACGGGGAAGGCCCTGACGCTCGAGTTGGGGGGCAAGTCCCCCTATGTCGTGTTCGACGATGCCGATCTCGACAGCGCGATCGAGGGCCTCGTCGATGCGATCTGGTTCAATCAGGGCCAGGTGTGCTGCGCCGGCTCCCGCCTGCTGGTGCAGGAAGGCATCGCCGAGCGCTTTCACGCCCGCCTCAAGGCGCGCATGGACAAGCTGCGCATGGGGGATCCGCTCGACAAGTCGATCGACCTTGGGGCCGTGGTCGACCCGGTGCAACTCCAGACGATCACCCGCATGGTCGACGAGGGCGGGGCCGAGGGCGAGGTGTATCATGCCGCCGTCACGATCCCCGAAGGCTGCTATTACCCGCCGACGCTGGTCACCGGTTTGTCGCCCGCCGCGCGCCTCATGCAGGAGGAGATTTTCGGGCCGGTTCTTGTCTCCACCACCTTCCGCACGCCCGCGGAAGCCGTGGCGCTGGCCAACGACACCCGCTACGGGCTGGCCGCGAGCATCTGGTCGGAGAACGTGAACCTCGCCCTGGACGTCGCGCCGAAGCTGGCGGCAGGCGTTGTCTGGGTGAACGGCACGAACTTCTTCGATGCGGCGGCGGGGTTCGGTGGCGTCCGTGAAAGCGGCTTCGGGCGGGAAGGCGGCTGGGAGGGGCTTTTTGCCTACACGCGCGCGGATCTGCCCGCAGGCGTCGAGGTGGCGAAAGCCGCGGCCGCGCCCGAGACGGCAGCGCCCGCGGGTGGGATCGACCGGACCGCGAAGATGTATATCGGCGGCAAGCAGGCCCGGCCCGATGGCGGCTATGCGCGCGCCGTTTGGGCGCCGGGCGGTACTCTTCTCGGCCACGTGGGGGAGGGCAACCGCAAGGATATCCGCAACGCCGTCGAGGCGGCGGAGAAGGCCGCGGGCTGGGCGCGGACGACGGGCCATGCCAGGGCACAGATCCTGTACTTCATCGCCGAGAACCTGGCTGCGCGGGGGGACGAGTTCGCCGACCGGATCGCGGCCATGACGGGCGCCGACGGCGTGCCCGAGGTCGAAGCCACCATCGCGCGCCTCTTCACCTGGGCCGCCTGGGCGGACAAGTTCGACGGGGCCGCAAAGGGCGTGCCGATGCGCGGCCTCGCCCTCGCCCTCAACGAGCCGATCGGTGTGATCGGCGCGCTGTGTCCGGGGGAGGCGCCGCTGCTCGGCCTGATCACGGCAATGGCGCCGGCCATGGCGATGGGCAATCGTACGGTGCTTGTGGCCTCTGAGGCATTCCCGCTATCCGCCACCGATTTCTACCAGGTGCTGGAAACGTCGGACGTTCCGGCGGGGGTCGTGAACATCGTCACCGGGCAGGCCGCCGGTCTGGCACCCGTCCTGGCGTCCCACGCGGCGGTTGGCGCGATCTGGAACTTCGCGGATCCCGCGCTCGATACCGAGATCGAGACGAAAGCCGCCGACACGCTGAAGCGCACGTGGTCCCTGCGGACGGACTGGATGGCGCCGCAGGCCGAGGGGCGGGCGTTCCTGCGCGCCGCGACAGAGGTCAAGACGGTGTGGGTTCCCTACGGCGAGGGATGAGCGGAGGGCGCCCCGCGCGCACCTGCCGGTATAGCCCAGGATCAACCCGTACAGGCGATTTGACCTGCCCTTTTTGGCGAGTTGCGTCTTGGCGGCGTGTGTCATTGTCTGTTGGTGGGGGTTGAACGTCGGATCGGACCAATGGAGATGTACCAGATCCGCTACGTCCTCGCGGCGGCGGATCACCTGAACTTCACGCGCGCAGCGGCCAGCTGCCACGTGAGTCAGCCCGCCCTGACAAAAGGGATCAAGGCGCTCGAAGCGGAACTGGATGCGCCCCTGTTCCATCGCGAGGGCCGCAAGATTATCCTCAGTCGGCTCGGGCGGTCGCTGCTGCCCCATCTTCGGCAGATCGCTGCCGAGGCGCAGGCAGCCCAGACGATTGCATCGAACTTCAACCTGCTGAGCGAGGTGCCCGTGCGCCTTGGGGTGCAGGCGTCGATCGGGCCGTCGCGGTTCGGCCCGCTGCTGCAGGTCTTCGGAAACGCCCATGCCGATGTCGAGGTGTCGATCCATGTGGGCGCCGGTCCGGATCTGGCGCGCAGCCTGCAGGGCGACGATCTGGATCTGGCCGTCGTCGCCAGCCTTCCGGAGCTGGAGGGCAAGCTGACGCTGCTGCCCCTTTATCGCGAGCGCTACGCCATCGCCCTGCCCGCAGATCACCCGTTGTGCGCCCAGGACAGCCTCACCCTTCGGGATCTGGACGGCATCCCCGTGGTCGGGCGCCTGCAATGCGAGATACGCGAGGTGCTGCGCGCGGCGTTCGAGAGCCGTTCGATCCGGTTCAACGCGCGCTTCCGCGCCGAGCGCGACACCTGGGTGCAGGGGATGGTTCAGGCCGGTCTCGGCGTGGCCTTCTTCCCCGAACTGTCCGTGACACAGGAAGGATTGCAGCTGCGGCCATTGACCGATCCGGTGATCGAGCGCGAGGTGTGCCTGGCGTCGGTTCCCGGGCGGCAATACCCGCCCGCGGCGGCGGCCCTGGTGCGCCTGGCGCAGACATTCTCCTGGCCGCATTGACCGGTTTGCCCCCTCCGCCGGCCCAGAGAGGACGCGCCGGTTGGCAAGAATGTCGCAGGCTGTCGCATCCTTTTGAAACGCAAGCGGCGCACCCTACGTGTCGGATAACCCCGGCGGAGCGAACGGGCCGGGATATGATGAACAGATCTGCATGGGCTCTTCCATAGGCGTGCTGCCAGGCGGTGGCGCGCCCATCGTGTGGCCGCTACGGAGGTGTCATGGACACGCTGATGCTTTCGCGCATTCAGTTCGGCGCGAATATCTCATTCCACATTCTCTTTCCCACCATCACCATCGCGCTCGGCTGGGTGCTGATGTGGTTCAAGCTGCGCTACAACGCGACCGGCGACATGAAGTGGATGGACGCCTACCGCTTCTGGGTGAAGGTGTTCGCGCTGTCCTTCGCGATGGGCGTGGTCTCCGGGATCACGATGTCGTTCCAGTTCGGCACCAATTGGCCCGGCTTCATGGAAACGGTCGGCAACGTGGCGGGCCCGCTTCTGGCCTACGAGGTGCTGACCGCTTTCTTCCTGGAGGCCGGGTTCCTCGGGATCATGCTCTTCGGTTTCAGCCGTGTGCCCGGCTGGCTGCATACCCTGGCCACCTTTCTGGTCGCTTTCGGAACGACGCTGTCGGCCTTCTGGATCCTGGTTCTGAACTCCTGGATGCACACGCCGGACGGCTACGAGATCCGCGATGGCGTGGTGCACGCCACCAACTGGATCGACATCATCTTCAACCCTTCGATGCCCTACCGGCTGACGCACATGCTGCTGGCCTCCGTCCTGACGGTGGCATTCCTGATTGCCGGCGTCTCCGCTTTGCGGCGCCTGTTCGGCGACCGGTCGGACTCCGTCGCGGCGACGCTGCGCTTCGGCATCGTTCTGGCCGCGCTGACGATCCCGGTTCAGATCCTGATCGGCGACAAGCACGGGCTGAACACGCTGGAATACCAGCCGGCCAAGGTGGCAGCGATGGAGGGCCATTGGGAGAACCACGAGGGTGAGGGCGTGCCGCTCATCCTCTTCGCCCTGCCGAACGAAGAGACACGCTCTAACGACTATGCGGTGAAGATCCCGCATCTCGGATCGCTCATCCTGACCCATAGCTGGAACGGCCAGATCCCCGCGCTGAACGACTTCGTCACCGAGGACGGCGCCATCATGCATCCACCGGTCAGCCCCGTGTTCTTCAGCTTCCGCATCATGGTGGGAATTGGCTTTGCCATGCTCGCGCTGTCCTGGGGCGCGGTCGCCCTGATGGCCCGAAAGGGCGGGTCCGATGCGCGCCGATGGCGGGTGGAGGCGCTGCCCAAGGTGATGCTCTATGCCTTCGTGCTGATGGCGTTCTCCGGTTGGATCGCCGTCCTCGCCGGATGGTACACCACCGAGATCGGCCGGCAGCCCTGGCTTGTCACCGGGGTCGTTACCACCGCCCAGGCCGTGGCCGACGTGCCGGCGCCGCTCGTGCTGTCGACGCTGATCGCCTACCTTTCGATCTACGCCTTGCTGACGGGCGCCTATGTCGCCGTCATCATCTACCTGGCGTGGAAGTCCAGCCGGGGCGAGACCTTGCCGACCCGCGGGATGGAGCCCTCCTCGGGCGCGGCGGTGGCCGCCGCAATCGGACACGGGGACCGATCCGGCAAACCGCCAAGCATCACACCGGCCGAGTAGCGGCGGCCAAGACGGGCACGTTCCCCGGCCCGCGGGGAGCGCATGACATCAGAACACGGCGAACCATCCGCCGAACGGAGCGCATACATGCTGTCCGACCATTTCTCAGACCCGGCGCTTTGGATG
>JBCDGG010000192.1:0-7938 GCA_038757905.1 Pseudomonadota bacterium | reverse complement strand
GGCGCGGACATCCGGGGGGGCCGCGGCGCCGAGCGCGAGCCCGCTGGGCCGGGCCGCATCGGCCCGCCGCGCGGGTGCCTGAAACGCAGCCTGGATCGGGCCACGCTCCAAACCGGCCGCAGGCAGGCGCGCATCGGGCAAACGCGCCGCCGGGGCCGCAGCCCCCTCGGGCGCCTGCGCGCGCGCCGCGGCGCCTTCCGCCAGCACAGCCGCCGCGGGCGCCGTCTCTGGCCGCTGTGCGGACGCGGACGCGGTCGGCAACGCGGCACCACCGCTGCGCCGCGCCTCGGGCGTCTGTGCCTGGGCCGTCTCTCCCCCGGGAGTAAACGCTGCCGCCGCCGGGCCGGATTGCTCGATGGCCGCCGCAGGCGCCGCATCAGGCGCAGCGGCGGGCGCCTCGCGGCGGGTAATCCCCTGTCCCTGGGCGACGGGGCCCTCGGCTGCGACGCCCTCGGCCTCCTGCCCCGCCGCTTCCTGCTCCTGCGCCTGGGACCGCTCCAATGCGGTCGTCTCCAGCTCGAACTGCGCGCTGGGACTTGGCTGGTCCGGCATGTCCTCTGGGGCGACCAACGCCAAGGCGACCACCGCCCCGGCCCCGTGCAACGCGACCGACGCGACCGTTCCCAGCGCCCAACTGCCGGGGCCCGACCTCATGGTGCCGCGCTCGGCGTCACGACCAGCACCACCTCGCCCAGCGCCGCCGCTTCCAGCGCCGCCAGACGAGGCAGCAGATGCCGAAGATCGGCCGCGGCATGGGCGTTGACGCGAATGAGCGGCGTCTCGGAGCCGCCCAGCGCCCCCTCGATCTCCGCCAGCCATGCCCCGTCGGACGCGGGCGCCCCGTCGATCGCAAGCGCCCCGTCCTGCGCGATGGCAAGCGTCACACCGCCGCCCGGCATGTCCGCGCCCGTCGTCGCGACCGGCGGCGAGATCTCGAACGGGGCGGTGGCGTCGAACCGGGCGATCAGCATGAAAAACACAAGCAGGAAGAACACGATGTCCACCAGCACGATCACCGGCTCGCCGCGCGGGGGCAGAGCGGGGCGGCGGACACCCATCACTCCGCCTCGATCCGTATGAGGCGCGTGTCGCGCACCCCGGCTTCGGTCACCACGTCCAGCACCGTGGCGAGGGATTGCACCGGCGCCACCGGAGAGGGCAGCACCATCACCGTCAGGCCGGGGCGGCTGGCCATCTCCGCCTCCAGGGTGCGCAGCAGCGCGTCCGGCTCCAGCGCCTGGCCGCGCAGCAGCGCCCGGCCCGCCGCATCAATCCGCAAAAGCAGCGAAGACACGTCCGACGGGGCGTTGGCCTCGATCGGTGGGGCGGGCGTCTGCGGGTCCTCTTCCGTCCCGCCGGCCGGGATCATGTCGAGGTCGAGGTAGACGGACGTCACCATGAAATAGACGAGCAGGATGAACAGCACGTCGATCAGGGGCACGAGCGACACCCGCGCCGAAGGGCTGCGGGGACGAACGAGCGCCATGCCCGGCCCGCCCGGCCGCTATGCTGCCCGGCGCGACGCGAGCGCGCGGGCGCGGGTGATGACCCGTTCGATGGCGAGCGTGCCGGCTTCCACCCGGGAGGCGAGAATCGTCGCCCCGATCAGCGCCGGGATCGCGACGATCAGCCCGGCGGCCGTGGTCAGAAGCGCCTGCCAGATGCCGCCGGCAAGGATCGAGGCGTTGGCGGAGCCGGCCGCCAGCTCCAGCGAGCGGAAGGACTGGATCATGCCGAGCACGGTCCCCAGCAGCCCCAAAAGGGGCGCGATCAGGCCGATCAACTCCAGGAGCCGCAGCCCGCGCCCCATGGACGCGGCCTCCGAGTTGCCCATGCCGGTCAGTTCGGCGTCAAGCGCCGCCTCCCCCGCTCCGGCGCCGATCATGTCGAGCGCGCGCCGGGCGACCCGGTCGGCCGGGGCATCGCCGCCGATCTGGGCGCTTTCCCCATCCTCGGCGGCCGCGAAGGCGGCATCGCGGGCCTCGGCCCCGCGCGTTACCCCCGTCAGGGCAAGAAGGCGGGCCACGATCACGGCGAGCGACAGGAGCGACAGCGCGGCCAGCACCGCGAGAACCGGCCCCGCGCTCCCCATTTCGGACAGCGGCGGCATGCTACTTCACCAGCGCCGCGTCCGCTCGGCTACCCAACTCCATAAAGGTAAAGCAATCCAGCTCGTCGCTGTTCTGCGGGCGGCAGGCGCCGACCTCGTGCAGCAGCAGTTCCGCGATCTCGCCACAGGCGACATCGGGGAACTCGAACAGTTTTAGCGTCGTGCGGGCAACAGGCAGCGGCGCCGCGTCGACCGTCAGAAGCTGGTCGATGACCCCGGAGGTGTCGAGCAGGGCCAAGGACAACTCGAACCCCTCGAAGCTGCGGCCGGTCTCGTTCCGGAACAGGAAGAAGGCACGGCACGCCCCCTCACCTTCCTCGAGCTTGTTTAGCTCGACGACGAGCGGCCCTTCCAGCCCGGCCCCTCCCTCCTGTGCAATGGCAGGTGCGATTCCAAGCGCCAGCGCCGCCCCGATCATCAATGCGCGCACGTCTCTTCCCCTTCTGGCGGTGTGTCCCCCCAGAACGATAAAGGGGACGCGCCGCTGGCGCATCCCCTTTCTTCTTCCGGCCTGTCCGTCCGACGCGGCCTATCGCGCACAGGGCGGCGTCGCCCCGGGGCCGTTCAGGTGACGCCTTCCTTTTCCTTCTCTTCCGACTCTTCGGTGCCGAGAGACTTGTCCTCGCGTTCTTCGATCTCCGTCGGTGCGTCCTTGGCGCTCTTGTAGTGCCTGACCCAAGGCTCGTCCTTCAGGATCTGGTTGATCGAGGCGACCCGCTGTTCCGACTTCGCCGCCAGGGCATCGGTGAACTTCGCGAAGGACTCGTGGGCCGTGCGCCCGTCGGTCTGCTTCGGATCGAAGCCGCGCAAGACGTCCTGCAGACGCATACAGGCCGATAGCAGCTTGGCATAATCGCGTTGGTCGAGCGTCACGGGGTTCTTGCCCGCCTCGGCAAGCGTCTTCTGCTTGGCCTCCTCGATGGCTTTGTCGAGCGCGGTCTCGAACTCCTCCTGCGCCTCGTCCACCAGCGCGATCGCGGCCGCAATGCTGCTGGTATCGGCTTCCTTGAGATCGGCGCCGGTGATGGCGGCGTTGTAGAACATCATCCAGCACTTGGTCGTCAATTCGATGGGGCCGGGATACCACTTGTCGGGCACCGGCACCGCGCGGAGGAGAACGGGGTCGTCGGGGTACTTCGTCTCCAGATAGGTGACGACCTTGTCGACATTGGCATCCGGGTTGGCGAGCGTGATCTTCGACAGGCCGCAGCGGCGCATGCCCTCGACGGCGATCGGGTCGCCCTTCAGCGCGCCATAGGCCATCGCATATTTCGAAAGCGTCGGGTTCTCTCGCATGGATTTCCGGGCGAGGTAGCGGTCATCCGGGGTGTCCTTCGCCTTCTGGTAGATCTTCCAGGCCGCGGCGAGCTGCGTCTCGGTGTAGAGCAGATCCGACAGCTCGATGGCCGCTTCGGCAGCATTGATCGACGCCTTCACCACGGGCGAGGCTGGCGCGACCGGGGTCAGCGCCAGCACCTCCGCCACGACCTTCGCCGCGTCGAGGGCCACCTGGATGCCCGCCAGCGTCGTCTGCTTTGTCTGCAGACCTTTGCGGTTCAGCATCGCATCCGCCTGGGCCGAGTGCGCCGTCAGCGCATCCTCGACGTTCTCGCGCCAGATGATCAGCTGCTCGGCCTTTTCCACCGCGTCCTTGATCGTGAAGGCCAGCGTCAGGCAGGCCTCGGCAATCGAGGCCGGCGGAAACAGCTTGGTGACGAAGCCGACGCCCTTCTCCGCAATCGTCTTGCAGAAATTGAAGGTCGCATCGTTCTTGGCCTGAATCGCAAGGATCGTCTCGATGCTCTCGCTGCGGAGGTATTCCTGCAGGTTGATCTCTTCCTCATCGGTCTGCGGCTTGGCGAGGCCGGTCCGCATCAGAACCTCGAACTCCTTCTCCTGCGCCTTCAGCTTCTCTTCGGCGAGTTCCTTCTCGCGCTCAAGGCTTTCGGCGGCGCGGTCCTCCATCTCGGCACGCTTCTTGCGCAGTTCTTCGAGGTCCTGCTCGGTGAACTTCTTGTCGAGGTGCAGCCGCGCCTCGTCGCCTCCGTCCCACGCAGCCTGCATGGCCAGGGCCGTTTCAGAGAAGTCTTGCAGCGCCAGGCTATCGACATCGGCGCCGGCATCCGCGCCGACGGCATTGGCGGCACTGAGCAGAGCTGCCATGATATCGCCCGGCTTGGCGTCCGGTTTGTTGGCCACCACAGCGATGTTCCCGACCGCCGAGACGGACTTGACCGAGTTCTCCAGCTCGTTGGCAATTTCGCTCATCAGGCCGTTCTTGCCTTGCGGATCGTACTTGTGCATCTCCGCGGCGATGCCGGCCACGACGCCCTCGAAGGCGCCCTGATAGTCGCCCTCCTTGATCTTCTGCGAGACGTCCACCATCCGCGCCCCGTTCGCCAGGCAGGAGCCGACGATCTTGGCCGCGGCAGGGTCGAGCTCGCCGGCGATGTTCTCGAAGACCGTGTTGGCGATGGTCTGTCCGACCGTCGAGAAGTCCTTGTCCGTCAGGGCCGCGGTGCTGAGTTGCTCGCCGATGGTGAGCGCGGTTTCCACATGGCCCAGAAACTCGCCGATCTCCTCCGTCGTCGCGACACCCTTCGTGTCGCCGGTCATGGAGCTGACCTCGCTGCCCAGGGTGTTGGCCGCGCCCATCAGCTTCAGCGTGCTACCGGCGATCTTGTAGCCCAGATCGAACTTCTCCTTGAGAATGTCTTTCTGGGTCAGATCCCGCGAGTATTCCTGCAGCCGTTCCTCGTACTTCTCCGACGACGCGGCGAAGAGTTGCGCGACGGAGGAATGCTTCTGCGGCACGAGGTTCTCCGGGATGATCCCCTCGCGCACCAGGGGGTGCCACAGATCCTCGGCCACGTGCTGTTCGGCCTCGGCCAGCTTCAGCGCGTATTCCCGCATCTCCTTCTCGCGGGCCAGCTGCGCTTCCTGAACCTCCGCAAGCTTCTCCTTGATCTGTTCCTCGGTCAGTCCCTTCGGATCGAAGGTGGGCACTTCGGTGTAGTCCGGCTCCGGCGGGAAGTAGTACGGGTTGTCTTTCAGCGAGTCCCGGATCTTCAGGATCTCGTCATAGGCCTTTTGCAGCGGGGCAGGGTCCACGGCGGCGTTCAGCAGCGCCGGGCCATGGTGGACGGTATCGATCTCCTCGCGGTAATTGCCCTCTTCGGACAAGAGCTTCATCGTCTTGCTACCGATACCGCTTTCGTTCTTCACGGTGAACTCGGCCGCGAGCATCACGTTGCGGATCTCGTCCTTCTTCCCAGCAAGCGCGGCGATCACCTCCTGACCGTCGGCGCGATTGTCCAGGTCTTCCTGATTGGATTCCGAAAGCGCGACATAGCCGGTCGTCGCCTTCATCCAGTCAAGCTTCGCCTTGTTCTTGGGCTCTTCCTTGGGATCGGGTTTGTCTGACATCGTGCTCTCCTCAGGCGCCGCGCAGGACGTCCAGTTCGATCTGCTCGAGACGGGCGATGGTCTTGGTCGTCAGCCCCCCAATGCCGAAGGGATTGGCGAGGCAGGATTTGACCACGGCGTCGTCCAGGATGGCCTTCTTGATCCGGCGCACTTCGGTCAGCGCCATCTCTCGGCCCGCCTTGCGCTCCTGCGCGGATTTGGGCGGGTTGGTGGCGCCCAGGATCTTGCCGGCTTCGCCGAACTGCGTCGGGGCAACGCGGCCGTAGACCTCGAACAGAACCTTCTCGATGGCGCGGGATGCCTTGTCGTCGACCCCCATGGCCTTTTCGAAGTCCGCGACTTCGGACACAAGCGTTCCCGACTTGTCCAGGAAGTCCAGCACCGCGTCCGACCAGTTGCCGGCGATATCGCCCAGCTTGTCGGGCGGGGTCATGTTGCCGCGATCGGCGATGCGCTGGACGGCGGCCATCACTTCCTTCAGTTCGGCGAGGCCGCGCGTGCCGGTGGGGCCTTTCTTGTCATTCTTGGCGGCTTTCATGGTGGCCTCCAGGCGGACGAACTGCCTGTCGACCTCGTCCCCATAAAGCTCGAACGGCTCACCCGTCTTGGCAGAGCTTTGGGCCTTTTTGGTGTCCTTGATCCACTTGGCCGCGTCTTCGAGGAACTTCTCGCGGTCGTCGATGTACTTCTGTTCCTGGCGTTCTTCGGCCAGCAGATCCTGCGACAGGCCGTTGTACACCGTCTGGGTGTTCAGCGCCTGGTCGTAGAGGGCCTGCATCTTGGCCACCTCTTCCTCGCTGCTGCCGTCGGTCTTGGCCTTGTCGAGCAGGTCCTTCGCCGCGGCGACCCTGTCCGCCAGCTCCTTGTCGGACGAGCCGAGCGCGGCCCGCATTTCGTTCATGCGCTCATCGAGGTTCTTATCGAGCGTGCCGATGCGCGCCAGGATCGTGGATTGAAACGACGGGTCCATCTTTGTGGTGTTCCACGTCTTCACGCCGTCGATCTCGCCGCGGATCGGCCCGCGATAGTCGCGCACCTTGGGGGCGTTGCGGTCCTTCAACAAGTCCTTGAAGAGCGCGTTGAACGCCTCGTACTTCTTTTCCAGCTTCTCGAGCTCGACGCTCGCGGCGGCCCGGTTCTGCACCAGCATCGCATTCTGGACCTTCAGCGCCTCGGCGGTCTTCTTCAGCTCGCCCGATCTCTTCAGCGCGTCGTCCGGCGCCTGCTTGACCCACTCGCCTTCGAAGGCCTTGACGGTCTTGTCGTGCTCCGTCGCACTCTCGTTGACCGGGGCCTTGGCATCGAGGAGCGGCTTCAGCATCATCTGCGCCACTTCGATGTTGCTTTTGATCTCGTTGTTGATCGAGGTGATGTTCTCGGCCTGCGCCACCTGGCGTTCCGCTTCCTTCAGCATCTGGCGCGCGGCCTTGAGGGCGGCAGTGTTGGAGCCGCCAAGCTTCATGATCGACGTCTCCGTGGCGGCGAGAAAGGCTGCAATCGGGCCACGCTGCTCGTCCGGCAGCGTCTTTTTGTCGAGCGCGTCCAGCCGGTTCTTCAGCTTCGTGTATTCCTCCTTCAGCGTCGCCTGTTCCGAGTTGAAGGCGCTCTCTGTCTGGCTCATCAGATGCCGGGCATCCCGCACGAGCGCCCCGGTCTCCGAGTTCAGTGCCGTGTAGATGTCCTTGATCTTGTCGGTATCGACCTTGCCGTTGCCCAAATCCTCGATGCGGCCGTTCAGCGCCTTTGCCCGATCCTCAAGATCCTTGAGACCGTCTACGCCCCAAGCGGCCAGGGGCTTCGCAAGGTCCTGGTAATCCGACATCGTCCCGCTCAGCGCGCTGTAGAGCCGGAGCAGTTTGAGCTCCAACTCCATCGCCTCACCGACATACTTGTCGAGCGCAACACGCGCATCCTGATGCTGCTGCTTCATCTTGGAGATGAGCGCATCGAACTCCGTTTCCGCCTGTTTCACCCCGGCGCTCATGTCCTTGGGGATCCCGGGCAGAGCATTGAAGTTTTCCTGGAACTTCGGCCGCAGATCAGCTTCCGGGGGGATGTTCGGGATGGTCCCGGGCACCACCTTGTTCATCTGAGATTGGACGAGATCGTAGCCCTGGCTCCAGCTACTGAGATAGGCGCGAAGGTTGCCCTCTGCTGCCGCCCGCAGTTTCCGGATCGCTTCCCGGTCGTCCAGCTCGGTTCCATCCAATGTGGTGAGCAGGCCCTTGGCCACGCCCACCTCTTTCACCAGACCGGTCAGGGCAGTGTCCGCAGTCCGGAGCTTGCCGACAGCGTCGGAGAGCTTCTTGGCCTTGCCCCCGATCTCGCCGACGATCACGCCGCGCTTTGTTATCAGGTCAGTTATCGTGTTGAGGTGTTCTCGGTTTGTCGCCAGGCGCCTG
>JBCDGG010000191.1:0-8069 GCA_038757905.1 Pseudomonadota bacterium | reverse complement strand
GACCCTGGGCGCCGTGCTGCTGGTCGCAGGGATGAGCGTCATGCTTCTGATCGGCCTGACGGGCGCGTCTAACCCGTTGCGGTTCTTCGGCTTCGTCACCTTCGTGGGTCTCGGCAACGGGCTGATCATCCCCAATGCCACGTCGGGTTTGCTCTCGGTCCGCCCGCATCTCGCCGGCACAGCCAGCGGCCTCGGCTCGGCGATTATGATCGGCGGGGGCGCGGCCCTGTCGGTCCTCGCCGGGATCGTGCTGGAGGGCGCAACCACCAGCCTGCCGCTTCAGATCCTGATGTGGAGCACCTCGATCCTCTGCCTCGTCTGCGTGCTCTACGTCCTCTTCCGGGCCCGACAGGTCGCGCGCGCCCAGGGTCTCAAAGGGCCACCTCGCTAACGCCCGCGCCGCCCTCCCGAACCGACCGCCGCGCCCAGTCCCGGAACGCCAAAGCACGCCGGCGGCCGCCCCGTCCGGACGCCCGCCCCTTCATCTTGCCTTAAATATCCCGGGGGGAGCCGCAGGCGACGGGGGCAGCGCCCCCGCCCGCGCGGCCCGGCCGTCAGGCCGTCTCGCGCAGCATCGCCGCGATCTGATCCTTCAGCTGCATGCGCTGCTTGCGCAACTCCTGCTGCGCCAGATCGTCCATCGGCTCGATATCCGTCTCGGCGCGATGCACCTGCCGGTTCACCTCGTGATAGGCCTCGGCGAGGCGTGCGAAATGCGCGTTCTCCTGGCGCAGCTTCGAGATGCGTTCGGCATCTGCGGGGAAGTCATCGGATAGATCGTGGGGCACGTGAGACATGCGGCTCTCCTCTCTGGGTTCTGCGGCACGGGGAGCCGGGGCGCATCGCACCGCCGTGCCATCGGTCTGGCCCCACTGTCCTGCCGCGCTGCAGCGGAGTCATTGACGCAGGTCAAGTCGCGCGGGGCGATTGGCGTGGCGTCAGCGACGCGCCGGTCGCCACCCCGCTGCCGCTGCATCGGCCGCGCTGCATAACCAGCGCTCGCCCCGGGCCGGATCGATCCGCGTCCGGGCGTAGTGCCTCTGGCCCGGCAGATGATAGATCCGCCCGCCACCCGAAATGTTGCCTTTGATCGCACAATTCTCGCCCGGCACCGCCGCCAAGGGACGCCCATGTCTCTGCGCGGCGCTCTGCCGAACGGCGCCGAGAGCCCCAATGTCCAGAGCTTCGGTGTCCAGAGCCTCCGTGTTCAGAGCCTCCGTGTTCGGGGCCTTAGTGTCCAGAGCCCCGGAGCCCAGAGCGTTCGGGCCAGAAGCCCCGGATTCCAGCGCATCCGGGCCCAGCGCATCCAGGGATGGAGCGAAGGACCGCACGGCATCGGCGCGCTCGTGCCCGTCTGCCCAGAGGCCGCGCCCGGCAAACAGCGCCGCCTTCTCGGCCGACACGTAGTCCAGGCCGAACCGGGGCGATGCGACGGCCAGACCGGCGCGCACCAGGTCATCGGCCACGTCCCGGCCGCCCGCTTGGCAAAGGGCGACGAGCCGTCCGAACCTGTCCCGGCCGCGGCCGGTGCAGCGCACGCCCTCGGCCACCAGCGCCTCCAGCGCCGCCGTCGCCGCGGCGCCACAGGCCCAGGGCGGGCTCGCCGCCGCGCGGCAGACCTGCGCCGCTTCCGGGGCATCCACGGCGAAAAGCCGCACCGTTTCTCCGGCGACACGCAACGTGTCGCCGTCGATCACCCGCGCCGGGCCCGACAGGGTCTGCGCGCAGACGCCCGACGACAGCCCAACGGCGACGGCCAAAGCCCCCAAGAACACGCTCACCATACCCGTATCATCGCCTGTTCCACGGCGCCCGCAAGCCGAACCGGAGGGCCCGGTTAACCGGACGCGCTCGCCGGGCACAGGGGCCGCGCGGGCGCGGACGAGCGTTGCGTGTCGCGCCAATCGGGCGGATCCCACCAGCCGCGATTGTCCCGGGCCAGGGGTGCGCGGCCAAGAAGGTGGTCGGCCACCTTTTCACCCACCATGATCGACGGCGCGTTGAGATTGCCGTTCGGGATGCGGGGAAAGACCGAACTGTCGGCGACGCGCAGCCCCTCCACTCCGATCACCCGTCCCTCGGGATCGACCACGGCGTGGGGATCGTCCGGCGCGCCCATTCGCGCCGTGCCGCAGGGGTGGTAGGCGCTCTCTGCATGGTCGCGGATCACCGCGTCGAGCGCCGCGTCGCTGTCGGCCCCCGCACCCGGCTGCAACTCGCGCCCGCGGAAGGGATCGAAGGCCGGCTGGGCGATGATCTCGCGCGTGAGCCGTATCGCGGTGCGGAAATCGCGCCAATCCTCCTCGGTCGACATATAGTTGAACAGGATCGAGGGCGCCGCGCTCGGATCGGCGGAAGTCAGCCGCACCCGGCCCCGCGACGGCGAGCGCATCGGCCCGGTATGGGCCTGAAACCCGTGCCCTTCGGGCGGCGTCTTGCCATCGTAACGCACGGCGATCGGGAGGAAGTGAAACTGAATGTCGGGGTAACGCACGCCGGGGCGGCTTCGAATGAAGCCGCAGCTTTCGAACTGGTTCGACGCCCCGGGCCCGCGCCGCCCGAAGAGCCACTGCGCCCCGACCCAGGCTTTCCCGGCCAGCGACCAATATTTGTAGAGAGAGACGGGCTGGGTCGACGCGTACTGCACATAGAGTTCCAGGTGATCCTGCAGGTTCGCACCGACACCGGGCCGGTCGGCAACCACCTCGATCCCGAACTCCGCCAGATGCGCGCCGGGGCCGATCCCCGACAGCATCAGAAGCTTGGGCGTGTTGAAGGCCGAGGCGGCCAGCACCACCTCACGCCGCGCGCCGATCCGGCGCCCGTCGTCCAGCAGCACACCGCGCGCGCGCCCCTCGCGCAGTTCGACGCGCGCCACCTCGCCCCGCACGAGCGTGGCGTTGCCACCGTCGAGCGCCGGCCGAAGATAGGCCGATGCGGTGGACCAGCGCCGACCGCCATGAATCGTGGCTTCGAACGGGCCGAACCCCTCCTGCCGCTCTCCGTTGTAATCCTCCGTCCGGCCGTAACCCGCCTGCGCACCCGCATCGACGAAGGCCCGCACCAGCGGATTGTCCCGCGCGCCCCTCGTGACGTAAAGCGGGCCGTTCGTGCCGCGCCACGCCGCGTCGCCGCCATGCCCCCCGTCGGACCAGCATTCCTGGCGGCGGAAATAGGGCGCGACATCGGGCCAGCCCCAGCCCCGGGCACCCTGCTCTTCCCAAAATTCGAAATCGCACGGATGACCGCGGACATAGATCATGCCGTTGATCGACGACGAGCCCCCGATCACGCGCCCGCGCGGCGCCACCAGCCGCCGCCCGCCCAGATGCGGCTCCGGCTCGGTGCGGTAGCCCCAATCGTAGCGCGCCATGTTCATGGGGTAGGACAGGGCGCCGGGCATATTGATGAACGGGCCCCAGTCGCTGCCGCCCGCTTCGACGACGATCACCGAGCGGCCCGCCTCGGCCAGCCGGTAGGCGACGGCGGCGCCGCCCGACCCGGCCCCGACCACGATGTAATCGGCCTCCATCAGCGCCTCCCGCCCAGCACGTGAGGGAGGGGCGCGCCCGTCGGCCCGGCGAGGCCGTTCCCGGCGGGCTCCCGCCGGCCACCGCGCGCAAGGGCGTGTGCAGCCTGCCACTCGATCCGGCCGTGCGGCGGGTACACACCGGCCGCCGCGGCGTGCGCGGGAGACTGCTCGTCAGTAAGGCGCATCGACGTCTCCCATTCCGACGTAGACCGACTTCAGCCGCGTGTAGTGCTCGATCGCGGCTTGCCCGTTCTCCCGTCCGAAGCCCGAGGCCTTGACCCCGCCGAAGGGCATTTCGACCGGTGTCAGATTGTACTGGTTGATCCAGCACGTTCCGGCGTCGAGCCGGGAGATGACCCGATGCGCGCGGGCGATGTCGCGGGTGAAGACCCCGGCCGAAAGACCGAAGGGGGTGGCGTTGGCACGGGCGACGACCTCCGCCTCGCTGTCGAAGGCAAGCACGCACATCACCGGGCCGAAGATCTCTTCCCGGGCGACAATCATCTCGTCGGTGACATCGGCGAAGACCGTGGGCGCGGCCCACCAGCCCGGGCGGTCGAGCCGGGTGCCGCCGCATACAAGCCGCGCGCCCTCGGACGTCCCCGCCTGGATATAGCCGAGCACCTGGTCCAACTGCGCCGCGCTCACGAGCGGGCCCAGCGTCGTCGCCTCGTCGAGCGGATCGCCCGGCCGCGCCTCGGCGCAGCGCGCGGCCAGACGGTCGAGGAAGCGCGCCATAAGCCCGCGCTGCACGAAGACGCGCGTGCCGTTCGAGCAGACCTGACCGGAGGAATAGAAGTTGGCGTTGATCGCCGCCGACACCGCGTTCTCGAGATCGGCATCCTCGAACACGATCAGGGGCGACTTGCCGCCCAGCTCCATGGTCGTGAGCTTGAGGTGCCGCGCCGCCGCCTCGTAGACGCGCCGCCCCGTCGGCACCGATCCGGTGAGCGAGACCTTGGCCACGCGCGGATCCTCGACGAGGGCCGCGCCGACGTCGCCCCGGCCCTGCACAACGCTGAAGAGCCCGTCGGGCAGCCCGGCCTCGGCGTAGATCTCGGCCAGCTTCAGCGCGCTCAGCGGCGTCACCTCCGAGGGCTTGAAGACCATGGCATTGCCGCAGGCCAGCGCCGGCGCCGACTTCCAGCAGGCGATCTGGATCGGGTAGTTCCAGGCGCCGATGCCGACGCAGACGCCGAGCGCCTCGCGCCTGGTATAGAAGAAGTCGCCGCCGAGATCGGTCTGCGTCCCGCTGAGCGTCGCTGACAGGCCCGCAAACCATTCCAGCGCGTCCGCGCCGGACGCAGCGTCGGCCACGAGCGTCTCGGACAAGGGCTTTCCGGTGTCGAGCGTCTCCAGAACGGACAGCTCCCGGTTGCGCGCGCGCAGCAGATCGGCGGCCCGGCGCAGGATGCGCCCGCGCTCGGCGCCCGGCCGGGCGGCCCAGTCCGCCTGCGCGGCGGCGGCGCGCGACAGGGCCGTGTCGATCACGCTTGGCGTGGCCCCATGGACGCGGGCGATCACCTCTCCCGTCGCGGGATAACAGGTTTCGATCACAGGGCCGGACGGGTCCTCCAGCGGAGCGCCGGCGACATGGTGGCTTGCGCCCGGCGCAACATCAGGCAGATCGGTCATCATTCCCCCTTGGGAAGCGCTGGCGCTCTTCCAGCACGTTCAGGTCCATGTGATTGCGCATGAAGCGCTCGGATGCGCGGCGCAGGGGCTGATAATCCCACGGGTAGTAGCCCCCTTGCCGCAGCGCCTCGTAGACGAGCAGCCGGCGCGCCTGGCTGTCGCGCACCTCGGCGTCGTAGGCGGTGAGGTCCCAGCGCGCGGCGGCCATGGCCCGGAAGCGTTCGAGCGTCTCGGCATGGGCCGGGTCGGGCGCAAGGTTCACCCGCTCGTGCGGGTCTGCTTCCAGGTCGAACAGCTGTTCAGGATCCGCCCGGCAGGTCGTGTACTTCCAGCGCCCCTCGCGCAGCCCGACCAGCGGCGTGATCGACGCCTCGGCGGCGTATTCCATCGGCACGGCGCCGCGGCCCTCCGCCCCGTCGACGAGGGACACGCCATCCGTCCAGGGTGCGACCTCGGCGGTGTCGATGCCCGCCAGCGCGCAAAGGGTCGGCGTGACGTCGAGCGTCGACACCGGCGCTGCGACCCTGCCCGGCGCCATGCCGGGCGCGGAGATCATCAGCGGCACCCGCGCGGACCCCTCGAAAAAGCTCATCTTGAACCAGAGGCCCCGCTCGCCGAGCATGTCGCCATGGTCGGACAGGAAGACGACGATCGCCTCCTGCCGCGTGTCCTTGAGCACCTGCAGGATCTCACCGATCCGGTCGTCGAGATAGCTGAGATTGGCGAAATAGGCGCGGCGCGCACGGGCTATGTCAGTGTCGGAGATCTGGTAGCTGCGCCAATCGTTTGCATCGAAGATCCGTTGCGCATGCGGATCGTGCTCGGCATAGTCCAGCGCCGCAACGTCGGGCTGCAGCCTTTTGCAATCGCTGTACAGATTCCAATATTTCGCACGCGCCACATAGGGGTCGTGCGGATGCGTGAAGGAGACCGTGACGCACCAGGGCCGATCGCCGCCGCGCGCCAGATCGTAGAGCCGCGCGCAGGCCAGATGCGCCACTTCGTCGTCGTATTCGAGCTGATTGGTGATCTCGGCCACGCCGGCGCCCGTGACGGAGCCGAGGTTGTGGTACCACCAGTCGATGCGCGCGCCGGGCTTGCGGTAGTCGGGGGTCCAGCCGAAATCCGCCGGATAGACGTCGGTTGTCAAACGCTCCTCGAACCCGTGCAGTTGATCCGGGCCAACAAAGTGCATTTTTCCTGACAGGCAGGTGAGATAGCCTGCGCGCCTCAGGTGATGGGCGAAGGTTGGCAGATCGGACGGGAACTCCGCCGCGTTGTCATAAACCCCGGTTGCGCGCGGCAGCCGGCCGGACATGAAGGATGCCCGCCCGGGCGCGCAGAGCGGAGAGGCGGTGTAGGCGTTGGCGTACCGGGTGGAGCGCGCGGCGAGCGCGCGCAGGTTGGGCGTGTGCAGCCACTCCGCCGGGCCATCGGGGAACAGCGTGCCGTTCAGCTGGTCCACCATCACGATAAGGATGTTGGGCCGGGTCACGAGGGCCGCCCGTCGAGCAGAAGTGCGAAGTAGGTCTGCACCGCGCGCGCGGCCTCTGCCCCGCTGCGCGGACGGTCGGCCAGCGCGGTATGCAGGTACTGCCCGTCGATCATCGCCGCGAGGCCGTCCGCCGCGGCGTCGGCCTCGGCGCCCATCAGCGGGCGCAGACCCGCCAGGAGATTGGACCGGAGCCGTCTGTGATAGACGCGCAGGAGCCTGCGGAACGACGGGGTGCGCTGCGCCTGCACGTAGAACACCAACCACGCCGCAATGACCTCGGGGGTGAAATGCGCCTCGTTCAGAGAGCCGCGCAGCACCGCCTCGACCCGCTGCCGCGGCGTCCGCGCGGTGCGCAGTTCGGCCCGCACCACCTGCGCGTAATCCCGCAAGATGGTGCGCATCGCCGCTTCGAACAGCGCGCTCTTTCCGCCGAAGTAGTGATGCGCCAGCGGCGCCGACACCCCGGCCGACCGCGCCACCTGCGCCATCGTCACCTCCAGCGAGCCTGCGCCCGCGACTTCCGCGATGGCGGCTTTCACTAGCGCCGCCTTGCGGATAGGCTCCATCCCGACCTTCGGCATCCCCGCACCTTTCCAAGTTGCACGTCAGGGGTAACCGTTGCTTAATTGACTCGTCAATCAAGAAACCAGGGAGATCCTATGAAACGCCTCGCACTCAGCACCTCGCTTGCTGCCTTGATCGCCGGCCCCGCACTGGCCGATTGCACGTCCCTCACATTCTCGGACGTCGGCTGGACAGACATCACCGCGACAACGGCGGCGACGACGCTGGTGCTGCAGGCGCTTGGCTACGAGACCGATATCAAGGTGCTGTCCGTGCCGGTGACCTATACCTCCATGGCCGAGGGCGACATCGACATCTTCCTGGGCAACTGGATGCCGACGATGGAGGCCGACATCGCCCCCTACCGCGAGGCCGGCACCGTCGACACCGTGCGCGCTAACCTCGAAGGGGCGAAGTACACGCTGGCCACCAATGCCGCGGGTGCCGCGCTCGGCATCACGAGCTTCGATGGCATCGCGGCCCAGGCCGAGGCGCTCGACGCCAAGATCTACGGCATCGAGCCGGGCAATGACGGCAACCGCCTGATCATCGACATGATCGAGGGCGACGCCTTCGGCCTCGGCGCCGCCGAGTTCGAGGTGGTGGAAAGCTCCGAACAGGGGATGCTGGCGCAAGTGGCCCGCGCCGACCGCCGCGAAGAGCCGGTCGTGTTCCTCGGCTGGGAGCCGCACCCGATGAACGCCAATTTCGAGCTGACCTATCTGGAAGGCGGCGACGACTTCTTCGGCCCCGATCTGGGCGGCGCGACCGTTTACACCAACACCCGCGCCGGGCTGGCGGGGGAATGTCCGAACCTCGGCACGTTCCTCAACAACCTGTCCT
>JBCDGG010000190.1:0-8138 GCA_038757905.1 Pseudomonadota bacterium | reverse complement strand
TCCCGTGACATAGCCGACGACGTCGCGCAGCCGCGACACCGGCAGCACCGGATCGGCGGCAGCATTCGTCTGAAGGCTCGCGCTGCCCATGGCCAGATCCACCCAGGGGCTGAACACCACGGCCGTGGCGGGCCGCGCATCTTCGCCGCACAGCCGCGCCAGAAGCGCCATGGCCAGCCCGCCGCCGGCGCTGTCACCGGCCAGAACGATCTCATCAGCCGCGTGGCCTTGCCGAAGGAGGGCCGCGTGGGTGCGGCAGACGTCGTCATAGGCGGCGGGCGCGGGATGCTCCGGCGCGCGGGCGTAGACGGGCATCACCGCGGACAATCCCGTCAGCCGACAGAGCCGGCCGACGAGGCCCTCATGGGTGGCCGGGCTGCCCGCGAAATAGGCGCCGCCATGGGCATACAGGATCACCCCGCGCCGTCTTGGGGCCCCGCACTCGATCCAGTGCAGCTCCGGCGTAGTGGCGGTGGCGGGGCGCACGCGGCGGAGCAGGAAGGGCGGCCTGCGGATCAGACGCGGCACCACCCGGTCGAACTCGGCACGGGCGATCTGCGGCGTCGGCGTGCGCTCCAGCCGCGGCTTGAGGATCCTGCGCAGCACCAGCGTTGCAAGTCGGAGGCGGGCCGAGGGGTTTCGCTTGGGGCCCATGCGCGGGTCACACCATGGCCAGGGCGCGCTAGGTCGCGCCGTGCCGCGCTTCGACGGCATCCCAGATGAGGCCGGCCACGTTCGTCCCGTCGAACCGCTCCAACTCCTGGATACCCGTGGGCGAGGTCACGTTGATCTCCGTCAGATAGGGGCCGATGACGTCGATCCCCACAAAGACCTGGCCACGTTCGCGCAGGACCGGGCCGATCGCGGCGCAGATTTCGCGATCGCGCGCCGTCACTTCGGCCTTTTCCGCGCGCCCGCCCACATGCAGGTTCGACCGGGTCTCGCCCTTGGCGGGCACCCGGTTGATGGCGCCCACGGGCTCTCCGTCCACCAGGATCACCCGTTTGTCGCCGCCAGCCACCTCCGGAAGGAACCGCTGTGCGATCAGGGGCTCGCGGTTGATGCCGGAGAACAACTCATGCAGGGAGGCAAGGTTGCCGTCGCTTTCGCGCAGCCGGAACACGCCCGCGCCGCCGTTGCCGTAGAGCGGCTTGACGATGATATCCCCGAACTCCGCCTTGAAGGCGCGCAGGGCCTCCAGGCTCCGCGCGATCATCGTGGGCGGGATCAGTTCGGGGTAATCCAGCACGAGCAGCTTTTCGGGCAGATTGCGCACCCAAAAGGAGCTGTTGACGACACTCACCTCGGGCGCAAGCGCGTCGAGCAGGTGGGTCGTAGTGATGTAGCCCATGTCGAAGGGCGGATCCTGCCGCAGCCAGACCACATCCATGCTATGCAGGTCGAGCGGTTCGGCCGGAGACAGGAGGGCGGGCGTACCAGCCACGCGCTGGACCGACATGGCATGACCCATGGCGCTTACCCGGCCGTCACGCCACACGAGCGCCGCCGGATCGTAGTAGAACAGCGTGTGGCCCCGGCGCTGCGCCTCTTCGGCCAGTCTAAACGTGCTATCGGCCTCGATGTCGACATCGACGATCGGATCCATCTGAAACGCCACTCTCATGCCCGATCCCATCCTCGCGTTCGTGCCGGTCGATGCGCTGCTACATCGCCCACCGGTTCGCCCGACGCAACCGCAAGCCGGCCGCGCATCCGTCGGCCTTGCCCGCCTACGGCGCGCGGGGAGGGCGGGCCTTGGCAGCACACCTCTCGGGCGCCGGACGCGCAGGACGGGGCACGGCGGACCCGCGGCCGAGGTCATGGGCTCCCCACGGCTATCCGAACCTTTAGTGGCACCTGCCGCAGGGCGCTGCACCTGGTGGCATGCCATCGCGGGAGTCGGGCAGCCTCCGCCCGCCCCGTCTGTGATCCCTGCTCCGCCGGTGCTGGAGATCGGTGGGCCAACTCGCTAGCTGCCACAGAGCCGACGCCAGAGCGGCCGTCTCGCCCTCGGTCCAGGTCCAGGTCCAAGAAGCTCACCTGCGGCGCCGTCAGACGCGCCGCGCAAACCCGGCACAGAGCATTACAACCCGCCGAAAACTCAGGTCTCGGTGCCTGACCCTAGAACGCGTTTTCCAGAACCTGAACCTCCCCCGTTCCGTTGACCAGCGCCACATCGAAGCGCACAGGTGTTGCCTGTCCAAGGGGCATCCTGGCGAGGTACTCGGATGCCGCCGCGGTGATCCGCGCAATTTGGCGCTGCGTCACCCGCTCTGCGGCCTGCGCGAAGGAGCGTGCTTGCTTCACCTCCACGAACACCAGGCCATCACCATCCTGGGTGACGAGATCGATCTCGCCCGACTGGCCCCGCCAACGGCGATCGGCGACGCCCAGCCCAGCGGCCGAGTAGTGGCGCGCTACGCTCTCCTCGGCTGCCCCGCCGGCGCGATGGGAGCGGGCGCCACGGTAACGGCGATCGAGGCCCGGTGCGTGCACCTGTCGCAACGGCACGCGAGAGCGTTCTTCTGTCCCGCACATACACAATCCTCCACTCGAGCACACGTCGGCCATTCCGCCGACCGCGCGCACCTTTGTTACTCCCTCAACTTGACGCCAAGTTGATAAACATCCCGTTTACGCCACCCGGTCGCCTCGGCCACCTCCGCGGCCGCCACCTTGAGCGGCTTGTCCCGCAGCGCTGCCTGCAGAGCGCGGCACACGTCGTCCTCCCCCACCTCCAGTGCAGGGGGCGGCCCGAGCACGATGACAACCTCGCCTTTCGGCGGCTGCACGCTGGACTGCTGCACCAGGTCTTCAACGCTGCCGCGGGTCACCTCCTCGAACTTCTTCGTCAGTTCCCGGCAGATCGCCGCCGGTCGCGCCCCTTGACCGGCCTCCTGGAACGCGCCGAGCAATGCCGACACACGGCGACCGGCCTCGAAGACCACGAGCGTCGCGTCCACATTGCCGACTTCCCGTACCCAGCGCGCGCGCGCGCCACCGGCCGTCGGGGCGAATCCGGCGAACAGGAAACGGTCCGTCGGCAACCCGGCGACGCTCAGGGCCGCGAGCGGCGCCGAGGCTCCCGGCACCGCATGCACGGCATACCCGGCGTCGAGGGCGCCGCGGGCCAGCTGAAACCCCGGATCCGCGACCAGCGGGGTTCCCGCGTCGGAGGCGTAGGCTATGCTCTTGCCCGCTGACAGCGCGGCGAGCAGTTTGGGCCGCTGCGCCGCCCCGTTGTGATCGTGATAGGCCAGCATCGGCCGACCCTCCCGCCGGATGCGATGGATCTCCATCAGCTTGCGCAGCACGCGGGTGTCCTCGGCCACCAGCATATCGGCCGAGGCCAGGGTATCGAGCGCACGCAGGGTGATGTCGCGCGCTGTCCCGATCGGCGTCGCCACCAGATACAATCCCGGCTCCAGCTCAACGCGGCGTAATGGCTCCGAGTGCCCTGCCTCTGTCATTGCCATGCCTTCTCCCGGCGCATACGGTGACGCCGACGCCTTTGCACCAGCGCCCGAGACCTAGCCCATGCCGCATCTCCTGAATATCCCCCGCCGCGCTGTCCTGCGCCTTTGCGCCCTTCTGGCGGCCGGTCTTCTGGCCGCGTGTAACCCCACAGGCGGTGGCGGCGGCCCGCAGATCGACACGTCGGCGCCGGTGCCGGTGGCCCTGCTCGTGCCCGGGTCGGAGGGGCAGTCGGGCGAGATCGCGGGGCTCTCACGCAGCCTGGAGAATGCCGCCCGGCTCGCCGTCGCGGACCTGCAGGGCGTGCAGATCGACTTGCGCGTGTATCCCACAGGCGGCAACGCCAACGGCGCTAGCGCAGCGGCCACCCGCGCCGTCGGTGAGGGTGCGCGCATCATCGTCGGCCCGCTCTATGCCGAGGCCGCGAATGCCGCCGGTGTCGCCGTCGCCTCGCAAGGCATCAACGTGCTGACCTTCTCGAACAACACCGCCATAGCGGGCGGCAACGTGTTCGTCCTCGGCAACACGTTCGACAACGTCGCCCGGCGCCTCGCCTCCTACTCCGCGTCCCAGGGCAAGCGCGACGTGCTGATCGTCTCGGCGCAAAGCGCCGCGGAGGCCTCGGGACGGGACGCGATCGTGAGCGCTGCCAACCAGAACCGGCTGAACATCGTGGGCAACCTCAGCTTCCCGCTGTCCGAGGCCGGGATCCGCGGCGTGGCCCCGCAGATCGCCTCGCAGGTGCAGGCGACCGGGGCCGACGCGATCTTCTTCACATCGGAGAACGCGGGCGCCATGGGCTTTCTGCCTCAGTTTCTGGCCGAGCAGGGGCTGAGCTCGGACGTGGCGCAGTATATCGGCATCACCCGGCTCGACGTGGGGCCCGGCGCACTGGCGGCCCCCGGGATCCAGGGCGCCTGGTTCGCTCTGCCGGATCCGTCGCTCAACACAAACTTCCGCGGGCGCTATGGCTCTGCCTATGGCACGTCGCCCCATCCGCTGGCGGGGCTGGCCTATGACGGGATCGCCGCCGTGGGCGCGCTTGTCAGCCAAGGCCGGTCCGATGCGCTGACCCGCGGGGCGCTGACCCAAGGATCGGGCTTTGTGGGCGTCAACGGCATCTTCCGCTTCCGCTCAGACGGCACCAACGAACGCGGGCTCGCCGTCGCCCAGATCCAGAACAATCGTGTCGTCGTGATCGACGCCGCGCCGACGCGATTTGGCGGTGCAGGTTTCTGACCCGGCGGCGGACGTTCCGCTCACCCCGACGCCGGACGCGGCTGCGCACGCGCCGAGCGCCCCCAATCCGGACGCGCCGGAGCGTGGCCCGCTGATCCTGCCCGCGGCGGAGATCGTCGATCTCTCCGCCTTGCGCAGCCAGGTCGGTGCATGCGTGGAGGCGGCGCGCGCCGACAAAGGCGCCCCCGCGCGCAGCGCCGCGATCCCCCCGCTCGCGCGCGCTCTGAAGACCGGACGCGCAGAGATCGCCGCGGCGTTCGCTGATGCCCCTTTCGCGGCGCGCCAGCTCGTGGCGTCTTATGCCTATCTGACCGATGCGATCGTCTCCACCGCGCTCTGGGTGGCGACGGATCTGCTCCACCCGCGCCAATCCGTCACCACGGCAGACCGCGTTGCCATGCTGGCCGTCGGCGGATACGGGCGGGCGGAGATGGCCCCCTATTCCGACGTGGACCTGTTGTTTCTGACGCCGGGCAAGGTGACGCCCTGGATCGAAACCGTGGTGGAGGAGACGCTCTACCTCCTGTGGGACCTGCGCCTGAAAGTGGGTCACGCCACCCGCTCGCCGGCCGAATGCGTGCGGCTCGGCAAGGAAGATTACACCATCCGCACCTCGCTTCTCGAACACCGCCTCATCAGCGGCGATGCGGCGCTAGCGCGGGAATTTCCGGATACGCTGTGGAAGGGTCTCTTCGAGAAGACGGGCAAGGACTTCATCGAAGCCAAGCTTGCCGAACGCGAAGCCCGGCACCGCAAACAAGGCGGCCAGCGTTACATGGTCGAACCCAACGTCAAGGAGGGCAAGGGCGGCCTGCGCGACCTGCAATCCCTGTTCTGGATCGCCAAGTACATTCACCGCGTCGACGACGTGAAGGACCTTGTGCCGCTCGGCGTGTTCACTGAAGGCGAGTACCGCAACTTCGAGGCCGCCGAGAGCTTTCTGTGGGCCGTGCGCGCCCATCTTCATCTGATCAACGCGCGCGCCATGGACCAGCTTACCTTCGACATGCAGGTCGAGGTGGCCGACCGCATGGGCTTTACCGACCATGGCGGGCGGCGGGCGGTCGAGCATTTCATGCAAGTCTATTTCCGACATGCGACACGGGTGGGCGAGCTGACGCGCATCTTTCTGACCGCCCTCGAAGCCTCGCACGTCAAGTCCGAACCGCCGCTGATCGGCTTCTTCCGGCGCCGCAAGAAAGTGAAGTCGATCTTTGTCGTGAAGCAGGGCCGGCTCGCCGTCGCCGACCCGGAGACGTTCTTCAAGGACCCGCTGAATCTGCTGCGGATCTTCGATGAAGGCCTGCGGACGGGTCTGCTGCTGCATCCCGACGCGATGCGCCTGATCAACGCCAATCTCTCGCTGATCGACGACAGGATGCGGCGGGATCCCGAGGCCGCGCGGATCTTCCTGGATCTGATGCTCAGCCACGGCAATCCGGAGCGCGCGCTGCGTCGGATGAACGAGTTGGGCGTTCTGTCGGCGTTCGTGCCAGAGTTCGAGCCGATCGTGGCGATGATGCAGTTCAACGTCTACCACTCCTACACGGTGGACGAGCACACGATTCAGGTGATCCGGGCTCTGGCCCAGATCGAGCACGGCGAACTGCTCGAAGAGCTTCCACTGTCGTCGCGCATCCTTGATAAGGGCGTGAACCGCCGCGTCCTCTATGTGGCGCTGCTGCTGCACGACATCGGCAAGGGCCGACAGGAGGATCATTCGATCCTCGGCGCCCGCATCGCGCGCGTCGTGGCCCCAAGGCTTCGCCTGAAGAAGGAGGAATGCGAGACGGTCGAGTGGCTCGTGCGCTACCATCTCACGATGTCGGATTTCGCGCAGAAGCGCGATATCTCCGACCCGCGGACCATCAAGGACTTCGCCAAGATCGTCGGCACCCAGAAACGGCTGGATCTTCTGACGGTGCTGACGGTCTGCGACATCCGGGGCGTCGGCCCGACCACGTGGAACAACTGGAAGGCGCAACTGATCCGGGCGCTCTACCGCGAAACCTCCACCGTGCTGGAGGAGGGCATGGAAGCGCTCAACCGCGACCGCCGCGGCGACGAAGCCCGCCGAGCCTTCCGCGCCGCTTTGCCCGACTGGTCGGAGGGCGATCTGCGGGCCGAGATCGGGCGCCACTACCCGCCCTATTGGCAGGGCCTGCCGACCGAGGCGCACGTCGTCTTCGCCCGGCTCCTCAAGACCATCGACCCCAACGACATCCAGATGGATCTGACCCCGGACGAGGATCGCGATGCGACCCGCGTCTGCTTTGCCCTGGCCGATCACCCCGGTGTCTTTGCCCGGATGGCGGGCGCGCTCGCGCTTGTCGGCGCCAATGTCGTCGACGCGCGCTCCTATACGTCGAAGGACGGGTTCGCGACGGCGATTTTCTGGCTGCAGGACAACGAAGGCGCCCCCTACGAGGCCGAACGCCTGCCGCGATTGCGGTCGATGATCCTGAAGACGCTGGGCGGCGAGATCCGTCCGTCCACCGCCCTCGAGAAGCGCGACAAGCTCAAGAAACGCGAGCAGGACTTCCGGTTTCCCACCTCGATCACCTTCGACAACGAGGGATCGGATATCTACACCATCGTCGAGGTCGACACGCGCGACAGGCCGGGCCTGCTGCATGATCTTGCGCGCACCATGGCGGGCTCGAACATCTACATCTCATCGGCGGTCATCGCCACCTACGGCGCGCAGGTCGTCGATACCTTCTACGTCAAGGACATGTTCGGCCTGAAGATCCACTCCCGGTCGCGCCAGGACATCCTGGAGCGGCGCCTCCGGCAAGCCATCGCCGCAGGGGCGGAACGGGCGCAACGCAGCTAGAAGGCTTATCAAAGACGATGCCGCCGCGCGGGGTCACGGCAATCCGGGGTACTCAGGCTGGGAGAGGCTTCAGGCCGGGGACGGACCGCCGCTGCGGGCACGCCCCTGTGCCGGGCGGCGCCGGCCAAGAAGGACAAGCCCGCCAAGACCCGTCGTCAGCATCAGAAGCGGCAGGGGAAGCGGCACGATCGAGACTTCGATATCGTAGAGCGCTGCGGCATTGGTGTTGGGCCCGACGCTGCCATCGACGACGAGCGTGTAGGTGCCCGCCTCCAGCTCGGAGAAGATCGACGCGTTCGTGGTGGTCGCCGAGGTCTGATGCGATCCGTAGGTGATGCTGTCGAGTTCGGTGAGCGTGTCATCCAAGAGCGCAATGCGCACTCCCTTCGCGGCCAGGGACAGGTCCGGCTCTCTGCTCGCACTCTGCGTCACGAGGCCGGACAGGCCCGGCGCAACGACCCCGCCGCCTTCCAGGGTGTATCCATCGAAGTCGAAGCGCACATCGAAGACCGCCCCGTCGCGGACGGAGAAGGTGAACCGGTCTTCGGCACTCACGATCCTGCCATGGATCCCGATCACGTGGCCGTAG